>JBIIDB010000019.1:0-17448 GCA_044238505.1 Chitinophagaceae bacterium | reverse complement strand
GCATTTACGTTTTCTTCTTGGCAGATCTTTTGCAGATGGGCCACGGTATCGTCGGTAGTGATGCGCTTAAAATCAAAGAGCTGGCAACGACTCAGAATGGTGGGTAAGATCTTGTGCTTTTCGGTCGTAGCCAAAATAAAGATGGCATACGAGGGCGGTTCTTCGAGCGTTTTTAAGAAGGCATTGAAGGCCTGCTGAGACAGCATGTGCACCTCGTCGATCACGTAGACTTTGTAACGACCGGCCTGTGGAGCAAATCGTACTTGCTCGGTAAGTTGCCGAATATCATCCACCGAGTTATTCGAGGCCGCATCGAGTTCAAAATAATTGAGGGAGGTTCCTTCGTTGAACGAGGTACAGCTGCTGCAGGTGTTACAAGCTTCGCCTTGTGCGGTGAGTTTTTCGCAGTTGATGGTCTTGGCGAGAATCCGGGCACAGGTTGTCTTTCCGACGCCTCGGGGTCCACAGAACAAAAAAGCATGCGCCAGCTGTTGGTTGCGAATGGCGTTTTTGAGGGTGGTGGTAATATGGTCTTGACCCAGTACGCTGTCGAACTGTTGGGGTCTGTACTTACGAGCCGAAACAATAAACCTGTCCATGACCGCAAGATAACAAACGGCGCAACAAGTGCAGAAGGGCAGGGTGGGTTGTGAATAAGTAAGCTCCTACAGAATGGGGTGTCTTTCTATTAACCGGGAACGGTCGAACGCGTACCGCCAGGTGATCAGCTTTCGCGTGGGATAGGTGTCTCCCAGCCCCTGCGCCACGTTCAGCATTTTGGGATTAAAGTCGCCGATCCATTGAAGCTCGTAGTACGTGTAGCGCTGCAGGGCTTGGATCACAAACTTCGCTTCGTTGATCAGATAGGCGTCTACCCCCTTGCCCTGAAATTCCGGGATCACTCCAAAGATGATGCCGGTAAATCGTCGGTTGGGGCGGGTATGTTTGATGTAAAGGAATTTTAGTTTGTGCCACCAGCTGAATTTCCCATTCAGGTACTTGAACCACTGGTTGAGATCGGGGATATTGATAAAAAAGCCGATCGGGTCCTCATTGTAGTAGACGAACCATACGATTTTTTCATCCATGACCGGCTTCATCCGTTTAAAGAGCGCGATGGCCACTTCTTCGCGCATCTCTTTGAGTCCGCCATGACCGGCCCAGGCTTTGTTGTAGATAGTGGTAAAATCGTGAGCGAATTTTTCCAGTTGCCGTTTGTCGATGTAAATAGCCTTGTACGCAGGATCTTGTTTGAGGATCGCGTGCCGGTCTATCAGCTTTTGACTGATTTCTTTGGTAGGATCCAGTCCAAAGCAGATCTGGTCAAAGAAGGGCTTAAACCCGTAGCCTTCAAAAAGCTGCCGGTAATAGGGTTTGTTGTAATTCATGCAGTAGAGCGGCGGCTGAAAGCCCTCCACAATCAATCCCCACCAACGATCCCTCTCGCCGAAGTTGATGGGTCCGTCCATGCCCTCCATCCCGCGGGCCACCAACCATTCTTTGGCCGTATCGAACAGGAGATTAGCGGCGGCCTGGTCATTAACACAGTCAAAGAAGCCTATTCCGCCCACGGGGTATTGATCTCCCTTGGTGCGGTAGCGGCTGTTGACAAAGGCGGCGATCCGGCCTATTTTTTCGCCTTTTTCATCCACCAATATCCAGCGGATGACTTCCCCGAAGCGAAAGGCCTTGTTTTTTGCAGGGTCGAACACCTCCTCCACGTCTTTGTCGAGGGGGCGAATATAATTGGGGTCATCGGCGTAAAGCCTTACGTTGACCTCCAAAAAAGCAGCGCGTAACCGGGGGGTATTTACTTCTAGTACCTGCACGGCTGCAAAGGTAACAAACCGGGGCCCCTAAACCCGAATTCGGGCTTTTACAGCGGGTGATTTTTCTTTTCGATTTTTCGCTCCCCGCCCTTACCTTTGCGCCCAGAAAAAACACGGGTCTGCGGCCCTTTCCTTTAAACTCTGAAACATGGCAAATACCGGTAAAGTAAAACAGGTCATCGGCGCGGTCATCGACGTGCAATTCGATGGTAAACTTCCTGAGATCTACAACGCACTTGAATTGAAAAAAGAAAATGGCGACACGCTGGTTCTCGAGGTGCAACAGCACTTAGGTGAAGACAGTGTTCGTACTATCGCCATGGATGGTACGGAAGGCCTGGTGCGTGGTATGGCCGTTGTGGATACCGGAAAGGCGATCGCCATGCCCACCGGAGAAGGCATCAAGGGAAGACTCTTTAACGTAACGGGTGATCCTATCGATGGATTGCCAGCGGTGAGCAAGACTAACGGTCGTCCTATTCACAGCCAACCTCCTGCCTTCGAGAATTTGAGCACGGCCTCAGAAGTGCTCTACACCGGTATCAAGGTCATTGACCTGATTGAGCCCTATGCAAAAGGGGGTAAGATCGGACTCTTTGGAGGAGCCGGGGTAGGAAAGACGGTACTTATTCAAGAATTGATCAACAATATTGCAAAGGCTTATTCGGGTTTGTCTGTGTTTGCCGGTGTGGGTGAGCGTACCCGCGAAGGAAACGATTTGATGCGTGAGATGATCGAGGCCGGCATTATGAAATACGGCGACGATTTTAAGCACAGCATGGAAGAAGGCGGATGGGACCTGAGCAAAGTAAATATGAACGAGCTGGCCGACTCCAAAGCCACTTTCGTGTTCGGACAGATGAACGAACCCCCCGGTGCCCGTGCTCGTGTGGCGTTGTCGGGGCTTACCATCGCCGAGTATTACCGTGACGGAGATGGTCAAGGAAAAGGAAAAGACATTTTGTTCTTCGTTGATAACATCTTCCGCTTTACACAGGCCGGATCGGAGGTGTCAGCCCTGCTGGGTCGTATGCCTTCTGCGGTAGGATACCAGCCTACCCTTGCTACGGAAATGGGTATCATGCAAGAGCGTATCACTTCTACCAAGAACGGATCGATTACATCGGTACAGGCCGTTTACGTTCCTGCCGATGACTTGACCGACCCTGCTCCTGCTACCACATTCGCCCACCTCGATGCCACAACGGTATTGTCTCGTAAGATCGCCGACTTGGGTATCTACCCTGCGGTGGATCCGCTCGATTCTACTTCGCGGATCCTGACGCCACAGGTGGTAGGAGAGGCGCACTACCAGTGTGCCAACCGCGTTAAGTCGATGTTGCAGCGTTACAAAGAATTACAAGATATCATCGCCATCCTCGGTATGGATGAGTTGAGTGACGAAGATAAACTGGTAGTATCGCGCGCCCGTCGCGTGCAGCGATTCCTGTCTCAGCCCTTCCATGTGGCTGAAGCCTTTACCGGTCTCAAAGGGGTACTGGTTCCTATCGAGGAGACGATCCGCGGTTTCAACATGATCATGGATGGCGAAGTAGATGAGTATCCGGAGGCCGCCTTCAACCTGGTAGGTACTATTGATGATGCCATCGAAAAAGGCAAGAAATTGCTGGCACAGGCCAAGGCCTAATGCGCAAAGCATAATACTATGAAGATCGAGATACTCACTCCCGAAAAGAAATTGTTCAGCGGCGATGCCTATGGCGTACAAATGCCGGGGCTGACCGGGTCGTTCGAAGTCTTAGAGAAACACGCTCCGCTGATCAGCGCACTCAAAGCGGGTATTGTAAAGGTGGTGGGCAACAAACAACAAGATCTTGCTAAGTTCTCTATCCAGGGCGGATTCGTAGAAGTGCTCAATAACCAGGTAACAGTATTGGTAGAGGGTGGCGTGGCCCTTTAATTGAGTTGCGGGTCGATTGGAAAGTGGATCATCATGGCGAAGTCATCTCCCATGCTCTTAACGGTTTCGTTCCAAATCTCCTGTGGCTTTTTGGCAAAGACCAGTGAAGATCTAGCTTCGGTGGTGAACCAGCTGTTTTGTTGTAACTCTTCGTTTAGTTGACCTTTTTCCCAACCGGAATACCCCAGAAAAAATCGCAATCGGTCAGGCTCCAACGCATCCTTTTTCAGCAGATGAATTACGGTGCTAAAATCACCGCCCCACCAGATTCCTTTTTTTATTTCTCGGCTTCCGGGAATTAGTCGGGGGTATTGATGAATAAAATGCAGTGAATCAGTTTGTACCGGTCCTCCATTGTACAGCGACCATTTTTTGGTCTGCAGCTCCGGCACCAGTTCGCCCAGCTGTTGCTTGTACGGCTTATTCAACACAAAGCCAACGGACCCCTCATTGCCATGCTCACACAGCAAAATCACACTGCGCAAGAAATTCGGGTCTTTAAGAAACGGTTCAGCGACCAGTAGGGAACCCGGTGTTATAGAAGGCATAATTGAATATACCTTTTTTTTCTGAAATTGCCAACTAGTTAAAAAAATGTGAAGGCCTTTGTTTAAGTTCTTGAACTGAGACGCAGGTAGTACTTTTATCGGCTGTGAAAAAAGTTTTCTCTCTTATTACGCTTCTGATCAGCTTGTCGTTGATCGGTATCATTTTCTTACAGGTCTCTTGGATCAGGAACATGGTATTGGTTAGACAAGAGCAGGTTAAGTACCAGGTGATCGAGGTGGTCAAGGAAGTGACCGATGATATCATGCAGTTCAAAGGAGGCTTTCAGCCCGGCAGCCCCCGGCGTAACTGGCTCGACGGTCTGGGGTGGGAACCTTTTAGCCCAAGCTCGGTAGCCAGTCGGTATTCGGTCGAAGATCTGGATCGTAAGTTCAGACTCGCGTTTAAAAAAAGCAAGTTGCCTGAACTGTCGTACGAATTTGCACTGGCTTCTTTTGATCGAATGGGATACAATGTGTACGAAAAAGTCACACCCGGCTTTTTTGCTGCCAAAGAGGATACCATCCATAATTTTAGCGTCAACAGGGGATTTACTCCCTTTAGTGGAACCGTCGGAGAGAGTTTGATGGCCAGTGAGGTATTGTTCGTGGTTGTGCCTGATCTGCAGCAGGTGGTGTTACGCTCGCTGCGATGGAATATTGCGGCTTCTGTTTTGTTTACACTCATTATTGTGCTGGCTTTTTATGTGACCGTCAAAACCCTGTTGCAGCAGAAGAAACTCAGTGAGATCAAAAATGATTTTATCAATAACATGACGCATGAGTTTAAGACACCGTTGGCCACGATCTCGCTGGCGGTGGACGCCATGCGTAACGAAAAGGTACTCCAAGACCGGGAGCGACTCGCTTATTTTAACGGGATCATCAAAGAAGAGAACCTGCGCATGAACCGCCAGGTAGAAACGATTTTAAAGGCCTCTCAACTGGAGCGTAACGAGATTCAGCTGAGCATGAAGCCCGTGTCATTGCATGCCATCGTGCAGCAGGTGGTCTCTAATTTCGGCTTACAACTCGACAATGCACAGGGGCAGATCGGGTTGCAGCTACAGGCAACCTCCGATCGGGTCGTGGCCGATGAAATTCATTTGTCTAACCTCATCACCAATCTTATCGATAACGCAATCAAGTATGCGAAAGAGGGCGTGCCGCCCCACATACGAATCGGTTCTGTCTTGCAAGGAAAGCAGGTGTTACTTTCTATCGAAGACAACGGGATGGGCATGAGCCGTGATACCCTCAAGCGGATCTTCGAAAAGTTCTATCGGGCCCATACCGGCAACCGGCACAATGTAAAAGGCTTCGGACTCGGACTTAGCTATGTTAAAACGGTTACAGAAGCCATGGGTGGCCAGGTAAAGGCCGATAGTACCTTAGGTAAAGGCAGTCTGTTTACGCTTGCTTTTCCGCTGGCTGCTTACTAACGGTTTCTCCAAAGCAAGCTGCCATCTCCATAACTCAAGAAGCGGTACTCGTTATCGAGAGCATGCTGGTAGATCTTTCGCCAGTCTTCTCCTACCAGAGCCGCAATCAGCAACAGCAAGGTCGAGCGGGGTTGGTGAAAATTGGTCAGTAGTCCGTCTACCACCTGGCAGGGATACCCTGGGGCCACTAAGAGAGAGGTTTGCGTAACAAAATGTTCCAACTTTCTGCGTTTCATCCAGCCGATCAGGGCCTCTAACACGCAGGGCAACGGAGCGATTTCTTCTTGCAGTGCATAACATTCCCATTGCGAAAGTGTAGGGGGCTGCAGCTGTTCTTCTTCTTTCATCAATTTAAGCCCCAACCAGTAGAGGCTCTCCAGGGTGCGTAGCGATGTGGTTCCCACTGCTACCAGCGGTCTTCCGAGTTGTGCTTGCCAGGTCTCCAGAAAAGAAAGCGTAACATCGATCCACTCTGCGTGCATATCATGCTCGAGCATAGTGGCGGCTTTGACCGGTTTAAACGTTCCGGCTCCTACGTGCAGGGTCAAAAAATCGTAGCGGATAGCATTTGCACGCATGCGTTGCAGCAGCTCTTCGGTAAAATGAAGTCCGGCCGTAGGAGCAGCTACGGACCCTTCATTTCGGGCATACACTGTCTGGTATGAGGTCCGATCAAGCGCGTCTGCAGGTCTTTTTATATAGGGCGGAAGAGGCGTGGCACCCGCCAGTTCCAGCACACTGGCCAAAGTAATTTCTTCGGGTGTCCAGCTAAATTCAATCAAAAAATAATCCTTTTCTTTTTGCATCACCCGCGCCTGCAATTGCAAGGGACCGACTTGTTTGGTCAGTGCAATGCCCGGCTTCCACTTCGAAGCGCCGCCTACCAGACATTGCAGCACTACGCGTTGGGTGGCCTGCAGTGCAACACTCATCTCTTTGTAAGCCGCATCGGGTTGTAAACAAAAGATCTCGATCTGTCCGCCTGTACTTTTTTCAAACACTAAGCGGGCCGGTATCACTTTGGTTTCATTGAAGACCACAAAACTTTCGGCCGGCAACAACTCCGAAAGTGACAGATAGCGGTAATCACTGATGGCTCCGTTTTGGTAGCAAAGCAATTTTGATTCGTGACGAATGGCCAGAGGGGCAGAGGCGATTCTGTCGGAGGGCAACGCGTAGTCGAAGTCGTCTATCGACAAGAGACGGGGGTCTTTATTCATACAACTAACTGTTGATGGGCTGCAAATATCGGAAAACCTCCTTCTTTTTTGGGCTACCCACAGGTTTTCCACAGTAATCCACATACTATCCACCGAAATATTGTAAAACAACTACTCCCACTCGATAAAACCCAAGCCAGTAAAGGGTTTCATTGAATTCTATGGTGGGGATAAATTAAGAAGGGCAAAATTTGGTATCATGGTGGGAAAAAGTGTTATTTTGTGGTAATTCGAAAAAAAATTACTCAAATCACTGATAATGACTGGCTTTCTGGGAGAATTCGAGGCTACGTTAGATGCAAAGGGGCGATTTCTGCTCCCTGCCGGATTTAAGCGGCAGGTAAAGGAGGAGGAGTTAGGCCGCTTTGTTATCAATCGGGGATTTGAGCAGTGCCTGGCACTTTATACGCTCAAGGAATGGGAGCCTTTGTTCGAAAAGATCAAAGGATTAAACGAATTCGATCCCCGCCAGCGTGAATTCCGCCGGGCCTTTTTGAATGGCGCCACCTACGTAGAACCCGACACGGCAGGACGTATTCTGTTGCCGCCGAACCTAAAGGCGTATGCAGAACTCGAAAAAGACATTGTGATAGCGTCGTCGGGTAATAAAATGGAAATCTGGGATAGTAATAAGTACAAAAAGTTCTTTGACTCCTTTTCTTCGGATGCTTTCAGCAAGCTGGGCAATGAAGTGATGGGAGGAGGATCCGCCAATTGATCAATAACCTTGCAGCCTTCGTATCACATACCTGTACTGCTGGCTGAGGTGATCGAGGGTCTCTCCATCAAGCCCGACGGTATCTACGTGGATTGCACTTTTGGGGGTGGCGGTCATGCCCGCGCCATACTCGAGAAGCTGGGACCACAGGGTCGTCTGGTAGCTTTTGATCAGGATAGTGATGCCAAGGCCAATCTTCCGTCTGACGACCGGATTGTTTTTGTGCCGGAGAATTTCAGATACCTGCATCGCTTTCTTCGTTTGCACGGATTGCTGCCGGTAGATGGTTTGCTCGCAGATCTGGGCGTTAGTAGTCATCAGTTCGATGAGGCATCGAGGGGTTTTTCGACCCGCTTTGATGCCGCCCTTGACATGCGAATGGACCAACGGCTTTCTAAAACGGCTTTTTGGGTGGTAGACACCTACCAAGAGTCGAGGCTGCACAAAATTTTTGAGCAGTATGGAGAGGTGACCAATGCAAAGACGCTGGCCAAGACGATTGTAGCGGCCCGCGCCACGCAATCCCTTCGTACGATCGACGGATTCAAGCAAGCGATCCGAGATGCCGTAAAAGGAAATCCCAATAAATACTTTGCCCAGGTATTTCAGGCCTTGCGAATGGAAGTCAACGAAGAGCTGGAAGCGCTTCATGAACTGCTCTCGCAACTATCACCAGTCATCAAACTTGGCGGCAGAGTGGCCATCATCAGTTTTCATTCGCTGGAAGACAGGATGGTCAAGCAGTTTTTTAAAGAGGGCACCCTCGAGCAAAGACAGGATCATCCGTTTCTCTCTGTTGAGGCTGCCTCTCCCTGGAAGCCGCTCACCAAAAAGCCAATCGTGGCGGGTAGCGAGGAGTTGAAAAAAAATCCGCGATCACGCAGTGCAAAACTGCGGGTGGCACAAAAAATAGCATAGAAAGCTATCATGCAAACTGCGACAAACGAAAAGAAAATGAATTGGAGTCGATGGTTTCATTACCAGTCGCTGGTGCAACAGGTGCCTTTCTTTCTGTTTCTGGCGCTGTTGGCTGTGCTCTATATCTATAACGGGCATTATGCGAACAAGACGATCCGCGATATCAATAAAACAGAAAAAGAAGTAAAAGAACTCAAATACGAATACAAAATGATCAAGGGCGAATTGTTATCGAGAACCAAACAGAGCGAACTGATCAATGCGGTGGCCCCGCTAGGGCTGCAGGAGTTGACCGTTTCTCCGGTGGTATTGGTAGACAGTTTTCCCAACCCGATACAACAATAAGATCCATGCAAGTTAAACGCGACATATTGTGGAGGGTGTACATCAGTTTTATCGGCCTGGCATTGCTGGGAGCCGGGGTGGTGGGTCGCGCTTTTTATATTCAGCGATTTCAGGGAGCCTATTGGAAGCGGCTTAGCGATAGTTTGCACCAGCGGTATGTGACCCTCGATGCCCAGCGCGGCACGATCTACTCCGAGGATGGACAATTTCTAAGCACCTCTATTCCCACTTTTGATATTTATCTCGATCTCTGTGCGGATGGATTGCGTGAAAAGAAAGGGCGTCGATTCAAAGAGAATATCGATTCGTTCTCTGTGGCTCTTTCGAGTCTGTTTAACGACCAAACACCGGCTCAATACAAAGCCGCCATTACCGCTGCTTACGAAAAGAAGTCGCGCTATTATCCTCTGAAAAAGAAATTAAGTTTTGCGCAGTACAAGGCCTTTCGCGAATTACCCTTGGTAAGGTTGGGTCCTAACCGAAGTGGTGTAATTGTTGAGACTAACAGCAAGCGATTACTGCCCTACGGAATTCTCGCCGGGCGCACCATTGGATTGTCTCGCGAGCATTTGGCCAGCGACGGCAAGATCAGAAAACAGAATGTAGGGTTAGAGAAAAGCTATGACTCATTGCTCAGCGGGAAAGAGGGCGCTCGGTTGGTTCGTTTTATAGCAGGAGGTGCGGCCATTCCCATCGCCGGATCGGAGACCGAGCCTGAAAACGGAAAAGATATCTACACGACGATCGATCTGCCCATGCAGGACATTACGGAAACAGCGCTGATGCGGATGATGGTGCAAAGCGAGGCCCTCTACGGCACCGCCATTGTGATGGAGACGGCCACCGGAAAGATAAAGGCCATGGCCAACCTGGGACGTCGACCCGACGGGCACTATTGGGAAGATGACAATTATGCCCTGCGTGCCACCGAACCCGGCTCTACCATTAAATTGGCAACGTTGTTGGCCGTACTGGAGAAAGGAACAAGTCGCATAGATGACCCTGTCGAAATCGGTAGCGCGGGACGGGCGATGGTGGGTCCTAAAATGGTGATCGATGCCGAGCGTTCTCCCAAACCTTTCTTGACCGTCAAAGAATGTTATGCGCATAGTTCTAACGTGGGCATGAGCAAACTGGCCTTAAAGGCATTCGGAAAAGATCCGCAGGAGATCAAAACATATTTCAGCAAATTTCATCTCGACAAACGCGCACCGATCGATTTGAGCAGTGTGCCAAGGCCCAGTATGGCGCCGCTCAACGAAAAGGGAAGTTCATTGGGTAATATGCTGTGGATGAGTTTTGGCTATGCGATTCAGGTAAGCCCGTTGCATACGCTTACTCTTTACAACGCCGTGGCTAACGGCGGTAAGATGATGAAGCCTTACCTGGTGAGTCGTATTCAGCAAGGCGGTGCCTTGTATCGGGAGGTTGAGCCCACCGTCTTAGAAGAGCAGTTGTGCAAGCCTGAGGTGATTACGGCAGCACGCAGTGCCATGGAGGCCGTGGTCATTGAAGGAACTGCACGACGTGCTTTCGAAGGAGTTCCTTTTGCAGTAGCAGGAAAGACGGGTACGGCCCTGGTATCGGATGGTCCCATCAAATATGCGGATCGGGTATATCAGGCTTCGTTTGTAGGCTACTTTCCGGCCGATCGTCCCCAATACACCTGCATTGTGGTCGTGCGGACCAAGCCCTATGCAGCTTCGCACTACGGAGGCACGGTGGCTGCTCCTGTTTTTCGCGAGATCGCTACCAAGGTCTATGCGATGTATGTCGATCGAAAAGATCCTTCTCAGTTTGTAAAAAAGACAGACAGCACGCTTTTCTTCTATGCCGGTAACAGCAGCGATCTGCGCCATGTATTTCAAGCACTCCAATTACCCTATACTGATTCGGTGCAACAGCACGAGTGGGTCAAGGCCTATAATCCGCAAGGGAAAACTGTACTGAAGGCACAAGCCTTACGTAGCAGAGTGATGCCCAATGTAAAAGGTATGGGGTTAAAAGATGCCTTGTATCTGCTGGAGAACATGGGTGTGAGGGTGCAGGTAAAAGGCAGAGGCAGGATTGTGTCGCAATCGGTGGCACCGGGAACGGCACTTGATCGTCCATTGCAGGTTGTACTTGAGTTGAGTTAAAAAAATAAACAGCACCAGTGAAGCTGAGTGAAATGTTATACGGGGTATCGGTTGTTTCGGTGAGTGGTTCTACCGCAGTGGAGCCGCTCAGCATCACTACCGACTCTCGACAGGTAAGAGCGGGTGGTCTGTTTATTGCGGTACGCGGAACCCGCACGGATGGTCAGCAATTTATTGAACAAGCGCTGCAACAGGGAGCCGTCGCCATCGTTACAGAAACAATGCCGGCTTCTTGCGCCCCCGATAAGACGTATGTACAAGTCTCAGATGCGGCATTGGCATCGGCCTTGATCGCTACGCAATTCTTTGGAAATGCATCGGCCCGATTAAAGGTGGTGGGGGTAACCGGCACCAATGGCAAAACCACTATTGCCACCTTACTCTACAAACTTTTTTCCGGCTTGGGCTTTACGTGCGGTCTGATCAGTACGGTAGAAAACCGTATCGGCGAGCGCTCGCTCCCCTCTACGCATACTACACCCGATCCGGTTCAGCTGCAGCAATTATTACAGCAAATGGAGCAGGCCGGTTGCACACATGTATTCATGGAGGTCAGCTCGCATGCTATTCATCAACACCGCATTGCCGGTATCTCATTTGCCGGAGGCATCTTTAGTAACATCACGCACGATCACCTCGACTATCACCGCACTTTCGATGAGTATATCCGTGTAAAAAAATCATTTTTCGATGAGCTGCCCTCCACCGCCTTTGCGCTTAGCAATAGTGACGACAAGCGGGGGGCTGTTATGTTACAAAACTGCAAAGCCCGCAGACTGTTCTATGCGCTTCGCACGATGGCCGATTACAAGGGACGTCTGCTCGATAACGGACTTGAGGGGTTGCAACTCAATATCGATGAGGTAGAAGTGCATTTTCGCTTGATCGGCACTTTCAACGCCTATAATCTGCTGGCGGTGTATGGAGCCGCTTGTGCCCTCGGGCTCGATAAGATGGCGGTGCTGACCCAGCTCAGTCAGTTACAGGGTGCACCCGGCCGCTTCGAATGTATTGTGTCAGCAAAGGAGCAGGTGATGGCCGTGGTGGATTATGCGCACACGCCCGATGCGTTACTCAATGTTCTTACCACGTTAAAGCAGTTACGAAAGCCCGATCAAAAACTCACGACCGTCACCGGTTGTGGCGGCGATCGGGATCGCACCAAGCGTCCTTTGATGGCAGCGGCAGTAGCGGCCCACAGCGACCGCTTCATTTTTACCAGCGATAATCCCCGTTCCGAAGAGCCGGCCTCTATTATCAAGGATATGGAAGCGGGGTTGTCGGCTTCCGATCACAAAAAATACATTCCGATTGTGGATCGTGATGTTGCTATCAAGACGGCGATCACGTTGTCGGCACCCCACGATATTATACTGGTAGCAGGCAAGGGGCACGAGACGTATCAGGATGTAAAGGGCAGTAAAGAATATTTTGACGATCGCGAGACCGTTCGCAAATGGTTTGCAACACTCGATAAATAAACAGGAACTATGTTATATCATTTTTTTGACTGGCTGGCCGAAGAAGGAATTCGTTTTCCGGGCAGCCGTGTCTTTGATTATATCACGTTCCGAACATTGTTGGCTATTCTGCTGTCGCTCTTTATTACACTCGTATACGGTAAGAAGCTCATTACCTTTTTACAGAAAAGACAGATCGGGGAAAGTATTCGCGAAGAGGGGTTGGCTGGGGAAGCCAGTAAAAAGGGAACACCGACCATGGGCGGTATCATTATTATTTTGGCCATTCTGATCCCTACCTTGTTGTTGGCCGATCTGACCAAGGTTTATGTGCAATTGATGCTGGTGAGTACGGTTTGGCTGGGGATTATCGGATTTATCGACGATTATCTTAAGCTCCGCAGTAAGCGGTTGGCCCAGCAACAAGGAAAGGAGTATAAAAAATCGAATGCCGATGGTCTGGCCGGTTGGTTTAAGATACTGGGTCAGGTCGGTTTGGGTATCACCGTAGGCGCAACATTATATTTTAATTCCGAGGTAGTCATCTGGCGGGAGTACACTGGTCAGCGACCGCAAGCCGATAGCACGGTCTTCGCCAAGACCTTCAATGGCAAAACACATTATTATGTGTCTACTAAAACGCCCGTTACCACCATCCCCTTTGTCAAGAATCACGAGTTCAATTATGCGAAGTTACTTCCGGCCGACTGGCGTGCGTATACCTGGCTGCTGTATATATTGATTGTCATTTTTATTATCACAGCGGTCTCGAATGGAGCCAATCTGACGGACGGATTGGATGGGCTGGCTACGGGCACCGCTGCCCTGATCGGTGTTTTGCTCGGCATTTTTGCATATGCCAGCGGTAATCTGGTCTTTGCGGATTACCTCAATATTATGTACATCCCCGATCTGGGTGAGCTCTCTATCTACATCGCGGCACTGATCGGCGCCTGTATCGGTTTTCTGTGGTACAATTCGTATCCCGCTCAATTATTCATGGGCGATACCGGTAGTCTTACGCTGGGAGGCATTATTGCCGCCCTGTCCATTATCGTTCACAAGGAATTGTTGATACCGATCTTTTGTGGCGTGTTTTTGGTCGAGTCGTTGAGTGTGATCATACAGGTCGGCTACTTTAAGTATACGAAGAAAAAATTCGGAGAGGGACAGCGAATTTTTCTCAAGGCACCTATTCATCATCATTACCAGGTCAAAGGATATCATGAGGTCAAAATTGTCAATCGGTTTTGGATCGTGACGGTGCTTTTGGTGGTGCTCAGTATCGTGACACTCAAACTTCGGTAAGTCGAAGGCTTGTATGGAAAAACGAGTTGTCATATTGGGCGGGGGCGAAAGCGGGGTTGGAGCCGCTTTGCTGGCCAAGCGAAAAGGATACGAAGTGTTTGTCTCCGACGGAAGTTCTTTGAAAGAAAACTATCGTAACGAGCTGCTGCGAGAGGCGATTCCTTTCGAAGAGGGAACGCATACCATGGAGCGGGTCTTGCAGGCCGATGAAATAATCAAGAGTCCGGGTATTCCCGAGTCGTCGGCGGTGATGAAAGCTATCCGTGCCAAGGGTATTCGTGTGATCAGTGAAGTGGAGCTGGCCTACCGATACAAGGGCAACAGCCGGATCGTTGCTATCACCGGGAGCAATGGAAAGACGACGACTACCTCACTGGTCTACCAGCTGTGCCGTTCTGCCGGGTTGGATGTGGCGCTGGTCGGTAATATCGGCTACTCATTTGCCCGGCAGGTAGCTATTGAGCCGCACGAACTCTATGTGGTCGAGATCAGCAGTTTTCAACTCGATGATATCGATCAGTTCTGTCCCCAGGTGGCGATCCTGACCAATATCACCGAAGATCACCTCGATCGTTACGATTACGTTTTCTTGAATTATATCAACAGCAAGTTTAGGATCACCATGAATCAAGGACCCACCGATTATTTTATCTACTGTGCCGACGATGCGGTGACCCAAACCCACCTTAAAAATTTTAGTATACAATCTAACCAACTACCCATTAGCATGAAAAGAGAAGTATCACCAGGCGCATTTATCAAAGACGGAGACATGTACGTGCGGACCGGCAACGAAGTGATGACGATGAGCGTCTTCGACTTCGCACTAAAGGGAAAACATAACCAGTATAACACTATGGCAGCTTGTGTGGCCGCAGCCACCCTCGATATTCGTAAAGACAAGATCCGCGATGCTGTACAGCATTTTGAACAATTAGAGCACCGCATGGAACATGTAGCCACGGTACGCGGCGTTGAGTTCATCAACGATAGCAAGGCTACCAATGTCAACTCTACGTGGTATGCGCTTGAAAGCATGACACGTCCTACCATCCTTATTTTGGGCGGCGTCGATAAAGGAAACGATTACTCGCTGCTGGCCGAGGGCATTCGCGATAAAGTAAAGGCTATTATCTGTCTTGGCAAGGACACCAAAAAGATACATGAGGCCTTCGATAAGCTCGTCAACGTGTTGGTCGATACGCACAGTGCCGAAGAGGCCGTCCAAACGGCTTTCCATTTGGCGGCCAAGGGCGATACGGTCCTGTTAAGCCCGGCCTGTGCCAGTTTCGATCTGTTCAAGAATTACGAGGACCGCGGCCAGCAATTTAAAAAAGCTGTAAAAGATCTCTAATTCATGGAAGCCACCCGCGACATACGACTGACTGATTTGCGTAACAGCTTTACCACCGACAATCTGTTGAAGAAGACCCGTGGTGATAAAGTGATCTGGGCACTGGTAGTAGTGCTTACCCTGGTATCATTACTGGCGGTCTACAGTGCTACCGGCTCACTGGCGTATAAAAACTATAAGGGCAATACCGAGGTGTATTTGTTTAAGCAAGTCGTCTTTATTTTAGGCGGATTGCTGGTTATCTACTTCGCGCATCTGGTCAATTATACTTTTTATTCTAAGGCGGCCCGTATTGTCTTTTTGATCTCGCTGCCGCTGCTGTTTTATACATTATTCTTCGGTGTCAAAATGAACGAAGGCAGCCGCTGGATCAAATTGCCAATTATCAATATGACCATGCAAACTTCTGATCTGGCTAAGCTGGCGCTGTTCATGTACTTGGCAAGACTATTGAGTAAGAAGCAAGATATGATCAAGGATTTTAAAAAAGGGTATCTGATGGTCATCTGGCCTGTACTCTTGACTTGCCTGCTCATTGCTCCCGCCAATCTTTCTACGGCGTTGTTGCTGGGAGCCAGTTGTCTGCTGCTGCTTTTTATCGGAAGAGCCAGTGCCAAGCATCTCCTGCTGACGATAGGATTAGCTATGATTCCGATCTTCTTGCTGATCGCTACAGCGGTAGTACGGCATCACAGTGAAAGCAGCGAGGAGTCGACCGCGGTCAAGGCCTCTACTTCGGCACTTACCGCAAGAGTAGATACCTGGATCAACCGGGTAGAAACCTTTATTTACGGTGGACAGGACAGCGATACCGACGCCTACCAGGTCAATCAGGCCAAAGTAGCAATTTCTAAAGGCGGATTGTTAGGTGTGGGTCCTGGCAACAGTACTACGCGCGACTTTTTGCCGCAGGCTTACAATGATTTTATTTATGCCATTATTATAGAGGAGTACGGTATACTGGGCGGAGGATTCATGGTATTTATCTATTTGGTGTTCTTGTTTCGTTGCATCAGAATATTCAAGCGATGTCCTTTTGCCTTTGGCGCTTTTCTGGCGCTGGGGCTCAGCTTTACGCTGGTCATTCAAGCGCTCGCCAATATGGCGGTAACTGTCAATCTGTTTCCGGTAACAGGGGTGACCCTGCCGCTGGTGAGTATGGGAGGAAGCAGTTTCATTTTTACGTGTCTGGCCATCGGTATCATTTTGAGTGTAGCGCGAAATGTGGAACAGCTGGAGGGTAAAGCGGAGGAGAAACTGGCTAAACCAGCCGCCGCATGAGTCGCAGGATCCTGATAGCGGGAGGAGGAACGGGGGGACATATTTTTCCTGCACTCGCCATAGCAGGCGCGATCAAGAAGCTAGAGCCGTCGGCAGCTATCTTGTTCGTGGGGGCAAAGGGAAAAATGGAAATGGAGAAAGTACCCCAGGCAGGTTATTCGATCGTGGGGTTGGATATAGTGGGATTTGATAGAAGTTCTTTGACAAAAAATGTTGCATTGCCCTTTAAGCTGCTCAAAAGCTTTTGGCAAGTCAGAAACCTCATCCGCGCATTTTGTCCGGATGCTGTCGTTGGAGTGGGAGGCTACTCCAGCTTTCCGGTATTGCGTTATGCACAGGTAAAAGGTATCCCGACCTTTTTGCATGAGTCCAACGCTTATGCGGGAAAGTCCAATCAACTGTTGGCTAAACGGGCGAAGACCATTTTTACCGGTGTACCGGGTCTGGAGCGATTCTTTTCGTCGCAAAAGATCTTTTTTACCGGCAATCCGGTGAGGGCTTCTATTTGTGGTGAACTGCCCGATCGAGCAACGGCAAGAGCCTTCTTTGGTCAGTCTGCTCATCAGCCTGTATTGCTTATAATGGGAGGCAGCCTAGGGGCGCGCTCTATTAACCAGGCCATCGATGAAGGATTCGAGCAACTACAGCGCAACGGCATTCAATTGATCTGGCAAACCGGTAAAGCATATGCGGCACAGGCGGCTATGCGTGTAGCAGGGTCTAAGGGATGTTATACGGCAGATTTTATTGAACAAATGGAGATGGCCTACGCTGCTGCCGATGTGGTGATAGCAAGGGCCGGTGCCATGACGGTGGCCGAGTTAGCGGTAGTCGCCAAGCCCGTGTTGTTCGTACCGTTTCCGTTGGCAGCCGAAGATCACCAGCGGGTCAATGCCGAGCAGCTCGTTCGCCAGCAGGCAGCCTTGCTGATTGCAGACGCGGAGGCGCGTGATGCATTGGTACCCGCAG
>JBIIDB010000134.1:0-5071 GCA_044238505.1 Chitinophagaceae bacterium | reverse complement strand
ATCCGCTGAATACAATGGCAGGAAAGCCGTCAAACAAGAAGCGTACTTTTTGGCCGGGAGCCATCAGCGGTACATCGAGGGGTCGTACGAACATTTCCACGGCGTACACAAATTTTTCGGGCACGATTTCCACGATCATCTCACCTTCTTTTACATACTCTCCAATACCCGCCTTACGGGCACTGATCACCTGTCCGCCTTGTGGTGCCAAAATAAAATACATGCCATTTCTGATGCTATAGCTGGCATAGAGGTTACGCAGTTTGGCAACGTCTACTTGTCCGCTGGCAATTTCGGTGAGTGATTGAAAACGGTCTCCTTCTGCTTTGGCCACTTTCTCCCTGTTCTCTTGCAATTGCGCATTCATCTCGATCATGGTGATGGTCAACTCTTGTCGGGTATTGGCCAGTCGGTTATCGGCGCTGATCTTTTTGGCAAGGGCCGATTGGAATACCTGGTTTCGTTGTTCCACCTGTGTCAGGGATACCAGTCCGCTGTCAAAGAGCACGCGTTGACGATCGAATTGCAGCTTACCGATGTTGAGGTCATTTTGGGCAGCGATCGCTTCGGCACTATCTGCTTGCACTTTTAATTGTAACTGTACAATCTTGTTACGAAGCTGCTCCAGTTTTAAGGTCAGTCCGCTGTTTAGCGCTGCGATCTGCTTTTCGGCAGCTTGGGCTTTATTTTGATAAAAGTCGATGGATTGTTCCTTGCCCTTCACCTGCTCCATGGTCCTGTTCAACAATTGGGGATCGAGGTAATCTACTTTTACCTCCGAAAGTTGGATGAGTGTGTCTCCTGCTTTTACGACATCTCCCTCCTTTACATACCATTTGACCACCTGCCCGCCAATGATCGTATTAACTTGCTGCGGGCGTTGATCTTGATACAGCGTCGTCACCAGACCGCGACTGCGGATATTCTGCGTCCATGGTAAGAAAAGAATAATGACCATGCCAAATAAAATACCGTAGAACCAGTATCGTACCCGGCTTTTTCGGTCGTAGCGGTAGATCTTTTCGTGTGATTTATAGTTTTCTGTATTCATGACGTAGCTTCTTATTTAGTTTTGGTAAGTCGGCCATTTCCTTCCATCAGCAGCACCTGGTCGCAAGTAGCGGCGAACTCATCATCATTACTAACCACTATGGTGGTGATATCTTTCAGATCGGCCAGCAGGTCAATGATCTGCCCTCGGTTACTGTCTTCCATACCACTCCAGGGTTCTTCTAACAGCAGTAAGCGAGGCGATCCGGCAACAGCCCTTACCAACATAATATTGTGAATGATCTGTTCGGGTAAGCGTTGTCCCATGGGGTCCAGCACGGTATCGAATCCCTGCGGAAGGCTGGCAAAATAAGAGCTTAGGCCTACTTTATCGAGTAGCCCTACCACTCGCTTGATATCGACGCCTTCTCTCCCCATGGTAATATTGTCCCAGAGCGTGCCGGCGAAAATGTCATCTTGGTGTAGTACGATGCCAATGTGTGAGCGAAGGGAGCTAAGTTCATAGTTGCGAAGCGGAATATCATCTATTTTCAAGGAGCCCTCAAAGTCTGCAAAGGCTCCATCGAGTAGTCGCAACAGGGTAGATTTTCCGGTGCCCCCTTTTCCCATAACACATACCGTCTGTCCCGGCTGCACCACAAAATCTATCTTATCAAAAATGGGGGATCGGCCGGGGTAGCTGAAACTTAATTCTTTGGCTTCGATCTTGACTCCTTTGCCGCCGGGCGGTAGTATAATATTGCCAAACTGCTCCAACGGTTTGTCGGTGAGTTTAGCCAACTTATCTACGGCGGTTAATGTATCGTACACTCCATCGAGGTTGATGATTAGTTTTTCTACCGAATTCAAGATGGTCAGGATCACGATTTCCGCAGCGATAAACTGACCGATATTGAGTTGTTGATTGACCAGCAGGATCGATCCAAAGATCAACATAGCTGCGGTGATCGTGGTCTTAAAAGCTACCAGCGTGCGATACTGCAACAGCAGGATCTTAAAATGTTCGTTACGGGCATCAAGGTATTCTACAGTAGCCTCATCAGTTTTTCTGAGGTGCAGTCCGTTAAGCGTAGCGATCTTGATAGTCTTAACAACACGGGCCATTTCTTCGAGCCAGGCTGCTACTTTATACTTACTGGCACTTTCGCGAAGACTGCTATCTAATCCGCGGTTGCCGGTAAAATATAGGATGGCCCACAATAATGATACTACTACAATTGAGAATACAATAAAAGTGGGATGATAAAAAGACAGCAGCACCAGACCAAAGAAGATCTGAATAGTTGCCGTCGGTATCTCTAATAAGATCTTCGATAAGCTCTTTTGTAGCGTAGCCGTGTCGAAGAAACGGTTGATCAGCTCGGGTAAATAAACACCATCGTTCTTTTTAAGATCGAGCCGCGGAATAGTGTCCGTATATGCAAAGGCATAGCGAACAAAGATCCGTTGCTGTATCTTTTCGATGATCTTCATTTGATTGACCTGCATGAGTCCCGAGATCAACACCGCCATCACGACCAAAAAGATCAAGATATAGATAGAGGCCCTAAAGGAGGCCCCCAGCACGAACCCTATAATAGACTGAATACCCAGCGGAACAGCCAGTAAGATTAATCCGTTAAGGATGGCATAGAAGTAGATAGCAGAAATCTCTCCTTTTTCAAGTTTAACGAGGTCTAAAATTCTTGTAATCGGACTTTTGACTTTTCCCATTTTTGTTTGGTTGATGATAAGTTGATGCGATCAAGCCATGTGCTCATCGAGCACCTAAGGCTTTAACAAACGAACATCAGCAAACGTTGGGCGGAGGGGCTACATATTCCAGGTAGGGAGAAGGGGGAAGCAGTGAACAGCGTCCATCACCCCCATGGAGCGCCGCATCATTGGCAGCAGGGGCCAGGCCCACTAGAAAAAAGCTGCTATAATCTTTTTTTTGCTCTTTTATCTCATTGATCTGGTTGGCATTACTGCTTTTTTCTTCATCGACAATAAAGAGACTGACCTGATTTTGTTTCGTCAACGACATGGCCAGGGGAATCAGGATCGTTCCCGAGAAGGTCAATAGTAAAAAAATGGCCACTGTTTTCATATCGAATGCAAAGATAGTTCGGCCTTTAGGAGTGCAAAAATTCCGAGGTCACTTAATTGTCATATAAAGCCTGTTTTTTCGAAATATTTTACTAATTTTAATCGTTATTGTATTGTTTTACAAGTAGTTAATATCGTTTGCCCGATGTCTGCACCCTCGGCTCGACCTGGCATATCACCCGTTCTTTCCCGGGTTTTTTTAGACTTTTTTCATAGCGAGAAAGCCTCGGGTTTTATATTGATCGGCTGCACCCTGCTGTCGCTCGGGCTGGCCAACAGTCACTGGGGGCCCGCCTATTTGCATTTCTGGCACACCAATCTGGGTGGCCTTACCGTTGAACAATGGATCAACGACGGTTTGATGGCTGTCTTTTTTTTACTGGTAGGCCTCGAGATCGAACGCGAACTCTATATCGGCGAACTCGCTACATTCCGGCAAGCCTTTTTACCCGTGATGGCTGCAATAGGCGGTATGCTGCTGCCCGCACTCATTCACTATTTGTTTAACAGGGGCACTCCCTACGCTAGTGGCTTTGGTATTCCAATGGCTACCGATATTGCCTTTGCGCTTGGTATCTTATCGCTGGCTGGTAAAGCCGTTCCACCGGCACTCAAGATTTTTTTAGCGGCCCTTGCCATCATAGACGATCTCGGTGCCATTTTGGTGATCGCACTATTTTATACCGAACAACTTTCGTTGGTCTATTTGTTGGCCGCACTGGGCATTTTTGCGGTATTGTTTTTTACCGGTAAAAAAGGATTTACTGTGCTGCCGATCTATCTGTTGGCCGGTGGAGTGATGTGGTACTGTATGTTCCGTTCCGGGGTCCATGCTACGATCAGCGGCGTGTTGCTCGCGTTTGCCATTCCCTTTGGAACCGGTGGGGACCGCTCCATCTCGGCTCGTTTACAAAAGGCTCTTCATCCCCTTAATGCCTTTTTTATTGTGCCTTTATTTGCCCTGGCCAATACCGGGATTGTACTTGGTGCCGATTTGCCGGTAACACTTCTTTCACTCAATAGCCTGGGTATTATGAGTGGATTAGTGATCGGCAAGCCCTTGGGTATTTTACTTTTTTGTCGGGTGGCTATCAGTGCCGGATGGGCAGCCTTACCTGCGTCGGTTAACTGGAAACATATTACTGCGGCAGGGCTGCTAGCCGGCATCGGGTTTACCATGTCGATCTTTATTACGCTGCTGGCTTTTGCTGATGCGCAAACAGTAGTCAGTGCTAAGTTGGCTATTTTGGTGGCTTCCACTTGTGCAGCCCTGTTGGGTCTGATCGGCTTCAAACTGATCGGTTCTGCCGGTAAATGATTTTCGTATTGATCTATTGATCGAACGGCTCCGGTTACCTCTCTTTTTGACATCATTTTACATTGCGGTCTACCCTTCTTTTTAAGGGGATGCTTTCATTTTCTCGTAATTTTATCTTCGACCCAATCACTGCTATGATGTATCCCTACCAGATCAAAACCCAAGAACAGTATCACAAAGAGTATGCGCGCAGCGTCCAAGACCCCGAAGCGTTTTGGCGTGGGATCGCCGATCATTTTGTCTGGAAAAAAAAGTGGGATCGCGTACTCGACTGGAATTTTACAGAACCGCGTGTCAACTGGTTCAGTGGAGCGCAGCTTAATATCACCGAAAACTGTCTGGACAGGCATTTGGCAGATAAAGCCGATCAACCTGCCATTATCTGGGAACCCAACGATCCGAAGCAACCTTCGCGTACACTCACTTATCTTCAATTGGCAGAGCAAGTTTCTCTGTTGGCACAAGTATTGCTCAATCGCGGGGTACGCAAAGGAGACCGCGTGTGTATTTACATGGGCATGATACCGGAGTTGGCCATTGCGGTACTGGCTTGTGCTCGCATCGGTGCTATTCATAGTGTGATCTTCGGTGGCTTCTCGGCGCAAAGCATCAGTGATCGTTTGCAAGATGCAGGGGCCTCTTGTATCATTACCT
>JBIIDB010000197.1:0-5084 GCA_044238505.1 Chitinophagaceae bacterium | reverse complement strand
GCAAAAAGTGTCTGAAAAGAAATATAGCTGATACTAAAACTACCCAGCGCGTAGGGATTAAGGCGGGCCAATCCGGAAAAACCGGTAGTGTCTTTATATAATTCGCTGTATTGCTTATCGAAAGTCTTATCCAGACTCAGATCGATCGTGAAGTCTTTGATAGGACTCAGTTGGGCCGTGATATTGAGTCGCTGATTGAAACGTTGCTGAATCATAGCACTGACCAGTGAATCGCGGGAGAGTAATCCCTGCTGTCCAAAACGATTGATCCAATTAGTATCCGGTTGAAACCCGAATACATAGCCGAAGCCCGGTTGAAAACTGCGTCGATTGATGCCCAGCAGCGAAGTGCTGTCCATATAGCCCGGTAAAATAGTCCCCATGTCTTCGCTATACTGAATAGCCGTTCGCTTGACCATCGTGGCAAACTGCAAACCTGCACGGGCTACGGCACTAAGTTGCGCCTCGGGGCGCGTAGCTTTCTGTGCAGGCTCTTTACTTTTTTTGATCTTGACCTTTTTGATCTTGACGATCTCCCCTTCTTTGTTTCGGATCGTATCGTACCTGAAGCGCAACGTAGCAGGCGCAAACGCGTTTTCGGATCTGTTATTGGTGCGCGTGTCTCGACCGTCCACATAGGTGTTATCCCTTGACGGGGACAGCGCAGTGGGATCGTCCGATTTTCCAAAATCAGCAGGAGGTCTTCGGGCGCCTCGTCGCTTGGCCGTCCCTTCGCCGCCGGACCCTGGCCCGTTAGCCGTATTGACCGTCCTGCTCCGAGAGCGACTACCGGCATTACCAGCAGCCATGGCATTGTTGAGTTTGCGGATCACTAACGACTTATTATAAAGCTCCTCCCACTTTAATTCACCGTTAAGGGTCCTTGTCTGTGCATTGGTGATTTTATTACCCAAACTCCGAGCCAACAGCGAGGAAGCCAGCCAATTGTACTTACTGTTGAAACTGGCGCGCATCGAGGTCCAGTCAAGCAACGGAATTTTTGAAGTGGGCACATTATAATTGACCGTTACATCCTGCTGATACTGGGTGTTACGTCCCCCTTTGAATAAGTTGGTGCGCACCGAATCTTTTTTGGCCGCATTGTCAATTCTGCCGAAGGGTTCGTCGATACGAGCATTGTTCACCGCCGAAAAATCCATCGACAACGATCGGGTCAGGTTCCATTGCAGCACATAGAAGCGATCGAACGTAAAGTATTTATTATAGGTCTCTGGTATCTTATAGGGGCCTCCGCCTACATTGCGGGGACGCGTGGCTCCAAATTGTCGGAACACATCGGCACGGAAAGAAATCTGCGAGGGCAAATAATTAAAATTAAAATCACGCAGCAGTGCCAACCACCTGGAGTTAGAGCGGATCAGCTTTCGGAACGGCTCAATAGACTTAGTCGTGGGAGCAAACCCATACCCCAGCACTGCACGGGTTCTTCGCAACTCATCAGACTCAATAAGCGGATTATGTGCGATTGTCTCGATATAAGAATAGGTGACATCAAAATTGCTTGCACTCCAAGGCTTGGGCTGTTTGCCTTCTTTCGGCGCCACCTTTACATTGGTCAGGTTGAATGTCTTTATGGTCGAGACATCTTGGGCATCCGTTCGGATGGAGTCGCGCTTACTGCGATCGGTGTCGCGCAGTTTGCTGCGCAGGTCAATGTCTAGATCGTAAGGGTCATATTCGGGTGTACTACTGCGATGACTGATGCCCGCATAGAGCGGAATCTGCATACCCAGCTTTTGGGGAAGCAACTTGCCGGCTTCGATCGTCAAGGAGGCATCCGCCGTGTAGATATCTTCGCGGCTTCGCTCATTTACTCGTTGCTCCAGCGTTCCAAACCCTCTGCTTCGAGCAGATCCTGACAAAGAGATCGTTCCCAGATCAGACAGTTTGATATCGGCCCTGCCAAGGGCAGCCCATCCTCCTTTTTCATCCAGCTGCTGCAAACGAAGCTCATTAAACCACACTTCCGCACAAAGGGCTTCTTGCTGCGCATTCTCCACCCCCAGCAAAATACCTCTTACCTCGCCGAGATTAGGATTACCTAAAATAGCGTAGGTGCGCCCATTGGGCAGCCGCTCGCGGTAATAGCGCGAAGGAGCGATGCCTGCTTTGTTTCGTCGCACCTTCAGATCCATCAAGTCTTGCAGCGAAAGATTCAGGTTATTGATCTCTGGCCAGATATTGATACTATCCCGATCGCCAAACTCTGTTCGCTTGAGCGGAATTTTTACTTCGTAGTAATTGCCGTTAAAATCGTTTCCGATCCGCACGACTGCATACACATCACCGGGCTGAATAGGTTGAGCGCCCTCGACCGACTCAGCGTGAATGAACATGTCGAGCTTTCCGTATTGACGCAGGTCCATGTTCATCGTCTTGAACACTCCCCTGGCCTCATACTGCGGCAAGCCACAGACCTGCATACTCAACGCCTGCTCATTGAGAAAAAGGGCCACATTGTTATTGCTGAGTTGCTGCTGTCGCTCGATGCCGGGCGGAATCCGATACACGATCGGCTGTCGCTGGTCATTTTCCTCCACGTTCACCGACAGCGTATTGAAAGCGACAAAATCCGGAATGGGCAAGTTGGTATAAGCGCCTGTCGTATCGATCCTGTTTCTGAATTTACGCCATTGATTCCTGATCAGCTCCAACTTACCAAAGCGCATCACAACCGAGTCGGTAAAACCCGTCACAAACATCCTGATAAAGCGAATAGACTTGAAATCGGGAATGTTACCCACCTTACGTTCGAATTGCTCGACCGGAATTCGAAACAGATACCAACGCTCAGTCCTTGTTTGTCCGTTGGCAAGTGTTACGGTAGGTGTACGCACATCGGTGATGTAATTAGAGCCGGGCACCATGTTCGGTAAAATGTCTACCCGGTATTGAAAATATTCTTCGGCCTCGTTCATCGTATTGTCCCGATTCAGCTCTTCTGCGTCGGGATACTGACTAAAGGCCGTCACGAACTGGGTGTTGTTGGTTGAAATAGGGGAATTGCCGTGCGGATTATTGATGTTCTTATAGCGCCGCAAAATGCCGGCATTTTGTTGATCGAAAGAGGCGTCTCGATACGGTTTAAAGTTATCACCCGAAGGATCCAGTATCGCCTGTTGATATATCGCAGAGGCTGCGCCAAAATTATTGCGCAGCTGGTTCAGATACGTGTTGAATTTATTTTTTTCGCCCTCATCCGTCAACCCGTCAAAACCTACATCCTGAAACACACGATCGGTTGACACATTACTGAATGCGTTGGTCACTTGCAGGGGAATAGCCGGAACGCTTCCCCAGGCACCACTACTGTCTACACGGGCGTTATTGGTGGGCGTAGGCAATCCGTTCTCGTATTGGCGTCTTCCGTCGCGCAACACATCTTCCGAAATATTACCGAGATTAAAATAGAGTTGCCCACCCGAGGGGTTAGTTACATTATTGATGAAGGGATCTTGCAGCCAGAACTCTATGAACTCAATATTGCCTGTCTCAAAATCAGTTTGATCAATGTTGCGCATTAAACCACCCCATGCATTACGGGGGTTACGCAAATTTCCTGACGCATTGATGCGATTAGGGTCGGTCTCAAAATTATAAGGCCCCCTCTCTTTGGGATAAAAGGCCAGATCGAATGTAGTCAGCAGCCCTTCGCCGAATTGCGTGCTACGCCGCGGAAAGATCTCTCGCTGTAACACTTGTCTTACACGCGGATCAGACAATTCGTTCACATCATTGATGGGATTATTAGGACTTCTTTTCTCTTGCAAAACCGGCTCTATATTGTACCAGGCCAATTTCGCTCTGTTTCGTCCACTGCGCAGATCATCATTGAGGGCCGACTCCGCAAAAAGTCCATTTCCCTGGGGAACGGAGGCCAGTGTCCAACTAAGAAGCGGAAAACGAAGATCGATAGCGGCTCTGGCGCCTTCAAAGTCATCGATGTAAACCTGCCCGGATCGTTGGGGCGTTCCGTCATAATTTGTTCCGTTGATCTGACGAGCATGCCCGGGTTGTAATACCGCGGCCTCGGCATAGGCCGTGATGGAAGACGGCGCTTTGGCCGTATAGAACGGAAGTTTATCGAGTAACTTACTCAGTCGCGGCAGATCGTTCCGGTAATCAAGATCTACCCCGAACATGGCATTGCGAATGGGATCTTCTCCGTACGATTGCTTGATAAAGAAAGGGCGCTCTCCCAAGCGCACGACTGTACCTCCCAGACTGAGACGTTTGTTGGCCAGGTAATCCAGCCGCAGCCCGAGAAAATTCTTTTGTTGAAACCCAAACGCCTGGTTGTTTTCGTAGTTGATGTCAACGGGCACCCCGGCACTTATGATGGAGGGGTTCACGATACGAAGGGTCCCTAAATCGTAATTGATCTCGTAGTCCACATTTTCTGTCAATAGTTGTCCGCCGGCTGTAACCCGCACCGATCCCCTGGGAATATTAAATCCTAATTGATACTCACTGCTGCCAGACTGTCCGGGCATCGCACCATTCATGGCACCCATCGGATTAGCACCGGCTCCAAATCCGGCCGAACGAGAGCGTCCAAAAAGTTTAAACCGGTTTAAGTTTGCGAAGGTCTGCGCGATCGCCTTGATGGTATCGTAGAGCGGATAAAAAAGATATTTACTGCGGGTAGTTGCATCAGGATATAGATAATCCAAGTCATGCCCAAAGGGCTCCAGCACCGGAAAAATAATACGGCTTTGCGAAGAGATCACCGTGAATCCTTCGATATAGTCAAAGACCCCATCGGGCTGGGGATCATTTTGGTTATTGAGACGATCGAGGTTGACTTGTGCGATGATGGGCATTCCCTTGTAGGGATCCAATACATCCGCAGGAGGCAGATAGCGCTTTTCTCCAAGCGAGGGCTCCTCGTACAAAAGATCCAAACTAAAATCCTGTCTTTCGAGTTGCCCGAAACCAACCGAGTATACGTTCTTCATCATCAGATCCCAAATGGGCAGCTGGGTTCGCTGCGACGTAGCCTTAAGCAACTTCAAGAACAGCACCCGTTGCAGGTTACCGGTTGTATCGGGGGGCACATCTTG
>JBIIDB010000133.1:0-5130 GCA_044238505.1 Chitinophagaceae bacterium | reverse complement strand
CTGCAACCAGCGTGATACGAAATAACATATCTGTAAATTTTAAAGGCTATTATTTTCAAAGATACGCAATCAGCGAAGCTGTTGTCTAAACTGCAATAATGACTTGAGGTCTTTATCACCGGGGGCGATCTCGAAACCGGTTGTCAGATCGATCCCGAAAAAGTCTGGGTGGTCTATTCCCCTGATCATCGAAGCGTGCGAACTGTCAATACCCCCCGAAATAAAAAAAGGCTTTTCGATACGCGCTTGTTGAAGCAACGCCAGTGAGAGACCGCTGCCGTAGAGATCTGTAGCGGCAGCCACAGGTCCACTGAACAAATAATAATCACATACCGCATCATAGTCCTTTATCCGCTCATCTATGGACACCGTATCATCGGACAAGTAAAAAGATTTGATGACCTCCACTTCCGTACTCAGGTCCTCGCAAAGCGTTACACTCTCCTGTCCTACTAACTGAACCACATCGAGTTTGTATTCGTCTATTATATCGAGGGCCTCGCTCAGGGAGGGATTACGCAGGATGCCCACTTTTTTTACATCAAAGTCTGCCTTGCTGACCGCCGAGCCGGAAAGTGACGTACCTGCATACCACGGAGAATCGGGAATAAAGACCAATCCGGCCATATCGATCTCGAGACCGTCGAGTTGTTGCAATTGCTTAAAGGTGGTGATTCCACAAACCTTGATATTCATAATAGCGGCTTTACGAAAGACTTGGCAAATATCGACTATTAATCGACAAGAAACGGATGGCTTTTGGGGACATAGAGACTGTTTGCAGCGGCCGTTTTGCCTTATCTTTCTGGCTCCAAAATTATTGAGCCATGCAAAAAGGTATCCGCTTTTTTTCAACCTTACTTCTGTTATTTATCTGCCTCGTGCCTACTGTCGCCCAACAGAGCGGAGGCTACAAAATGCCTCCCAAAGAAGTGGCCGAAATGTTACTGGCCCAACGACCGGCCAGTGTAAGCATCGACAATAAGGGAGAATGGATGCTGCTTAGTGAGACAAACAGCTATGCTGCCATGGAAGACCTGGCCGCCCCGGAGCTCAAGATCGCCGGGCTGCGCATTAACCCGCGCAACGCAGGCCCCAGCAGACAGTCATTGATCCATACCCTCAAACTCCGTCATGCACTGACCCAAAAAGAATACCCCATTGGCGGATTGCCGCAACCGCTCAAGGCGATGGCGGTCAGCTGGAGCCCCGATCAACGAAAAATTTCTTTTTTGCAAATGGGGCAGGATCGCATCGACCTCTATGTGATCAACGTGGCACAACAAAAAGCCGTTCGCATCAACCGCACCCCCGTCAATGCTGTGCTAAACCGCTACCAATGGAAAGACAACAACACTCTTTTGTACTTTACCTGCACACAACCTTCCTCGGCCGCACCCGTTAAACCGGATGTTCCTGCTGGCCCGGCCATCCAGGAGAATAGCGGCAAGGCCAGCCCTCGACCCACCTTTCAGGACCTGATCAAATCGCCACACGACGAAGCCCTGTTCGCTTTTTATGCGCAGACACAACTAGTGAGCAATACAGGCGGAACAGAAATCCGGTTGGGAAACCCGGCTCTCTACAAAAGCCTGAGCGTGTCGCCCGATAAAAACTATTTTTTGCAAGAGATCATCGTACCTCCGTTCTCGTATACAGTGCCTGCCTCCGGATTTGCATCGCGTGTACTCATCACCGATGCCAACGGTAAATTCATTAAAGAGTTGGCGCAATTACCTTCTTCGGAGACGGCACCCGGGGGCAATGATAATGTGCAAAATGTACCCCGCAGTTTTGACTGGCGAGATGATCAACCGGCTACGCTCACCTGGTGCGAACCCCTCGATGGCGGACTCATCAAAAACGAAGCAGCCTATCGTGACGCCGTCTATGCACTATCAGCCCCCTTCACCGAAAACAAGAAAAAACTGTTTGCCACCAAGATGCGCTATAATAACACCCTTTGGGGACATGAGGGACTCGCATTAGTCACAGAAGGGCTGCGCTCCAAGCAACTGACGGCACTCAATCGTTACAGCCCAATAACGGAAGACCTGGAGCGGATCCTTACCCGAAATAGCACCAATGCCTATGCCAATCCCGGAACTCCGCTCACCCGCCAAAACGAATACGGCAAACAAGTGCTTTGGACCATCGATAAAGGCAACAAGGTTTTGATGATCAACAATACGGGCAGCTCACCCAAAGGCGATCTGCCCTTCTTGCTTTCGTTTGATGTGCATACCAAGAAAGCCGATACACTCTGGCGATGCAAAGAGGGAAGTTTTGAGACCATCGTCAAGGTGATCGATGCAGAAAAAGGAGTACTGATTACACAACGTGAAAGCGAGAAGGAAGTACCCAATTACTATCGCATCAGGCTGGAGACTGCGGCCGCCCGTGAAGCACTTACTCAATTCAAAGATCCCTACCCGGCTATGGCGGGCGTTCGCAAACAAAAGATTGTATACAAACGAGCCGATGGCATCACCCTAACGGGAGAGCTGTATTTACCCAAAGGATATGACGCCGATCGAGACGGTAAGTTACCTGTGCTTATATGGGCCTACCCTGCAGAGTACAATTCGGCGGCTGATGCCGCACAGATCAGAGGAAGCGAACACCGCTTTACCTACCTGAGCGGCGGATCTCCTGTTTTTTATGTTACCCAAGGGTACGCCGTGCTCAATAACGCTGAGATGCCCATAGTGGCCACTTCTTCGGAGGCAAAACCCAATGATAATTTTATTGAGCAGCTTACGCTCAATGCCAGCGCTGCCATTAACGCACTCGATTCGATGGGGGTGGGCGATCCGAGCCGGGTAGCCGTGGGTGGTCACAGCTATGGCGCTTTTATGACGGCCAACCTGCTGGCCCATACCAACCTCTTTAAGGCCGGTATTGCCCGCAGTGGTGCGTACAACCGAACCCTTACCCCCTTTGGATTTCAAAATGAGGATCGCAGCTACTGGGAAGCCTCCGAACTCTACCATCGCATGAGCCCTTTTAGCTATGCCAACCAGATCAAAACACCCCTGTTGCTCATTCACGGAGAAATGGACAACAACACGGGCACTTTTCCCATTCAAAGCGAGCGTATGTTCAATGCAATCAAAGGGCACGGCGGAACAACCCGTTATGTAAGCCTCCCCTATGAATCGCACGGATATACCGGAAAGGAAAACCTGTTGCATGTGCTGGCCGAGCAATTCGAGTGGCTAGAAAAATTCGTAAAATCTCCGGCGCCAACGGGGGGCGACAAAAAGGGATTTTGAGTTTTTTTTATGCCACATCGGGCAACCCGTTTGCCACAGAAAATCGTACTTTTGCAGCTGATTTAAACCTGTAAAACCGCTTGTTATGGCTGACCTGTTTGAAAGACTGCTAAAGAATGCCGGACCCCTCGGACAACATCGCGAAAGAGCCCATGGCTACTTTGCCTTTCCCAAGTTAGAGGGAGAGATCAGCAGCCGCATGAAGTTTCGTGGCAAAGACATGATCGTCTGGAGTCTTAACAATTACCTCGGACTCGCTAACCACCCCGAAGTGAGAAAGGCCGATGCCGATGCGGCCGCACAGTATGGACTGGCCTACCCCATGGGCGCCCGCATGATGAGTGGTAACAGCAACTATCACGAACAACTTGAAGCCGAACTAGCCGCCTTTGAAATGAAGGAAGATGCTATCCTGCTCAATTTCGGTTACCAGGGTATGGTAAGTGTGATTGATGTGCTTTGCGGCCGGCATGATGTCATCGTTTACGATGCCGAAAGCCATGCTTGCATCATCGATGGCCTCAGACTGCATCCCGGACATCGCTATGTATTCAAGCATAACGATGTGGAGGATTGCGAAAAACAATTGCAACGTGCCACGGCACTCATTGAAAAGCAAAAGACCGGCGGCATTCTGGTTATCACCGAAGGAGTATTCGGTATGGCCGGCGACCAGGGAAAATTAAAAGAGATCGCTGCCCTTAAAGAAAAATATCAATTCAGATTATTGGTCGATGACGCGCATGGATTTGGTACCCTGGGCAAAACAGGTGCCGGCGCCGGAGAGGAACAAGGCGTTCAGGATAAAATCGATATCTATTTTTCTACGTTCGCTAAATCGATGGCCAGTATCGGCGCCTTTGTAGCGGGCGATAAACCCGTTGTTGATTATATCCGCTACAATATCCGCTCACAGATCTTTGCCAAGAGTCTTCCTATGCCACTGGTGCTGGGCAATCTGAAAAGATTGGAACTATTGCGCAATCATCCCGAGCTCAAAGACAAACTCTGGGGGAACGCCCGCAAACTGCAACAAGGGCTCAAAGACCGCGGCTTCGACATCGGTAAGACCGATTCTGTGGTAACGCCCGTGTACATGAAAGGGGGTGTAGAAGAAGCTACCGCCATGGTCATGGACCTTCGCGAGAACTACGGCGTCTTTGCCTCTATTGTTGTATATCCTGTTATTCCCAAGGGTCATATCATCTATCGCCTGATCCCGTCTGCCGTACACACCGACGAAGACATCCGTCTTACGCTCGAAGCCTTTACCGAGACCAAGGTGAAGCTCGATGCCGGAGCGTACAAGGTAGAGGCTATTCCAGATATGGCAGAAAAAAAATAAACTACTATGCGACTGTTGTTCCTCTTTTTAGCGCTGCCGGTACTCTGCTGGGGCCAGCCCAAGACCATCACACTCGAAGATGTATACAAAAAAGGAACCTTTCGCACCGACCCGGTTTCCGCTGCGTTCGAAGAGAGTAAACCGGTCTCGCCCGCCATCAATTGGGATCGCCTATCCGATGCACAGGGTAAAAAAATAGGGCGCCCCGATGATATCATCACTTGCGAGGCCAAGGCCAATTTGCAATTGCTCAAAACAAAGACCGAACCCATTTACCGACGCTCCTCCAAATCATTACTCTATCTTTTTAACACCATCGACTCTTCGTTGGTGCAGATCGGAGGAGACATAAAATCGCTTCATCCACAATTTTCGCCCGACGGTCAATACATCTCGTATGTACAGAACAACAACCTGATCCTCTATCATATTCCGACGGCGACCACCCAAGCAGTGACCACCGACGGAAAATGGAATTTCATCATTAACGGAAATTGCGACTGGGTCTAC
>JBIIDB010000132.1:0-5164 GCA_044238505.1 Chitinophagaceae bacterium | reverse complement strand
CTACGACCATCGGTCACGAAAAAGAGCACAATCCATTTGTAAAACCCTGAGCGGACCATCAAGGCGGGGGTGACCCCTGATTAGCGATATCCTTGCAGGACGCTCCATCCAGCGCAACGCCTGATGACAGCGTGTGTAACAGACTATGCTTTAGTTATACGGATCCGGCCAAACTGTTCTTTCCGTTGTGCCACATAGAGAAATAAGGCCATCAATGCTGTGGCCAGTCCCAGATTTAGTACGGGATGCTCCCAAAAACCGACCAGCCAGCGGTGCAAACCATAGAGTCCGGCAGCAAGGCTCAGGTAGAACACGATCTTTTTGACCGGATAGGGCACAGGATAGTGTTTTTGCCCCAGCACATAACTGCTGATCATCATAAAAAAATAACAGCTAAAGCTGGCTAGCGCAGCGCCCAGGTACCCTAGTGAGGGGATGAGCCACGTGGTAAGTAAAACAGTGATGACGGTGCCGCCGATAGTAATGAGCGCACCGGTAAAATTATTGTTCGTGAGTTTGTACCAGATGCTCAAATTGTAATAAATACCCAAAAAAATATTCGCCATGGCAATGAGGGGTACTACATAAAGTCCCTCTGTCCAGCGAGTGCGATCGATCGCTTCAAAGAACCATTTGATAAGGTCGATATACAGCGACAATCCCAAAAACAAAATACAACAAACGATCACGAAGTAATTCATGATGCGGGCGTAGGTCTGGGGAGCATCCGCTGCCTGGCTTCGTTTAAAAAAGAACGGCTCTGCTGCCATGCGAAAGGCCTGAATGGCAATAGTGATTACGATCGAGAGTCGTACGATGTTGCCGAACACACCCAGTTGGTGCTTGGCCTCTTGAACCGGAAGGTCGACCACAAATTGATAGAGTAGTCGGCTGAGCATGTCATTGGCCATACCGCCCATTCCTACCAATACCAGCGGCCATGCATAAAGCATCACCTTTTTAAAAAGGGCACCATCAAAATAAAAGCGAACGGACATCCACTCTTTACTCAGCAGCAGCAGCGAAAACAGACTTCCGAAAAAATTTCCGATCAAAAACCATACGATACCGCTCTCTTCTGCGGGGTACAGGGCTCGCAGGGATGATTGGGGGTTGGCCTGCAGGTATCGCGGAATAATGCCGAGAAAAACGATCACGACCATGATATTGACGAACACGGAAGCCATTCTGGCTATCGCATAGCGACGCGGGCGATCTTCTTGCCGCAGTTTGGCAAAGGCTAAGGTCGACAGCGCGTCCAGCCCCACAATCCCGATCATCCAGCGGATGTATTCGGTGTGATTACCGAGACGACCCCACGCAGCCAATTGGTCTTGCAACGACCAAAGAATAGCACTGAACAAGACTGATGATGACAGCAGGGCCAGCGACAGGGTACTGTATAGTCGGGTGCGGTCTTCGGTTGACGAGAACCGAAAGTAGGCCGTCTCGAGCCCATAGGTATAGATAATATTCAAAAAAGCAACCGTGGCGTAGACCAGCGTCAGGTCGGCCGTGATGGCCGGCTCTTTGAAGATCAGCGGCAGACTCAGGTTCATCAAGTACCCCAAAAAACGGCTGGTCACTCCGGGTAGTCCGTACCAGAGGGTTTGTCCTGCCAGTTTCTTGATACCGCTCACTGCTAAAATGTTTTGCATAAAGATAGCGGTTCTGTGCGTTGCGGTGCTGTATCTTTAGGTAACAATTCGAAGACTATGAAAAACTATCTACTGCTTTTACTGTTCGTTGGGGTTGCGCAGGGTGCTCTGCGGGCGCAGATTTATGAGGGTACCGCCGAGTACGATAAAAAGAAAATGGCTGCCTTTATTGCAGAGTTCAACTATCCCGCTGCCGCTGTCGAAAATGCCATTGTAAAACGATTTGCCAAATTGGGATACCGTCCGCGCGAGGAAAAAGGACTCCTAAACAAAGACAAAGGATACAAAGTGTTTGCCGGTTCTATCATGCCCGACATTACCGAAGGGCAGGCCGATTTTTTGGTGAAGGTAGAAAGCCGCAGCCGCAAAGGAAACGAAGATGCTGTATTGACGTTGGTGGTCACGCAGGGTGGCGAGGCCTTAGGTCGCTCCGTTAGTGAGTCGCGCGCCGAGCGGGTAAAAGATTTTTTGAGAGGCCTCAATCCCGATGTAGTGGCCGAAAGCCTTGAGCTCGATATCAAGGCACAAGAAGAGGCCATCGTAAAGGCGGAGAGAAAACTCGAATCACTTAAAAAAGACCAGGCTGAGCTGGAACGTAAGTTAGAACTGAACAAGCAGTCACAACGGGATACCGAAAATGAGATAGCGGCTAAGAAAGAAGGCCTTGAGGTGTTAAAGTCCCGGCGCGTTATTCCGGCCGTGCCAAACGCCGGTCAGTTACAAAACTAGAATCAGTCAGCGTCTTTAAAAAAGCCATCAATTGATCGGCTTCTTGATTACTCATCGAAATACCCTGTCGCAAAAGGGGATCGAGCGTGGCGCTCGACTGTACCTGAAAACGGTAGTGATTGATACATTGCTGTATAGATATGAACCGTCCGTCGTGCATATAGTTCGACGATAAATAGCAATTACGCAGCGTGGGGACTTTGAATTGCAGGGAGTCTGCGCCGGCAAAGCTGATCCGCATTCTGCCCAGATCATTCAGGGAGGGGTCTACCGGAAGACCAATATTTCTGAAGCTATGATCGGTGAACAGCGGTTCTCGGTGACAGCTGTTGCAGTGTTGCAAAAACAGCCGGTAGCCTGCTTGCTCTTGGCTTGTAAAAGTGGTCAGTCCTTTTTTATACTGGTCGTAGCGGCTATTGGCACTGATCATGGTAACGGTAAATTGTGCAAGCGCCTTTACAATTTGCAGTGGTTCGATCGAGGGAGTTTTAAAAACGGTCTGAAAGTCTTTTTTATACGAGGGGTCTGCCTCCAGTTTTCGGATGATATTGGGAAAGGTCTCGCCCATCTCGTGGTCGCCGGTGAGGGGGTGGGTGGCTTGTAGTTCCAGGGTTTGGTATTGTCCGTCCCAATGAAAATACGGGGCCCAGGCCAGGTTAACGAGCACGGGCGCATTACGAAGCGTATGTGAGTTATTGACACCATGGCTGCGGTCGTGTTCAAAGGTGCCAAAAGAAGATTGTTGTTCGTGACAAGAAGAACAAGGATGTTGGTTGTCGACAGATAATTTTTTTTCGTAGAACAGGCGGCGTCCCAGTTCTATGCCCTCTCGGCTCAACGGCTGTTGACTTTGGTTGTACAGCGGAGCGGGAAATCCCGGTGGTACCGGCAATGCATAGGGGGTCAGTGTGCGGAGCTCGACGGCTTTGTTGCAGCTACTCAGGAGCCGGGGTAGCCCCGCAGCCAGCATCAGTAAAGCGATCAATGAGAGTAATGGCCTTTTCATCCCTTATTCCTATTCCTCGTAAGGACCTCTTGGTCTTTTTCTGTTTGATTTGACGGCACTGCGTTGTTTTTTTTGTTCTATTCTTTTTTCGCGTACGCCGCTGGGCACATCCGTGGCGATACGTAGTTTTTTTCGTTTAAGCGCCCCGCCGATCAATTGCTTTATCTTCCGGACCGCCTCTTCTCTGTTGGCCAATTGTGTACGGTGCGTCTGGCACTTGACCAGCAGACAACCGGCCTCATTGATGCGGTTCGTCAGTTTTTCTCTGATCAGCGCGACCTGCAGCGGAGTCAGCGCCTTTGTTTGGGTCAGGTCCAGGGAGGCCAGCACTGCGGTCTCTACCTTATTGACGTTCTGTCCGCCTTTGCCACCGCTTCGGCTGGTCGTTATCCGGATCTCCTTTATGAGGGGCTCGAAATTCATTTGTACTTTTACCACTATCAAATTTAACTTATTTATGCGAGCGGTTGTTCAGCGTGTAAGCGAGGCTTCGGTAACGATTGCAGCATCGGTGCATGCAGCCGTGGGCCCGGGCTTACTGGTGCTGCTTGGTATCGAGGCGGCCGATCAGCAAGAAGATATCGACTGGCTGGCGGCAAAAATTGTGCAGCTCCGTATATTTAATGATGAGAACGGTCAACTCAATCGTTCGGTGCAAGAGATAAACGGCGAGATCTTGCTGATCAGCCAGTTTACCCTACACGCGGCTACCAAAAAAGGTAACCGGCCTTCTTTTATCAAAGCTGCCCGCCCCGAGCAGGCTGTTCTGCTCTACGAACAGATGATCGCCCGGTTGCGCATGGAATTGGGACCCCGCCTAAAGACCGGTGTCTTTGGAGCGGACATGAGGGTGTCGCTTTGCAACGAGGGTCCCGTTACCATTTGGTTTGATACAAAGAATAAAGAATAAGGATACCCCATTCGAGCATAGCACTAAACGAAACGCATGACGATACAACAAGCCCAACAACAGGTGGATCAGTGGATCCACACCCATGGCGTCCGCTACTTTAGCGAGCTGACCAATATGGCCATTTTGACAGAAGAAGTAGGAGAACTGGCTCGGCTGATGGCCCGTCAATACGGCGATCAAAGTTTTAAGGCTACCGATACCAAGAAAGAAATGGCCGAGGAAGTAGCCGATGTGTTTTGGGTACTGCTCTGTATTGCCAACCAGACCGGTGTCGATCTGACCCAAGCCTTACAACAGAGCATCGAGAAAAAAACAGCCCGCGATAAAGACCGGCATCACAACAACCAAAAATTACACTAACCCGTTAGGGTTTATATTTGCAGCCTATGGCCAACGATACCCAACTGTTTCAGGCGATCATTTCGCATGCCAAGGAGTACGGTTTTATTTTTCCCAGTAGTGAGATCTATGATGGGCTGCAGGCAGTTTATGATTATGGTCAAATGGGCAGCGAGCTCAAAAAAAATATCAAAGACCATTGGTGGAAGAGCATGACCCAGTTGCGTGATGATGTGGTGGGTATTGATGCGGCCATCTTTATGCACCCCACCACCTGGAGAGCGAGCGGCCATGTTGATAATTTTAATGATCCGATGATCGATAACCGCGACAGTAATAAGCGTTATCGGGTCGATCATTTGATAGAGGCCCATGCCGACACGCTCAAAGCAGCCGGACAAGAAAAAGAGGCTGCCGCACTGGTGTCAGCTATGGAGACGCTGCTGGCGACCGATGATTTTGCGGGAGTAAAAAAACTGATCGAAGAAAATCGTATCAATTGTGCTGTCAGCGGAACGT
>JBIIDB010000131.1:0-5177 GCA_044238505.1 Chitinophagaceae bacterium | reverse complement strand
CGGCGAGGTCTGTGCCACATGTTTAAAAAAAAGTTCGCGTTGATTCATGGATGCATGGGCTCGCAAGCCCGAATAACAACAAAGGAAACAAAGAAAATCGACCTTTTAAAATTTGCGCTACTTTGCACATAAATCGTCAATGAACATGGCAACTATTCTTCCGGTACTTGGCAAGCACCCGCAATGGGGCACAAATTGCTTTTTAGCTCCCAACGCCACGGTAGTCGGTGATGTAGTGATGGGAGACGACTGCAGTATCTGGTTCAATGCGGTGGTTCGGGGCGATGTAAATTTTATCCGAATGGGTCATAAGGTCAATGTGCAAGATGGCGCCTGTATCCATGGCACTTTTGAAAAATGCGGTACCACCATCGGCAACAATGTTTCTATCGGACACCATGCCATCGTACATGGCTGCACCTTGCACGATAACGTACTGGTCGGTATGGGGGCCATTATTATGGATAAGGCCGTTGTACATACTAATACTATTATTGCCGCCGGCGCCGTTATTCTGGAAAATACCGTTTGTGAACCGGGCAGTATCTATGCCGGCGTACCTGCTAAAAAGGTAAAGGATATTTCGGGCGAACTGATCGAAGGAGAGATCAATCGGATCGCTCAAAACTATGTCCGCTATTCCGCTTGGTTCACAAACCCCGATGCCACTACCCCATGAAAAAAAAGATTCTGATACTGATGCTGGTCTGCGTTTGCTGCAGCTCTTGCAAGCTTTGGCAGAAGGTCTTTCCTCCCAAACTCACCTACGGACAACCTATTGGCGCCGAAAAGATCATCAATGGCGATCCCAAAGCCGAAAAACAGCTCAAGAAACAACCGAAGTTCAAATACTAAACTATGTTCAGTACGCTTTCTCCTCTATTGAATCCAAAATGGAGAGATAACTGATATAGCGATCCTCGTATATCCGCCCTTCTTGTACCGCCTTTTTTACGGCACAGCCCGGTTCGTTATAGTGCTGGCAATTGTTGAACTGGCAATCAGGCAGCAGCGATTTCATTTCAGAAAAATAATGGGAGAGTTCTTGTTTGCTAATATCGACCAGCCCAAATTCGCGCATACCGGGTGTATCGATGATCTTGCCTCCTTGTGGCAGGTCGAACATTTCGGCAAATGTGGTCGTGTGCTGTCCCTTACCACTCCACCCGCTTACATCCTGTGTCTTGCGATTCATTCCCGGAAACCACATATTGAGCAAACTCGATTTACCTACCCCGCTATGACCGGAGAGCAAGGTCGTTTTATCCGTGAGCGTCTGCAGTAAGGCGTCCATTCCCTGCCCGGTAACGGCACTGACCAGCAATACCCTATAACCGATCGATTCATACATGGTTCGTAGCGCTTCGTAGCGATCCATTTCTTTTTGTCGGTACAAGTCGGCCTTGTTAAAAACAATCAGCGGCGTTACATGATACATAGCAGCCGCCACTAAAAATCGGTCAATGAACCCCTGCGAGGTCTTAGGCTCCTTGAGTGTAGCTACCAGTAAGGTTTGATCCAGATTAGCCGCTACAATATGATGTTGGTGTTTATGGCGAGGGCTCTGCCGATTGATATAGTTATGTCGTGGCAAGATGTCACTGATCACGGCCGTAGCAGCCGCCTCGGATTCGATCTCGAAAGAGACCTGATCGCCCACCGCAACCGGATTGGTAGATGTGATCTCGTCGAGCTTGAGCACTCCCTTCATACGAGCATTCCAAAACTGATTTTTCTCGTCGCGAACGATATACCAGCTACCCGTTGATTTATAGACCAGTCCTGTCATTTACGATAGATATTTTCCGACAATAGGCATTCGTCTGCCCACCCCAAAGGCCTTGGGAGAGATACGGATGATCGGGCAAAATTGATTGCGTTTATACTCGTTCTTATTGACCATTCCGAGCACACGATCCACCAATACCGCTTCGTATCCGAGCTGTTTGATCGCAGCAGGTGATCTTCTTTTCTCGATGTATTGATACAAGATATGATCCAGTACGTCGTAAGGGGGAAGCGAATCGGTATCGAACTGACCGGGACGAAGCTCAGCAGAGGGCGGCTTACAGATAATGGAGTGAGGGATCAACTCGGTATCGCGATTGATGTACCGGGCCAGGGCATAGACCTGCAATTTGTAACAATCCCCCAACACGCCCAATCCTCCGGCCATATCGCCGTAGAGTGTACCGTAGCCCGTAGCCAACTCACTTTTATTGGAAGTGTTGAGCAATACATATCCGAATTTATTAGCCAGTGCCATCAATATGTTTCCGCGCGTACGGCTTTGTATATTCTCTTCGGCCAGCCCCGGCGGCAGGTCCCCAAAACTTTTTTTCAATACCTCCCGTAATGACTCAACGACTGGCTGAATAGAAATTACCTCGTACGGATTTTTTAATCGCTGGCAGAGCAGCTCGGCATCACGCACACTATGATCGCTCGAATAGATCGATGGCAACAGCACCGCCTTTACATTTTCTTTTCCGAGCGCTTCTACCGCCAATGCTTGCGTTACAGCGCTGTCAATACCACCGCTGCTGCCCAAGATAGCTTTGGTAAATCCCATCTTGGCGAAATAGTCACGGATTCCGCTCACCAAAGCGTCTTTGATTTCACCGGTACAGAGGTCGGGCTCTAAACGCAGCGGGTCAAGCTCGGCATCAGGCAGCTGCGCCGCGGTCTGCAAGGGGCTTTCGGCAAAGAATCCCTCCTCATTCCACGTCACAAACTGCAACGCTTCTTGAAACAAAGGCAACTGTGCCACCAGATTCGCTTCCTTGTCCATCACCAATGAGCCCCCATCGAAGACGATCTCGGTCTGGCTGCCTACTGCATTGCAGTAAACGAGAGGAATTTGATAACGAAGTACATTTCTTTTTACAATAGCCTTGCGATCTTCAACGTGGGTATAATCAAAGGGAGATGCCGACAAATTGATAATGATATCGGGCCGCTGACCAATCAGCTGGTCCATGGGACAATGCGTATAGAGCGGGTTATCTCCCAGATTCCAAATATCCTCGCAAAGGGTCACCGCCAGCTTCTTTCCCCTAAAATCGATCAGTTTCCAGTCGTGTGCCGGTTCGAAATACCGGTACTCATCAAATACATCGTAAGTCGGAAGGCAGGTCTTATGAACAACTGCCCTACTCTCGCCGTCATGTAAAAAGTAAGCGGCATTGAACAATCTTTTCCCCTTAGAGGATGGATTGCGGTCGGGAGCCCCGATCAGTACGCCAATACCCTGCGTGTGGGGCTTGATGCGGTCGAGTGCGTCCTGGCACTGATCGATAAAATCATCGAACTCCAAAAAATCGCGGGGCGGATATCCGCAGACCGCCAGCTCCGAAAAGACGATCAAAGCAGCTCCCTCTTGTTTTGCCGCAGCGATCGCATCGATGATCTTGCCGGTATTGCCTGCAAAATTGCCGATGTGATAGTTCTGTTGCGCAATGGCGATCTTCATTCCACAAAAGTACGCCATTGTTTTGTAGCGTACCTTTGAACTATGCAACGTTCCTTTGGTGTATTATGGCTTTGTTGCGTACTGCTCCTTAGCTGTACCGATACCCACCCTGCACCTGATGTAAGCGACATAAAGGTGGAGGTGCGTATCGCTCGGTTCGATAAAGCTTTTTTTGCGCTCGATACCCAGCAACTGGCCCCATCCCTCTTTACGTTATCCAAGAATTTTGCCGGATTCTACCCTGAGTATATGCAGTATATCTTAGGCGTTAGCGGAGATCCGGCCGATTCCACCACCTTGCAGACCACCCTCCTTTTTTTGCGCAGCTATAAGAGCCTCAACGATTCCTTGCAGCTTCGTTTTTCAGATACCCGCGCACTAGAAAAAGAGCTGACGATGGCCTTCCGGTACGTGCAGTATTATTTTCCCTCTTATACGCCCGGAACCATCACCTTATACACCGGTCCCTTTGATGCCCCGGGCGTGGCCACCGTTCGTAGCGGAACAGCGCTGGGCCTTCAGCAATTTGCCGGACAAAATTTCTTTGCGTATCAAACAGCCGAATTGCAAGCGCTTTATCCCACTTACCTGAGCAGACGGTTCGCACCCCCGTATATGGTACCCGGCGTTATCAAGGCAATCGCCGAAGATCTGTTTCCCCCGCGCACCGCCGAGCTACCGTTGGTAGAACAAATGGTAGAAAAAGGAAAATATTGGTACCTGTCCTCTTTGCTGCTCCCTCATCATCCCGATTCGGTGATCACTGGCTATACGTCGCAGCAGCTGGAGTGGTGTCAAGAGAACGAGGGTCTTATCTGGAGTCATTTATTAAAGAATGAAGATCTCAATTCGCTCAACCCCGTGGTCATTCAGACCTACCTGGGCGAAGCACCCTTTACACAAGGATTATCACAGGAATATTCGCCAGGCAACTTGGGTGCCTGGGTAGGCTGGCAGATCGTAAAAAAGTTTGTGGCCAGTCATCCTGACCTTCGGCCCGAAGCGGTCATGAAAACAAGTCCCGCCGCCATTTTAGAGCAGGCTAAATACAAACCCAAATAATTAATTATGCTTGAACGGAACGATCATCTCAAAACTGGGGATCGTGACCGTAAAGAATTGTCGGGTCTCCAGATTTTCCATCTGGTAGGTGCCGTACATGCGACCCATCTCAGTGCGCAGATTACAGCCGCTCACATACTGGTAACGCTCTCCGGGTTGAAGAACCGGCTGCACACCTACCACCCCTTCTCCCTCTACTTCGCGGTGAGTAGCGTTGCTGTCGAAAATAAACCAATGGCGACGATGCAGTTTTACCGGAAATGAGTTGTAATTCTCGAGTACAATTCGGTAGGCGAACATATATTCTGATTGCAGCGGATTACTGTAGTCCTCTTGATAAAAGGTCTCTACACTCACTTGCACGCCCGCTGATATCATTGATGCCATACTATAAAATTAGTAAAATAGATAAGCATCGCATTAAGTTTTTGCTGCTTACCTTTGCCGCGTAAAAAACTTACGTTTTATGAAGATTGCAGTTGCTAAAGGAGACGGTATAGGACCCGAAATTATGGTAGCGGTCCTACGCATTTTTGAGGCCAACCAGGTTCCCCTGCAGTACGAAATGGTCGAGATGGGAAAGTGGGTTTTTGATAAAGGTTTTAACAATGGAATGACCCCAGAAGCTAAACAAACCATCGAG
>JBIIDB010000130.1:0-5306 GCA_044238505.1 Chitinophagaceae bacterium | reverse complement strand
CCGAGCGAAAAATTGCGCGCCGCCGGGCATTGGTAGGTCTGGCAGCAATTATTCATCAGATGCTTCACGAGGCGGTTATGGGGATAGGCCTTTAACAGGTGTTCAGTACCCTGGTTGATCTGCTGCTGGTCGTATCCAGCACAGTCTTGTCTTATGTCGGGCTCTATGCGAGTCGCAGGCACATAAAATTTATCGTCGTTCCAACCGACCGCCGTGTAACAGAACAACGGCAGCGTGGGAGCATCCACAGCCGTTTCGTAGGCAGCCAGATAAAAACCGGTATGCGCGGGTGGAATAAACGCTGCAACGGCCCATCCTTTATCACAAAGTCGCATCTCGCCGGTAGCTACGTCAATGCCGATTCCCCTTCGGCCGGGAAGTTCATACAGCGAGCCTCCCTGCGGAAGTTCGATCCAATCTTCATCGGGTATAGGTACGGCATCCCAACCCGTACGCCCGGCTACGTAGAGGGTGCGGTCTTCGAAGATCTTCCCATTGGCATCGGAGTAGAGCAGATAAGGCGAGGGCATTTAGGCGAAGTTTATTTTTTGTTGACAATGGGCATTGAAATCGGCAACTTCTCTGTCATCGATAAAACTGTTTTTCTCGATGGGATGCTGCATCAACTGGTTCGATCGCAGATCGATGGTCAGCAGGTCATCTTTCACAATCACTTGCGCTACCTGGTTCCATTCAATCAGTTTCCGGGGAAAAGAAGGGTAGTCGATGCCGAGTTCACTGAATGTAACGCGCAAGGAGCGTAAAGCGATCTTGTAGAGTATAAATAGCACCAGTAAAATTCCGGCGGTCTTGTAAAAGCCAACAGACAACCAGGCATAGCTAGGAAAGAGGTAAAACAGGGTAAGGTCCCTGTAATAGAAAGTTCTCTTTTTAGCCCATAGCCTGTTTAGTGGAAAAAGTATCAGTGGCAACAGCAGGCCATTCAACAATAAGAATTTTCGTTGGTCCCCACCCAGCGAAATGGCGATATAGACCAGCGTAACCTCGTTCAGTAAGACGATCCACCAGCTCAGTGTCTCGTACTGCTTTTTTTTAGTGTTGATAAGGGAAAGCGAGAAATTCGAAAAGGGGTTTTGCATGCAGCCGTCAGCGATTAGCGCTGGAGAGCAAGTTACAAAGTTTAAGCAGAAGTCGGGCGGCTACATTGGCATTCCAGTCATTGTCACTGACGCCTACTTCGCAGAGGTCGAAGCCGATCAGGGTGCGACCGCTTTTGATGATCCCGGAGAACAACACATAGAGTTCCTCCAGCTGAAATCCTCCCGGAACAGGGGTGCCGGTATCCGGGCAGAGGCTGCGCTCCAACCCGTCAATATCAAAGCTGATGTATACTTGTTGCGGCAATGCGGCAATAATCTCCTGAGCGGTCTGGTACCAGCTTTCTCCTTTAAGTTGACGTTGTTTGATCTCTTTATCGAAGTACGTTTTTACGCGTCCATTACTTTGTTTGATGTATTCAAATTCTTCTTGGCTGTAATCACGAACACCGATCTGTATGAGTTTTTCGATTTGCGGAATCTCACGCAGCGCATTACACATAATGCCGGCATGCGAGTAGTGGAAGCCTTCGTACGTGTCTCTGAGGTCGCAGTGTGCATCTATTTGCAGAATGCCGTAACAGCCTTTTGTCTCTGCCAGTGCTTTCATATAGCCCAAGGGCGTACTATGATCACCGCCGAGCAGTCCTACTAATTTGTGTTGGGCCAGCAGTGACCGCGTTTGCTCATATACCCAGTTGTTGAGCATGGAGCCCCCCTCATTGACCTCGCGAAGACTTTTGGTCATGAACTGGTTGTCCTTTACGTCATCGCCCTTAGAAATATAATCGATATAGAGTTCAGCCTCTCGTCTCAGGTAGTCGCTCTTCATCAAGATCTTCTTATCGCATGGCTTTAGGTAGAATCCTTTTTTCCATTCGTCGGGCATCTCCTCATCGTAGATGTCCATGTGGTGGCTGGCCTTTAAAATGCTTTCGGGAGCGCGTGCTGTGCCGGCACCATAGCTAACGGTTACTTCCCAGGGTATGGGCAGCACGATCAGCCTGGCATTTTCTTCGTTGGTGGGTAGCCCAAAAAGGTTATAGTTGGGATTGCTGACGCAATTCGGGTTATGCAGGGAAAGATCCTTCATATAAGGGCCACCGTTCTATCGGCGCGGCAAGTTACTATCAAATTTTTCGGAGACAAAAAAAACCACAAAAAATCAGGGACGGCTCAGTGCGCGCAGGTGCGATACATGAGAGGCAACTGCCAGCCGAACCCGGGGATACTCGAGGTAGGGAATATTGAATTCTTGGCAGGTTTCTCTGATGATCTTGCTGATGGCGGGGTAGTGGACATGCGAGATGCGAGGAAAAAGGTGGTGCTCGATTTGAAAGTTCAAGCCGCCCAGCCACCAAGAGAGAAAGCGGTTATGCGTGGCAAAGTTGGCGGTTGTCTTTAGTTGATGTACCGCCCATTCGTCCTCTACCGATAACCCATTTTTGTCCGCATCAATAAAGGTGGTGCCCTCTACGGTATGTGCTAGTTGAAAGACGATGCTAAGTACAAACCCTGTAAAGAGACTGAACGCCAAAAATCCCCAGATCCAAGCGCTGAGCCCAACCAGATAGATGGGCAACCCGACAAAGAGAAACAGGTGCAGCAGCTTAAACCCCCAAAAGCTCACATGATCGCGGACAGTCATTGGTTTGAGTGCAACGCCCCCAATACGGCGCGTAAAGTATTTACGGTAATCTGTAAAGAAGATCCACCATAGGTAAAGTAGCGAATAGGCCGCCCAAAAATACCAATGCTGAAATCGGTGAATTCCGTAGTGGGTTTGGGAGGGGCAAAGTCGTAGCAGGGGGCGAGCTTCTATGTCATCATCCACTCCGTCTATGTTGGTATAGGTGTGATGGATAATGTTGTGCTTGCTCTTCCACATAAAATTATTTGCGCCCAGTAGATTAAGGGTAAGTCCTGCTAGTTTATTGACCCACTTGCGGCTACTGAAAGAACCGTGTATGCCATCATGCATAATGTTAAAGCCCACGGCAGCCGTTAGCCCCCCCAGTAGCAGGCATTCCGCTATCGCCAAGAGGGTTGCGGGTGTAAAAAAAACAAGGTGAATGTAAAGCGCTGTATAGCCCGCCAGTAATAACAGTGCTTTGCTGTAAAGCCGCCAATTACCAGTGCTTTTTTGCTTGGCCTCCTCGAAATAGGCGTTGATCCGTTTTTTTAGTTCTGCATGAAAGGTAGAGGAAGCATGTATCAGTTCGTTTTTGGTGGGCAGCGAAGCGGTGCCTAGAAATTTGGGTAGCGCCATGTAGAGAAGGGTTAGGTAATAAGTGAAGATAAACGTTTGGACGAAATTGGCTCAGGTTTCGTTTTGGATCAAGGCATCAAAACTGTTAATTCCGATCTTCTTAACAGAGAGAAAGCCTTCCCCGTATGAAACCCCGATTTTTTTCCCCATCAACCTGGCTCGCGACGATATGCCCTCTAAAAAACCGGGTGCCGAGATATAGGTTTGCGCCTCACCCGACGTATTGGCCGGATCATGGAACTGCGAACGATACGCCAGAATCGATTGCATTTTTTTTTCAAAAGAGTCGCTGATGTCAACTATAAAATCGGGCTCTATATAGCGGTCTTGTATGTAATGAAACACATACGTGGGGCGCCAGCGGGCCTGTACCGCACCCCATTCATCATGCGTAATAATTTTTGACAGGCCTGCTAAAAAGCAACTTTCCTCTACCAACGTTGCGGCTCTTCCGTGGTCGGGATGGCGGTCCTGGGGGGCATTGGCCAGTACAATCGAGGGTCTGTACTTGCGAATGGCCGTAATGACCTTTCGTTGGTGCTCCTCGTTATTTTGAAAAAAACCATCTTTAAAGCGTAGGTTCTCCCGGGCGCTAACCCCCATCACTATTGCGGCGGCGGCGGCCTCCTCATAGCGACTGGCTACGGTTCCTCGCGTGCCAAGTTCCCCCTCTGTTAGGTCGACGATCGCAACTGATTTCCCTTTTTTGATCTCGCTGATCAAGGCGCCGGAACAGCTAAGTTCCACATCATCGGGATGGGCCCCGAAGGCCAGGATGTCTACTTGCATATATAAAATTTTAGCGGCGGTAGGGGTTATAGTACCAGGCCCCGTCAATTTCACGCACAATGTTCTCTATGTCTCGGTCCGTTCTGTTTTGAGCCAGATCCCAATCTTGTTTTAGGTTGCCGCCAAAGAAAAAGGCAATGGTTTGATAAAGCCTCGCATTGAGGGTGCCCTTAAACTCCTTGAGAATGTCGTAGCAATTATTTCCGGTTTGGCGGTTGATGAGTTTCATCAAGATCTTGCCCTGATAAACCGAAAGGTTGGTCAGCGGCTCGGTGAACTGATCCCGTAATTCTTTTTCGCGGGCCTTGATCAGGCTGCGACGATCTTTTTTGGACTGCACATTTTCCAGTTCCAAGTTGATCTGGTTGATGGTGGTGCCGGCCATGCGTGCATAGGGATAGGTGACATACACCGCATTGCGTAAGCGATTCCAGGCAGCAATATGTTTTTTTAGTTGCTCCGGGCTCAGATTCGACACCCAAGCCATTTCTTCTTCTCGGTAGCTCACCACTTCGTTCTTGTACCAAATGGCCGGCACTACAATGGTGTCATGCGGCCCCCATTTTTTCATGCGCTCGGCCAGTGGGGGTATCGGTAAGATACTATCGGCAGCTACCACGGGTACTGTTGGTTGTTGGGCTTGCGCAGCAAGCGAATTGCCTAATAAGCCAAGGAACAGCCATCCCCAACAATAGTATGTAAGACGGCTTTGTTTCATATTACGAAGCATGCTGTGCGGAGCGGGCCAGGCGAATTCTGCGCGCCATACTGATCAGTAATCCAATGGCGGTAATCCACACACCGTACCACAGCAGTTTAATAAATGGATATTTATAGGCCTTCAGGGTAACGTATTGCAGTAGTGCGTCGCTTTCCTTGATGCCCAGTTCAATGGTGCCATCCTCGAGCAGCACGCGTTGCAGTTGAACGATCATTCCCTCTGCGGTGAGGGTGTCTGGTATGGCGATCCACTGTCCTTTTGCAAAGGCCCCTCTCAGGGTTAACTGGTAAGAGCTGCCTGTGGCAGATCGGATATCGAGTGGCAATTCATAGAGACTGCCCTCCTTTCCGAAAATTTCGTCAGGCACATCGTTGCGTACCTTGGGTAATCCGATCACCATAACCCCCTTGGAGTAAAAAAGGGAGTCGCCGCTCATTCGGGCATAGGTCACAAAGCGACTGGTATCGGT
>JBIIDB010000018.1:0-18370 GCA_044238505.1 Chitinophagaceae bacterium | reverse complement strand
GCCGCTCTTTATTATTTTAATTCCGCACTCACCGTGATCTTAGGTTGACCGGCAATTTTACTACCGTCGCCCACACTGATGCCATAATCGGCCAGGGTGATACTAAAATTAGCGGTGGCCATTAAGGTGCCATTTTTTACTTCGATAGAGGCAGGAGTAGTCAGCACTGTACTCTTGCCCTTTACCGTCATCTGACCGGTAACGGTCACATTATAAACACCATTCTTAGCAAAATTATACTGCTGTACATCGTTGATCTTACCCTCGAAAGTAAAGGCAGGAAACTTATCGGAACTCATCCAGCGCTCTTCGTTAAAATGCTCTTGGATAACAGGATTACTGAACGCAAAATTTTTAACGGCGGCCTCAAAACCGATCTCTCCGGTCTTAGTGTTCAATTGCGCGATTACGGTTTTGTTCTCGGCCTTGGGAAGCGCATCTTTAGGAGTAGTAGCATCAAAGGCAACTACCGCAGAGGTGGTTTGCTTTACTTGTGCAAAACCCAGCGAGGCAACAGCCAGCAGCGAAAAGAAAAGGATTGTTTTTTTCATGTGTGATTTTTTAAAAAAGTGAGTGAATATTGAATAGTTGAGTAAAGAATTTTTTAGTGGGCAGACTGATTATCGATGAATGAATAGAATATGTTTATTAATTTATTTGATGATCACTGATCGCTTAAAGCTGATCATATGAGCGTTGCGAAGACGGCTATAGATACTGCCGCTGCAAGAGCCCTTGAGGGTAACGCTATCGCCGGGTTGTAAAGCTGCGGCCTGTCGACTGGCCCCCGATTGAAAATCAAAAATCAGATAAGAGCCGGTCAGCGAATCCACGAACTTGACCGTTGCAGATGTATCAGCACCCTCCACCTCCGATACGCGTCCACTGACCGCAAGTATTTGTTCGGTATACCTTTTGTTTGCGGCGCTATCGTTTTGCTGAAACTCAGCCAGCAGATTCATGGCAGAGATCGTATACGCCGGCTTTTCAGAGGCGGTATCGGCAAATTCTGCGTTCATCACATAATAAAATACAGCCCCTCCGGCCAGCGCCATCACAACGGTAGCCAGTACGATCCAGCGGAGCCATTTTTTCTTGTTTTGCGAGGGCTTTGACATAGTGGTATATCATTAAACGAACGGCAAAGATAATTGGTTCGCGACGCCAGCCTACTTATATAATACAAAAAGACCCGCCGGTCGCCAAGACCAACGGGTCTATAACTAACCCATTGAAAAACACACGAAAACAAATAAAGATTTTACCCGGCCTGCATCTCTTTGACCTTTTCTCTGATTTTGGTCTCGATCTCGGCAGCCAATTCGGGATTATCGACCAGCAGCTGCTTAACGCCTTCGCGACCCTGCCCGAGACGGTCATTATTATACGAGTACCAGCTACCGCTCTTTTGAACGATGCCCAGTTCGGTACCCATATCGATGATCTCACCGGTCTTGGAAATACCCTCGCCGAAAATGATATCAAACTCAGCGGCACGGAACGGTGGCGCCACTTTATTCTTGACCACTTTTACTTTTACATGGTTACCGATGGCCTCATCGCCGTCCTTTACCTGCTGCGTACGTCGAATATCCAATCGTACAGAAGCATAGAACTTAAGCGCATTACCACCAGTTGTCGTTTCAGGATTACCGAACATCACCCCGATCTTTTCACGAAGCTGATTGATAAAGATGCAAATGGTATTGGTCTTAGCGATAGTGGCCGTCAGCTTACGAAGGGCCTGGCTCATCAATCGCGCGTGTAATCCCATTTTGCTGTCTCCCATTTCTCCTTCTAATTCGCTTTTGGGAACCAACGCGGCTACCGAATCGATCACGACCACATCGAGAGCCCCGGATAATATAAGACGGTCGGCGATCTCAAGGGCCTGTTCGCCATAATCGGGCTGTGATATCAGCAGATTCTCTACATCCACACCCAGCTTCTGCGCATAGCTGCTGTCAAAAGCATGCTCCGCATCGATGATCGCACACATACCTCCTTTTTTCTGGGCTTCGGCTATGACGTGCGTAGCGATCGTTGTTTTTCCGGAAGATTCAGGACCATATATCTCTACGATACGCCCCTTGGGCAGCCCGCCAATACCAAGCGCAGCATCCAATCCTATAGAACCGGTGGAGATCACCTCTTGTTGCACTTCGCCCTTCTCATTCATGAGCATTACACTCCCCTTTCCATAATCCTTCTCAATCTTATCCATCGTAAGCTTGAGCGCCTTTAATTTTTCGTTGTTGACTGACATAGTATTCGTTTTAAGAACATCAAAGCTAATACTTTTAGCAAATAAAAGCTAATTATTTTGGAACTATTTTAGGGGATTTTTCTCCCGTCAAGCCCCCTTGCGAGATTAATTCAGCCATTTTATATTTTTAGGAAATTGATTATCAACATTTTAAGCTAAAGATTCGCCCACAAGAGGGCCTGTAACGCATCAACCCTACTATTAATAAGTGCTACAAGAGGCGACACCATCCCCGGCCTGCTTCAAAAAATGGCCGCCCCTAGCCCGCCACCCAGCCAACGAGCATACAAAGCATACCTGCAAAAACGCCGCCATAGATCTCTACAGCACGGTGATCAGAGACAATAAATCGGGCGGCACAAACCAAGCCGGTTAATAAAATAGATGCGCTCAGCCAGATACCATAATGCAAATTTTCCTGCAAAGAAAGTAGCAACATAAAACAAAGCGCAACCCCCATCGATAAAGCATGCAAACTTATTTTGGCATAGCTGTTCAGTAACAGCCCCAGCGAAGCGGCGAGCCAGATACCAAGCGCGAGTTGCACGGTAACAGGTGATTGTCCGGCCATGTTACGCCAGACGTACCAGATCCAAAAATACCAGATGCCACAAGCCACCAGTGGAATAATGCGATCCTTGCGATCATGTAATTGAAAGGAACGTATAAAGCCAAGCGCACGAAGTAAGCCGACCGTCACCAACGGAAAAAAAGTATACATGGCCAGTGCCTGCAGCAAGATCATCGACTTTTGCTTGTCCGCATAGCCCAGAAAATGAAAAGGATGTTCATACAGCAAGAATAGCACCACATAGACCGGAATAAATACAGGATGAAACACATAAGAAATAACCTGTGCCAAAGCTCGCAGCAGCCAAGGTAGTGTTAGTTGATGTTCATTAGTGGCTATACGCATGTACTAAGTGATTGATTGCAAAGTACGTAAATACCTAAAAAAAAGGATCGCTATCTTTAGCCTTAATGTTAAAACCCGGCTTCATAAAAAAACGGAACAGCTCCTGCTTATTTTCGCCCTTGTTGCAAGCAGCCATGGCTGCCATAGTTTTTATTATCAGCAGTACGGTGGCAGCGGCTCAACCCGAAAAATTTATTTCGAAATACGGACCGCTGGCGGATTCGCTCGAAACAGAATATGGTATTCCCGCCTCGCTGATCTTAGGAGTCTCTATTATCGAATCGTCTTCGGGCACCAGCCGCAATTGCAGATTGCTCAACAACTACTTTGGCGTAAAAGGAAAAAATAATTTACTCAAGACCAAGGGTATCCGTTCCGGCTATAAACAATATGCGAACGATACGGCTTCGTTCGTGGATTTTTGCAAGATTGTAAGTAGAAAAAAAGTATATGCTACTCTAAAGGGAAATAAAGATTCAAAAAAATGGGTAGCTGCACTCAGTAAGACAGGATATTCAGAAGTTCCGACAACTTGGCAATCGCTCATCAATAATACGATTAGAAAACACCAGCTGGAAAAAAGAAACACCAGGTAATAGCTGACAGGCCTACAGCTCTCGACGAAGACGCGCCACCGGATAATTTAACTGCTCGCGGTATTTAGCGACCGTTCGCCGCGCGATTGTATAGCCTTTTTCTTGCAACAATTCGGTAAGCTGGTCATCACTGAGCGGATGCTGCTTGTCTTCGGCTCCGATCATATCGCTTAATATTTTTTTGACTTCGCGGGTGCTTACCTCTTCGCCGCTCTCGGTGCTGAGCGCTTCATTAAAAAAGAATTTTAACCGAAACGTACCGAATTCTGTTTGTACATATTTACTATTGGCTACGCGACTTACCGTAGAGATGTCCAGTCTGGTAACCTGTGCGATATCCTTTAAGATCATGGGGCGTAACTCTGACTCGTCTCCCGAAAGAAAAAAGGCCTGTTGGTGATCTAAAATGGCCCGCATGGTCAATAAAAGTGTTTGCTGCCGCTGGCGAATAGCATCGATGAACCACTTGGCAGCATCGATCTTTTGCTTAATAAAAAGCACGGCTTCTTTTTGTCGCTTGTCTTTTTTAGCTCCTTTTTCATATTCCTTGAGCATATCTCGATACCCTTCGCTAATGCGGAGATCGGGAGCGTTTCGCCCATTGAGGGTAAGTTCGAGCTTGCCTGCTTGTTGATAGACAAAAAAATCAGGCAACACATATTGTTGCTCTGAATTGGTGTCGTGACTATCGCCGCCGGGCTTGGGATTCAGCTTAGTGATAAGCCCCACCACCTCCTTTAACGCTTCTTCTGTTACAGAAAGACCCTTTTGGATTTTATCGTAATGCCGTTTTGAGAATTCATCGAAATACTCCGTAAGGGCCCGAATGGCCAACAGTACAAGCGGGTCTTGCTCGGGACGACGACGCAACTGAATCAATAAACATTCCCGGAGATCGCGGGCTGCCACGCCCGGCGGATCGAATTGCTGAATGAGGATAATGACCTCTTCAACTTCCGCCATTGTTGCGATCACATTTTGCCGAAAGGCCAGGTCGTCGACCATGGCAGACGTGTCTCTGCGCAGGTAGCCGTCTTCGTCTATACTGCCTACGATCTGTTCGGCGATCACCTGCTGTTTTTCGTTCAGGTTCAGCACCTGCAACTGATCGAGCAAAGCATCGTAAAAACTAGTGCCTGCTTGTAAGGGCAATGAACCTTCCGCCGGCATCTCGGGAATGTGATCGTCCTTTAAACGGTAATCGCCGGGTTCATTTTCATCATCCTGAATATAATCGCTTACATTGAGATTGTCGTAATCCGATGTCTCTTGCTCAGGTTCGAGATGATCGACCGTTGTATCCGGTTCGTCTGCAGCACCCGCTTGTTCATCGAAGCGCTCTGGTTCGAGTTCGAGCGCAGGGTTTTCTTCGAGCTCTTCTTTAATACGTGTTTCAAGACTGGCCGTGGGTACTTGCAACAGCTTCATCAACTGAATTTGCTGGGGCGACAAGCGCTGTTGCAGTTTCTGTTGTAATCGTTGTTGCAGGGCCATGCTACTCTGTTACTACTCTTTAACCAACGCCGTTACGGGAATCAACTCGCTTTCGGTATTGCTTTTCGCTACTGCGCTCACATAATATTGATAGCGAGCATTTCCCTCGAGCAGGTTTACTTCTTGTTCGAAACCCTGTGGTTTTACCACGATGGCATGAATATATTCACCACTGTTGACCAGTGAAGCCAGCGAACGACCGGCCGGAAAGCGATACACCACAAAATATTTGATAGCCGTACGATTTTCTTTAGCCGGCTTTACGGTAAATCGAATCGTCTCTGCTGTACGGGCTGTAATGGCGACCTGGGGTGCCAGTGGAGCCCGATCGGAGATCCAGGACATCGGCGGCAATAAAGCGGGATAACGATAGTAGTGGTTACGCAAACTGTCGTTCCATCCATTGGGATTGGTGGCAAACGACTTACTGCTAAAATAGACACTGCCTTGCACCTGCGGATTCTCACGCAGCAATTGAATCTGTGCGGGTAATTCGCGGGGATTTTTCCAACCCGACTGATTTTTATCTAAGGCGCGGTAAATACCATGCCCGATGTAAATATGTTTTCCGTAAGCATTACGGCTCCACCAGTCCAGCAGTTTTTCGTACGCGATCTTATCGTGTCCGATCTCGAGATAGAGTTGAGGCGTTACATAATCGATCCACCCTTTCTCTAACCAGAGTAAAATATCAGCATAGAGATCGTCGTAATTAGTTTGTCCGGCCCGACTGTCACTGCCGCGTTCGTCCTTATCCTTGTTGCGCCAGACGCTGAAAGGAGAAATACCAAAACGAACTTCTTTATTGACGGCTTTGATAGCCTTGCTTATGGCAACGATGATAGAATCTACATTACTTCTTCTCCAATCTTCTTTATTGAGGGGTGATCTTGAGCGAGCATACGAAGCGGCATCCGGGAACTCCTTGCCGGCTATGCGATACGGATAGAAATAGTCGTCCATGTGAATGGCATCCACCGGATAGCGCTCTACTATATCGCGTACCACCTGCACCACAAATCGCTGTGCCTCTTTGTTTCCGGGATCAAAATACTTCTTATCGCCATAGGTCAAAAACCATTCGGGGTGAATTTTGGTAATATGAGCAGGGGCAATCGAGGACTTCCCAATGGTTTGTACCGCACGATATGGATTTAGCCATGCATGAAATTCCATTCCACGCTTATGGGTCTCTTCGATCATAAAAGAAAGCGGATCCCAATAGGGAACCGGAGCCTTTCCCTGCTGACCGGTGAGAAACTCACTCCAGGGTTCGTAAGAAGAGGGATAAAAAGCGTCTGCCGCCGGGCGAACCTGAACGATCATGGCATTCATGCCATTTCGTTGGTGCTGGTCTAAAATATTGATAAAATCAGCACGCTGTTGAACGGGATCGGTGATACCGCCTTTGGGCCAATCTATATTGGCTACCGTAGCGATCCACACACCCCTGAACTCATGCTTGGGTTGCGCTAAGGAAACAAGGGGCAAAAATAGAAACAACGACAGGTTGATCAACGATAATTTCATGTGGCAAAATTACATGATTCAAGAGCAATTTGAAGGTCAACTACCCCATACGCGCGTGCCCTCGGAACAATTGGAACAGATATCGATCTGCTTACGTCCCTGTAAGATCTTGGCCCTAAACTGGCGATAGGGTTCACTACGCCAGACCTCGACAAAAGACTGCTGCTGTAGATCGCCCATTTTATACTGCGCATCCTTATCGAAACAACAGGGTGCCACCAGTCCGTTCCAGGTAATGACAGGATCGTGCCACAGACGCCAACAATGATTGGCCAACTGACCTTTGAACTGATTGCCCGCAGGGGTTGGTCGGTAACGACTATATTCCTGTCGAGTAGGAATCAATTGATGAGGATCGTTCTCGTAATCATAGATCTGTGCCGTCTTGAACCAAATATCGTCCACCCCAATACGGCGAGCCAACTGACGCGCTTCTTCGATTTGGTGTTCGTTGGGGCGGACTACCAAGAATTGAAAAACGATAAAGGGGGTTTTGCTTCGAAGCTCTTTTTTCCATTTAACTACGCGGGCGGCTCCCTCGAGCACCTTCTGCAACTGACCACCCACGCGGTACTGCTCGTATACCTCTTGCGTAGTTCCGTCTATGGAAATGATCAGCCGATCGAGTCCGCTCTCGATGGTGCGACGAGCATTCTCGTCGGTTAAATAATGGGCATTGGTAGACGTAGCCGTATAGATCTTTTTTTGCGACGCATAGCGGACCATCTCTAAAAAAGCCGGATTCAAATAAGGCTCCCCCTGAAAATAAAATACCAGATAGAAAAGGTCGCGGTGCAGCTGATCGATGGTCTGTCTGAAAAAATCGGGTTGCAACATGCCGGTGGCGCGCGTAAAAGAGCGAAGCCCGCTGGGGCATTCCGGGCAGCGCAGGTTACAAGAAGTAGTCGGCTCGACAGAGATAGAAATGGGTAACCCCCATTGTACAGCTCTTCCGGTATACTTGCTTAGGTAATAACTAGTCAATACACGAAGGGCATTCCACACACGACGGAGTGTGAGCTTAGAAAGCAGGTTGAGGCCGTCTTGAACAGAAAAGCCGCTCATGAATGACGGGGCTGTTTTTTTACGAACTCACTTACATAGATCCTGATCAGCAAGAGTAACAGTGATATCAGCAAGGGACCAAAGATGAGACCAATAAAACCAAAGAGGCTGAGTCCGGCGATAACACCGAATACAGTGGTAAGCGGATGAACATCGCCTATTCTTCTCAATAATGTAAAGCGCATAACATTATCGACCGTGCCAATAATACCAAATCCAAAAACCGCCATAGCGATACCCTGTCCGTATTGACCGGCGGCCAGAAAAATAATGATCAGCGGAATATAAGCGAGCGCCGCCCCAATGACGGGAAGCATACCTGCTATACAAGTGATCCCGAACCAGAAAAAGGGTTCCGGCACGCCGATGATCCAATAACCGATCAATCCTACCACTCCTTGGGTGAAGGCCACCACGGGAATACCCACCGCATTGGCCACTACCATAGTATGTACTTCCTTTTCGAGCAGCCCTGTATTCTCGTCTTTGAACGGACTATACTCCACTAGCACTTTCTCTAGTGCATGTCCGTTCACAAATAAAAAGTATAAGATAAAATAAAGAAAGAAAGTGGTGGACACCGTGTTAAAGGTTGCTCCTAAAATCTGGGGAAGCAGCCCGGCCAACCAATTGCCGAGCTTGTTTATATTTTCATCACTGACCAGCGTTATCGCATAGCGCTGCTCGATCTCGGTGGCCAGCTGTTGTAACGACGTGATCAATTCGCCGGAATGCTGCAACCCATATGCAATTTTTCCTGAGAGCATTTGAACCAGCAAGTAAACAGGAAAGAGAATAGCAATGAGTGAAAGGAACATCAATAACGAAGCGGCCGCGCCTCTTTTCCACTGTCGTTTTTCTGTCAAATAATTATACTGCTTGCGAAGCAAAATATAGAGGGTAAGCGCACCCAGTAACGCCGGAAAAAAAGAATATAACTGGTAGAATAATACAACCCCGATAAACAGAATTAATACAATTAAAAAAAGTTGCCGCAGCCGGTTTGTATCGATCGCATTATTCATAGTCCTTAAAAGTAAAAAAAATTATACAGCCCGCAATCGGGCAGCGGCCTGATCGAGTGTCTCTCGTTTTTTGGCAAAACAGAATCGTAATACCTTATTATCTTGACCATCGGCATAGAAAGCCGAGACCGGGATCGGTGTAACACCTGCCTCGCGGGTAAGCCGGATGGCAAAATCGTTATCCCCCTCTTGAGTAATGCGGTCGTAGGTAGCCAGTATAAAGTAACTGCCATAACTAGGCAAGAGATCGAAGCGGGTATCTTTCATCAGTGCAATAAAGGCATCGCGGCGAGCTTGCATATCTTTTCCCAGCTGCAAATAGGCCTCTCGCTGTTGTAAAAAGGTGGCCAACGCTACCTGTACCGGTGTAGGACAACTAAAACAGTTATACTGATGGATCTTTCGAAACTCCCGCATCAGGTTAGCTGGCGCCACAACGTATCCCAGTTTCCAGCCCGTGCAGTTGTATACCTTTCCAAACGAAAAACAAACAAAGCTTCGCGAGAGCAACTCAGGATAACGAAGGATAGAGCAATGCTGACGACCGTCAAAGATGAGGTGTTCGTATACCTCATCACTGATAATAATTATATCAGTACCCTCCACCAGGGAGCGAAGCTGTGCAATATCCTCTTCGGACCAAACAGCGCCGGTAGGGTTATGCGGTGTATTGATCAAAATAGCCCGCGTCTTATTGGTAATAGCGGCTTTTACCTGTTGCCAATCGATATTATACCGGGGATGTACCAGCGAAATACGTATAGCGGTGGCTCCATTTAGTTCGATGGCGGGAATATAACTATCATAGGCCGGTTCGAATACGATCACCTCATCGCCAGGTTGCAAAATGGTGGTAAAGGCTGTGTACAAAGCGTAGGTGCCACCGGGTGTAATGGTGATATCCGTATCGGGGTTAACCGACGCTTGATAAAGAAAGAATATTTTTTCGGCAATGGCTTCGCGTAAGGGTAACCAGCCTGCCATGGGAGCGTATTGATTATACTGGTCGTTCATGGCCTTAGTAACCAGCCCGATCAGTTCTTCGCTCATTGGAAAATCCGGAAAGCCCTGTCCCAGGTTGATGGACTTGTGCTCCTGGGCTAGTGCACTCATGGTCGTAAACACCGATGTGCCGACTGCCGGTAATTTAGAGACTAGCTTCATAGATATTGATCGCCCATATTTCGTTTAACCTCTGCTACATATTCCTTGATCTGTTGCTCTTTTTCTTTTTTACAGATCAGGAGCGCATCGGGCGTATCGACAATTATATAATCACGTAGCCCTTGTAATAAGACCAGCTTGTTATCGGGAACATGTACCACGCAATTATTAGCATCGACTACCATCACTTGTTTGCCCACCACGGCATTGCCAAAATAATCCTTCTCCATATTATCCCAGGCACTGTTCCAGGTACCCAGATCGCTCCAACCGAAATCGGCCGGTATCACATACACATTATCAGCCTTCTCCATGACGCCCACATCAATGGAAGTATTGGTACAAAGCGGGTAGATCTTATCGATCGCTTTTTTCTCACCCACGGTATTAAAATGAGATCGCTCGGCAGCGAAGACCTCGAACACTTCAGGCAGATGTTTTTCTAAAGCATCCAGAATAGCCGAGACCTTCCAGGTAAATATACCTGCGTTCCATAAAAAATCTCCACTGGCAATAAAAACGCGAGCTATCTCTTCACTGGGTTTTTCGGTAAAGGTCTTTACCTTAAATACATCAGGGGCTACCGTAGTCATCTCGTGCTGTATATAGCCGTACCCCGTATTGGGATGAGAGGGTTTGATACCGATCGTTACCAGGGCCTTGTTCTGTTCCACGAATTGCAGCGCTGTTTGAGCCGTTGTTACAAATTGGACAGTCTCCGTAACTAAGTGATCGGCCGGTGCTGCGATCATGACCGCATCGGGATTGATAGTCTGTAATTTAAAAGCAATATAAGCAATGCAAGCGGCTGTGTTTTTTCGAGAAGGTTCTGCCAAGATGTTCTCGGCTGGAAGATCGGGCAGTTGTTCTTTGACGATCGATACATACTCGGCAGAAGTAACAACGTAAACGTTTTCGGCCGGCACCACTTGGCTGTACCGATCATAGCTTTGTTGGATCAGCGTACGACCCAGTCCAAGAATATCCAGAAACTGCTTGGGATAGCGGCTGCGACTCATCGGCCAAAACCGACTGCCGATGCCTCCTGCCATAATCGCCACGTAATGGTTTGGATTCATAGAATAAGATTAGATGAGGCCTTCACGCATCAGATCGTGAATATGCAAAACACCTCTGTAGTTATTTTTATCGGCCACCACCAATTGAGAAATATGATGCCGGGTAAGCAGCTCGAGTGCCACTACCGCCAATTCGTCGGGATGAATAACGCGAGGAGAGGGTGTCATGATATCTGCGGCCGTCAGCGAATCGATCGGTGTTCCTTTCTCGAGCATTCTTCGCAGATCGCCATCAGTAACGATCCCCAACACCTGTTGCTTTTCGTCTGTAACGACCGTGACGCCCAAGCGGCCGGTGGTCATCGAAACGATCACCTCACGGATGCTTTGTGTAGGACCGATCTGCGGAGTTGCATTTTTCGACGACAGATCACCTACACGCAAGTATAATTTTTTTCCCAGTGCACCGCCCGGATGATACCGGGCAAAATCATCTGAATTGAATCCTTTCAGCTCCATCAAGCAAACGGCTAACGCATCTCCCATTACCAGTTGCGCAGTTGTGCTGCTGGTTGGAGCCAAATTATTGGGGCAAGCCTCCGCCTCGACGGTGGTATCCAATATACAGGTAGCGCCCTGAGCAAGCGAAGAAGTTGTATTACCCACAATAGCAATCAGCGGATTTCCAAAATTGCGAATAAGCGGAAGTAATACCCTTATCTCGGGGCTCTCTCCGCTCTTACTGATAATGATCACAACATCTTCGGGTCTGATCATTCCCAGGTCGCCATGCGTGGCATCGGCCGCATGCATAAATAGAGAAGGAGTACCCGTAGAATTAAAGGTTGCCACCAGCTTTTGGGCAATCACAGCACTTTTACCAATGCCACTCACCACCACTCGACCCTTGCAATCTCCCATAAGCCGCACTGCTTTCTCAAAATCGCTGTTGATGGAACCACGCAGTGCTTGAATAGAACGTGCCTCTAGATCAATAGTCTGTAGGGCAATTTGTTTAACCGTAGCGTTCATGAAGGAAGGTCTTCAATGAAACTAACAGTTGTTAGTTCATTAGGAAGACGGTTCAAATTTACTTGATTTATATTCATGGTTGCCCGGGGGGCGACAGTCGCAAATAATTCATATTTAACTTATTGATTTTCAACTCTATTTATCTTTTTTGGAAGATTTGTTGAAAAAAGTTAAACATGCATGAGATTCTGTTGTTTTAATCGGGCAGACCCTCACCTAAAAAGAGTACCTTAAGAGAACTAATGGGAACCATCGCTAAGAAGAAAAAACCGGCTCGCTCTGTTTCAAAACGGTTCGACTTACATCAAGCTCTCCAGCACCATTTTGGATTTTCTTCATTCAAAGGAACCCAAGAGAAGGCCATTGAAAGTCTGCTGGCTGGTCACGATACTTTTGTGATCATGCCCACTGGCGGTGGCAAGAGTCTTTGCTACCAATTGCCTGCCTTGGTGAGTGAAGGGGTGGCCATCATTGTATCTCCCTTGATCGCACTCATGAAGAACCAGGTCGACCTTGTCAGAGGCTACAGCAGTAGTGACGATGTGGCTCACTTTCTCAATTCGACCCTCAGTAAAAAAGAGATCCGCGAAGTACACGACGATCTGGCCAGTGGAAAGACCAAGATGCTGTACGTTGCGCCCGAGACACTCACCAAACAAGAGAACCTCTCTTTTTTTGCCGATCTGACCATCTCGTTTTTTGCCGTTGATGAGGCGCATTGCATCTCGGAGTGGGGGCACGACTTTAGACCTGAATACCGCCGTCTGCGCGAAATGATGATCCAGATTAATCCGGAGGTCCCTATGATCGCACTCACGGCTACAGCCACGCCGAAGGTGCAAAGCGATATTGTTAAGAACCTCGAGCTTCGGGATCCCCATGTCTATTTATCGTCGTTCAACCGACATAATCTTTATTACGAAGTACTGCCCAAGATCAAAAAAGCCCAGACCGAGGAGAATATCGTTCGCTTTATAAAGGGGATGAAAAAGAAAAGCGGCATCATCTATACCCTTAACCGCAAGACCACCGAAGAGCTGGCCGATATTTTGATGGCCAATGGAATAAAGGCTGTGGCCTATCATGCCGGACTTGACGCTAAAGTGCGCGCCGAACGACAAGATCAATTCTTAGGAGAAGAGGTTCAAGTTATTTGCGCCACTATTGCCTTTGGAATGGGGATCGACAAACCCGATATCCGCTTTGTGATCCACTACAATATTCCCAAGAGTATCGAAAACTATTACCAAGAAACCGGAAGGGCCGGGCGCGACGGTCTCGAAGGAAAATGCATTTTATATTACTCGCACAAGGATGTATCGAAGCTGGAACACCTGATGCGCGACAAACCGCTTAGTGAACGGGAAGTAGGGGCTCAGCTGATCAATGAGACCGTATCGTTCGCCGAAACCGGTGTCTGTCGCCGAAAGGTACTAATGAACTATTTTGGTGAATGGTACGACCAGGAGAACTGCGGTGCCTGTGATAACTGCAAACATCCCAAAGAAAAGATTGAAGCGAAAGAAGAGGCCTTGCTGGCCATGAAAGCCATCACAGCGTTGGATGAGCGCTTTGCCACCGACTATGTGGTCGATATTATCTGCGGCAAATTGACCCCGCAGATCACCATGTTCCGTCACGAAGGGCTGGCCGCCTTTGCCAGTGGCAATGACAAGGAACCTTTCTTTTGGCAATCCCTGCTTAGACAATTGATCCTCGAAGGATTGCTGGTAAAAGATATCGAAGAATATGGAGTACTGAAGATCACCAAAAAGGGAGCCTTATTCCTAAAGAAACCCAAATCATTCTCTATAGTATTAAATAAACAATACGAAGAAACCGATGCAGATGACGATTGGGAAGTAGCCGAGGAGGCAGAAACGGTGGCGATGGACGAGGTATTGTTAAAGCAACTGGTGGAGTTAAGAGCGCAAGAAGCTAAAAAGAGAGGATTGCCCCCCTTTGTGATCTTTTTAGAGAACTCCCTCCAAGATATGGCCACTATGTATCCGATTTCGCTCGAGGGGCTCGAGAAATGCCAGGGCGTTAGCAAGGGTAAGGCTATCAAATACGGAAAACCCTTTGTAGAACTGATCGCCAACTATGTAGAGGAGCACCAGATCGAACGTCCCGACGACTTTGTCATGAAGAGCGTCGTCAATAAAAGTGGAGATAAGGTTTATATTATTCAAAACACGGATAAGAAAGTACCGCTGGAGACCATCGCCAAGAACAAAGGATGGCGCATGGATGAAATGCTCGAAGAGATCGAGACCATTGCAGCCAGTGGTACCCGACTCAATCTCGATTATGCGATCGATGAGATGATCGATCGTTCGGAACAAGAAGAGATCATGGATTATTTTAAAAGCTGCGAGACATCTTCGTTACAAGTTGCCCAAGAAGAATTAGCCGAGTTTGACTTTACGTGGGAGCAGCTCAAGATCATGCGTATTAAATTTTTGATCAAGTACGGACTTTGATCGGCTTTCTGCCTGAATCACTTTTTTTACTGATAGATCTTCGCCTTTAGCAGGGTACGCTCAGCGGCATCAACGTTCATAAATAAATTGAGCGGTGTTCCGTTAGCAGCCGATTCGATCTCAAGCGCACTGACAGAAATAAGGTAGTCCCTCCATGCGGTTTTGTTGGAGGCCGTGTAAAGACGATTATCATTGGGCATACTAACACAAAGCACGGTAGCCGACCGGTTTATCCGTGACAGATCGTTATTGCCCTTAGGAATCACCACGATCACTTTCCACACCTTGGACGGTACCCGAACGCGACCGTTATCGATAGTGGTGAACGCACCATTACTGCCCACCCCTCCTGCATTACCATAATTGCCCATGAACACCCAAGCCTCATTGGCTGTGCCCACTAAATTAGTACGCGTAAAATCTTCTAATCCCGACCAAGGACCTTGATTGAGCATAGGCGACTGCGGGATCATATTTGTCATTAAAAAAGTCGAAGAATTAGCAGCGACCGAAGCGGTCCGATCAGCAGAAGGACAGTTATGCCCACGATCGAAGCCAGAGCCCGTATAACTGGTACTTGCAACCCGGTACCAGGCGCTCGGCAGCGCATTATCGGAACGAAAATCATCTTGGCGAGCTGTAGACCCCCAGTCTTCGCTTTGCAGATGCCAAGCCACCCAGTTGGGTGTACCCATAGCACTGTTATAGCTGAGTTTGTAATAGATATTATCCTTTAAGTAATTGGTGGTTGAACTGGGATTTGTTTGCGCATTACTGGGATTACCCGGCAGCAAATGGTCATTATCCTGGAGCGTAATAACCGGCGGATTGTTCGATCCGTTATCCGGAATATCTTTCTTACAAGAAACCAGTACTACAAGAGAAAAAAACAGTGTCGAGAAAAGGATTTTCCGCATCAGAGTTGGGGTTGCGAAACAAAAGTAAGGGAAAATGCAGGAAAGAAAATACCGCTATGCACTGGATAAGCTTACTGCTTTTTCCATGTTTACCTAGTTAACCGATAGATAAATACAGCTGCCCGCTGGGTCAGTTTAGGATACTCATACAAGTTGATTGTTTCGCCGGGTGCATGCGCCCCGCGGCCACTGGCCCCCAGCCCATCTAAACAATCCAGGTATTGAGCCACATAAGAAATATCACCGGCACCGCGACTACCCGGATTGCCCGGATTGACCTTGCCGAAGCCCAATGCCTGGCTTACCTCACTTAACTGTGCGGCCATCTTTGTATTCCCTTCCGTAGGAGGCATTGAAGGAATACCATCTACAAAACTGATAGCGGCCTTAGTGCCGGGCAGCGATTGAGAAACGATCTCCCGCATTACGGTACGGGCGTTCTCTTTTTGTTGCTCGCTGATAAAACGAAGATCTCCATTAGCCACCGTGCGCGGAGAAATAATATTGGTTTTGCCGGAAACAGTGCCCTGTTGCGCTTCTTGATGGTAGGCTACCTCGGAGCCGCCTATTATAAGACCGGGATTAAACGTGAGGTATTGCTCTTTACTGAGCCGCTCCCGAAAACTATTGATAATGCGAGCGGCTTCATAAATAGAACCATACCCGGCCGAGCCAAACACACCCGAAGAATGCGCCTGCTTACCCTCTACTTCCAGTTGCCATCCACTGGCTCCTCGGCGGGCCGTTGCGATCGTGCCCATGCCGGAAGCTGTCTCAAAGGCCAGGGCAATATCATGCTCTTTGGCACGAGCCATAAAATCGCCACGTGAAATGTCACGGGGATAACCGGCATTCTCTTCATCACCCGTCATATATACTGTAATCGTCGTCTTGTCTAATAAATTTTGTTGATGTAGTGCCTTGAGTGCAGCGATGATCATCACATCGCCCCCTTTCATATCATTGATACCTTGCCCGGTAGCTGTACTGTCATTTAATTTAGTGAAAGGATTAGGCGGCATGTCGGGTTCAAATACTGTATCGAGATGGCCAATTAAAAAAAGCTTTTTGCCTTGCGTGCCTTTGCGATAGGCTACCAAGTGCCCGGCACGCTGCATAGAGTCGGGCAAACTGATCCACTCCACCGTAAAGCCGAGAGCACGCAACTCGTTTGCATACAACTCGCCCACGGCACGAACGCCTTTACTGTTATATGTACCACTATTGATGTCGACCGATTGTTGCAATAAAGAAAGTGTAGACTCCCACTGCTCTTCGATCGTCTTGCTGATCTTGGCTTCTATTGAACTGAGTTGTAGTTGTGCAGCTATTGGCTGCGCTATATAGAGTATACTGCTGAAAAAAATGACAACTATCCGAGGACAAGATGGTTTTCTCATTTGAAAATTTTTAAAGTAATTTTCCTACCACCAAAATAATACTATTTATCGGGATGAACTTACGGCAACAAAAACGTAGTCTCTTACTGTACGCCGCTTTTTCAGGTTGCCTGCTATTGTCGGTTTCCGATTCTGTATCTGCACAGCAAACTGTTTTTACCGCCGGTGAGAGTGGGTACGCCTCCTTCCGCATCCCGGCAATTGTTCAGGCTACCAATGGCGATCTGTTGGCCATTTGCGAAGGACGCGTTCGACATGCCGGTGATTTTGGCGATATTGATATTGTTATGAAGCGCAGCCGTGACAACGGGCGTACGTGGTCGTCACTGCAAGTGATTGCAGATGACGACTCGCTGCAGGCCGGTAACCCTGCACCTGTAGTAGACAGACTGGATCCGGCTTACCCTAACGGACGAATTTTTTTATTTTACAATACCGGTAATAATCATGAGAACGAAATTCGAAAAGGCAATGGATGTCGGCAGGTTTGGTATATCACATCTATTGATCAGGGACGATCGTGGTCAGCCCCTCTACCCATCAGTTCTCAGGTGCATAGACAAGGTTTGCCCGATGATTGGCGCTCGTATGCCAACACCCCGGGCCATGCATTACAAATAGTGCAGGGCACCTACCGTGGCCGTCTCTATATTGCCGCCAATCATTCTGCCGGACCACCCCTTTCGGCTTTTAAAGATTATCGCGCGCATGGATTTTATTCCGATGATCATGGTAAAACGTTTTCGTTAAGCGAATCAATAGCTGTATCGGGTAGTAATGAATCGACCGCCGCCGAACTATCGGGTGACCGGTTGTTGCTGAACAGCCGGAATCAATCCGGTGATCAACGCTTGCGAATTGTTTCGATCAGCAGCAATGGCGGGCAACGATGGGATAGCAGTTATTTTGATCCGCAATTGATTGACCCGGTGTGTCAAGGAAGTTTGCTCAACATCGGATGGCAGCGTGGCCGTAGCGTGCTGGCATTTTCTAATCCGGCCAGTCGAACCCGCCGAGATAGTTTAACACTTCGCATCAGTAACGATGAGGGAAAAACATGGCCCACCTCGCTCCTGATCGATCATCAACCTCTTACTGAACACGGCAAAACGCAAAATGATTTCACCGCTTACAGCGATCTGGTGAGACTTGCTAAAAACCGGATCGGCATTTTATATGAAAGAAATAATTATCGGGAGATCGTGTTTAAAAAGGTGTGGCTGCGTAGCGACTATCGGCGTCGGACTAAACAATAGCATGGCTCAACGTTCATTGAACGGGGGGTCTCCGCAGCTCCGGTTTAGCTTGCTTGGTATGATTTTCAGGCCTATATTTGCAGTCCGCTTCAGTAGTGGAGCCCGGATGGTGCGGTAGCTCAGTCGGTAGAGCAAAGGACTGAAAATCCTTGTGTCGGCGGTTCGATCCCGCCCCACACCACTTATAAAAGCCTGATAATCAATTAA
>JBIIDB010000129.1:0-5377 GCA_044238505.1 Chitinophagaceae bacterium | reverse complement strand
CGAAGTCGGGTATGACAATGCAGGTGCCCGTGCCACCGATGCCGCTTACGATAAATTACATGGCTGCTGCAAATACGATAGAACAGCGGCTGTAGCAGCGTCCTCCTGCTGTAAGGATGGCGTTTGCACTAAGGCTAACGAAAAGAATTGTTGCAAAGAAGGGAAGTGTGCCGCCTCTTCTAAGAAAGAGGACTGCTGTAAAGGAGACAAATGCGCAAAAGAAGCTGACTGCAAGAAAAGTTGTTGCGCTAAATCCTAAGGCCGATCATGCTAAAAAAAATTACCATGCTGTTGCTTCTGTTTTGGGGGCAACAGCATGGCTTTGCGCAATTCACTCAAGCCAACTTGCAGACCACGGGACTGACTTGTGCATTGTGTAGCAAAGCCATCCATCAGGCGCTCGAAAAGTTACCTTTTGTACAAAAAGTTAGTGCCCGGATCAAAGAATCATCCTTTGATATCATGGCAAAACCAGGTGCGTCTATTGCACCCGATCAGATTCGAGCTGCCGTAGAAGAGGCCGGTTTTTTTATTGGGGCTTTGTATCTGACCCGTGCAGAGGCAAGCGAACCGGTGTCGTTTAATAAGCCTTTTAAAGAGGGACAAACTTTTTTTTGTGTACTCGAATCCACGCAACGGGGTGAGGCCAAATCTTACCAGGTGCTCAACGAACATTTTTTGACCGAGAAGGCCTATGCAAAGATCAGTGCCAGCTCGCTGGGAACGATGCTGCGCCAGCAGCCCGTCGCTATCGATAGCTCTCCGGTGTTTTATCTAAAAAGTCAATAGTGATGTTATCGGTACTTCAGTCAGTTTTGCTTTTGCCTGTCAACAAGTTGTTCTTGATCGCAGCGGCGACCTTTTTTTTATTTACGCAGTCGGTCAATGCTCAGCCTCATTTTCAGCAGCCGGCACCTGCCTTGGTGTTGCCCGATCGGGCTGGCAAGCAGGTAGACGTGCGCAGCTTTCGCAACAACTATGTATTGGTAGATTTTTGGGCTTCCTGGTGTCCCCCATGCCGGATTTTTAATCGCACACTGGTAAAGCTCTATAAGCGTTTTCATCCCATGGGTTTTGAGGTGCTGAGTGTGTCACTTGATGAGGATAAAAAAGCCTGGCAGCGAGCCATCCGTACGGATGGGCTGCGATGGACCCAATTGGTCGATACCCTGGCCTGGAATTCTGCGGTAGCAACCGCATGGGATGTGTTGGGGGTGCCGGCTAGTTTTCTGATCGATCCCGAGGGGAATATTATTGCCAGAAACCTGCATGGCGGCGAATTGGAAAAAAAGTTAGAAGAGATCTATAAAAAGCAAAAGCCATGATAAAGAAAGCAGGAAGGCTGTTGCTGTTGCTGCAGCTGGGATCTTTTGCTGCAACTGCTCAAGAGCTCTATGTTTTTACCGATCCTGCTTCGGTAATGCCGGCTCGCTCTCTTACTGTTCGCTCCCGTACGCACCTGATGGGTGAAAATGCCATGTACGATCGCTTTAGCTTTCGCAACAACTTACAATTGATCGCCGGATTGACCGGTCGTTGGACGATGCGGGTAGGAGGTAGTTGGGGCAATATGATGACGTATGCCGTAAAGCCCGAGTCGATCGGCTTTTATTCGCGTTATCGGTTGTTGTCGACTGATGATGTGCACCGTCATTTTCGATTGGCGGCTTATGTAGAAGGCGCCTATACAGCGGCTCCTTTTGATCATGATGAAGTATCGCTTATGGGAGACAAATCCGGACTGGAGGCTGGCATTATTGCTACACGGTTAACGCATAGGTTGGCCTTATCTGTTACGGGTTCTCATACACAGGTGCTGCACTACTCCCGAAAAAATGCGGCACTCTTTGATCCGGCCCGCACCTTTCAGACCCTTCAGTTCAGCTTCTCTGGCGGGTACTTGATTTTTCCAAGAGAGTACAAAGATTATCGACAGACCAATTTGAATCTCTATGCTGAGTTGCTGAGTCAGCGTTCATTGGACAATAAAAGATACTATGTTGATTTGGCTCCGGCCTTGCAGCTGATATTTTCCAGCAGCACGAAACTAAACCTCGGCCATCGTTTTCAGGTAAGTGGAACCATGGACCGCATGGCTGAGCGGAGTTGGTTATTGACGCTCGAGAGCACCTGGCTCGGATTTTTTAAAAAGAGACGCTAATCTTTGGTAAAGGCGGCAAAGCGGAAAGAAAGTCCCACGGCCACATAGTTGTCGATCGCCTGCTCGGAGAGGCCAAGACCGGCCGACACATCCAGTTTTACATCATCATTCACATAGTAGGCGATACCGCCATCAATGACATGCGCCGGTTTTTCTCCGCGCAGGATACTGCCAAAGGCCTCTATGTAGCCGTACCATTTTTTCCCAATATTCATACCGGGGGCGATCGTATAGATCCAAGTGGCCTGGTTCGAAAATCCATTCCACTCGGCACCCAGGTTATAGCCGAGCGCTGTCTGCTCGCCCAAGGTGTGTTGCATCACAAAACGGAAATTGGGTGACCAGCGGGGGGTGCGAAAGTTTTTTGACCCCAGCGTAGGTATACCGGTATGAAAGATAAGTGAGGTAGCGGGTAACAATTTGTTTTCTTTGCAGAGCGCGATCTTTCCGCCAACTTGAACGGGCAACAATCCGCTGGCTTTCTCGGGAAAGGAGGGGCTCATCAGCAGGGGCTTTACCGTGTTGAGTTCGGTAATGATGCGCAACTCGAATTTCTCATGCAGTCCGGCTTTCCAAAGGGCGGTGGGGTGAACGGCCACCCTCGAACCCAGGTATCGTTCGTTGTTAAATCCGATCTCTCCTTGAATGAATCCCTTTTTTGTAATGTAAAAACTCTCGGTTTGATCTGGCCGGTCGGTTTCCATTCTGCCATGCTGTTGCGCGCGGGCCGAGAAACTGATCAAGATCAGGCTGGTCAGCCAGCCCAAAGATCGTATTTTTAAAAAGTGGTGTTGTTGCATAATCCCTAATCGGGAATAAAGATAGGCCTATCAGATTCATCGGCAAATGACTGCCTGCGTAAACTAAAGATAATGGACAATAACAGAAGAACCTTTCTAAAAAGCGCAGCCGGTTTACTGGCGCTTTCAGGATGGACCGCTGCGGCCCGCGACCGTTTTTTTTCGTTCCCTGCTGGGGACATCAATTACCAGCAGCAGCCCTTGCCCTATGCGTACGCGGCCTTGGAGCCGATCATCGATGCCCTGACTATGGAAATACATTACACCAAGCATGCGGCCGGCTACACTAAAAATCTACAAGATGCCTGTCTTGCCGAAAAGGTAGATAAGGCCGCCATGCCGCTGACGGTATTGTTGGGCCAGATCTCGAATTATTCTGATAAAATGCGCAACAATGCGGGCGGACACTATAATCATGAATTATTTTGGCAGACTCTGCGCGCACCACAAGACGGCAGTAATGCGATTCCTTCGGGAGCGCTGGCTACTGCGATCGAGAAAAAATTCGGTTCCTTCTCTCAATTTAAAGAGCAGTTTACAGAAGCAGCGAAATCTCGCTTTGGTAGCGGCTGGGCATGGTTGCTCGTCGGACAAGGGGGTACGCTGCACGTGGGATCTACACCCAATCAGGACAATCCGCTCATGAACAATTCACCTTTAAAGGGTATTCCGCTACTGGGGCTGGATGTTTGGGAGCATGCCTATTACCTGCGTTATCAGCATCGCCGTGCCGATTATATCGCCTCTTGGTGGCAACTGATCAATTGGCCCGTCGTAGAGCAGCGCTTTTTGCAGCATACTCCCTAAACAGAATTACCGACACATCAAGCCTCTTCTGCATAGGAGGATACGGGTTCGCAGGTACATACCAGGTTTCTGTCTCCGTGCGTATTGTTGACCCTCGATACAGTCGGCCAGAATTTATTATGCGTTACATAATAGAGCGGATAAGCGGCCTCTTGGCGGGTGTAAGGATGGGTCCACTGGTCGGCCATCACCGTTTGTTGCGTGTGGGGTGCATTTTTCAGCAGATTATCCTTTTTGTCGGCTTTACCTTCTTCGATGGCGCGAATTTCATTTCTGATAGAGATCATAGCATCGCAAAAACGATCCAGCTCGGCCTTGTCCTCACTTTCTGTGGGCTCAATCATGATGGTGCCCGCTACCGGAAAACTCATCGTGGGCGCATGAAAGCCGTAATCCATCAAACGTTTGGCTACATCTTCTGCTTCGATCTCAGCTGTCTTTTTAAAAGGCCGCAGATCGACAATAAACTCGTGTGCGCATTGCCCACTTTGATTCGTGTATAAAATATCGTAATGCTGCTCGAGTCTGGCACGCATGTAATTTGCATTCAATATCGCGTATTCGGTAGCCGCCCGCAAGCCGGTGGGTCCCAGCAGGCGAATGTAGGCGTAGGAGATCAGCAAAATTGAAGCCGATCCATAGGGCGCGGCTGAAACCGCGGAAGAACTGCCATGGTGTGTATGTCCGGGTAAGTAGGGTGCCAGGTGCGCTTTTACGCAAATGGGGCCCATGCCGGGACCGCCACCGCCATGGGGGATGGCAAATGTCTTGTGTAGGTTCAAGTGACAGACATCGGCGCCGATCAGACCGGGGGCGGTAAGCCCTACCTGTGCGTTCATATTGGCGCCATCCATATACACTTGTCCGCCGTGTTGGTGAATGATGCCGGTAATTTCCTTGACGGTCTCTTCGTAGACCCCGTAGGTGCTGGGATAGGTGATCATGATGCCGGCCAAGTCCTTGCTGTATTGGGTGGCCTTGGCATTGAGATCGTCCATATCGATATAACCGTTATCGAGTGCCTTTACTACTACCACCTTCATGCCTGCCATCACAGCAGAGGCCGGGTTAGTGCCATGCGCCGATATAGGAATCAGCATCACATTCCGATGTGGCTCTCCATTGGCTTGGTGAAAAGCACGGATGGTGAGCAGTCCGGCATATTCTCCCTGGGCCCCGCTATTGGGTTGCATGCTGCACGCATCAAAGGCAGTGATATCGCACAGGTAGTCGCTCAGTTGGTCGATGATATATTGATACCCTTTTGTCTGTGCTGCCGGTGCGAAGGGATGGATGCTGCTCCATTCGGGCCAGCTGAGGGGCATCATTTCAGTGGCGGCATTGAGTTTCATGGTGCAACTGCCCAATGAGATCATCGAGGTGTTGAGCGAGAGATCGCGGTTCTCGAGTTGTTTGATGTAGCGCATCATCTGGCTCTCGCTGCGATGGGTATTAAAAACGGGGTGTGTCAGAAACGCGCTATTTCTGTGTAATGCAGCGGGGATAGCAGCAATGCTATCGGTCTCGTTGAAGGAGGTTCCGTTGTTTATAGTGGCTTCGAAGCAAGCGGCGATCGATTCGATGGTAGCTACATCGGTAGTCTCGTCGA
>JBIIDB010000128.1:0-5386 GCA_044238505.1 Chitinophagaceae bacterium | reverse complement strand
ATCTCGATCCCATCCAAATAGTATACATTCTCGTTGGGTGCACCTCCCCGGATGATGATGTCATTTCTGTATCCGCCCACACTACCGGCCGTTCCTCCTACCCCCGGAAGGGCCTGTATCACTCTCGATACATCAAAGTTGCCGCCGGGGTTGCTGCGGATCTCTTCGGTAGTGAGTTTTTGCACACTCAGCGGTGTCTCCAGGCTGGCAGCGATGGCTGTTTTCCTGCCAGAGCTGACGGTAACCTCTGCCAGTCTGGTAGCGGCTGCTTCGAGCTGCAGAGTCAGATTCAGTTCGTTACCAACTGTGATTACTGTATTGTACAGTACCAGCTCTGCAAATCCGATTGAGCTGATGCGAAGCGTGTACGTCTTAGGCGTGATGCCTGCAATCCGAAACCGGCCCAGTGAGTCCGTAACCGTTGCCAGTATAGTGCCTTCTAGTTTAACAGTGACACCGGGCAGCGGGGTCAGCGAATTTTTGTCGGTGATGGTGCCTGCCACAGTCCCTAATCCTTGCGCAAGACTGCTTTGGAGAGTGGCTGCCAGTAAGGTAAAAAAAAGGAGTTTTTTCATATCGGGTAGATGATCGACATAACAACCTACTTTCTGATTTGTTTAAATTATCTTAGATCCATATTCCTATTACATATGCAAACGATCCGTTTCTTGTTTTTGCTCCCCGTCTTATTGACCGGTTCGCTACTGGCACAAAAAATGCCTCTTGATCACCAGGTTTATGACAGTTGGCAGCGCGTGGGCGAACGAGCCTTGAGTGCCGATGGAAACTGGGCTGTATTTACTATCGATGTGCAAGAAGGCGATGGCACGTTGGTGCTGCAATCGCTGCGTTCCGATTATCGTCGCGAAATTCCCAGAGGGTATGGTGCAGTTATCAGTTATAACAACCGCTATGTCGTCTATAAGATCAAACCTTTCTATGCAGCGATCAAAGAAGCCAGAAACAAAAAGAAAAAGCCAGAAGAAATGCCCAAAGACTCAGTGGGTATACTGGAGTTGGGTAAAGACAGCGCTCTAAAGTTTGCCAATGTCCGATCTTTTAAAATGCCCTCCGACGAAGAAGGTTGGGTGGCCCTTCTTTTGGAGAGCACAGAGAAAGCGGCCGAAGGTGGAGAAGCTCCGGCCGATCTGTTGATCGTACAACCGGCTACCGGTGATCGTCTGACATTGCCTCGTATCACTGAGTTTCAACTTTCAAAAAAAGGGGGCAGGCTGGTCGCAGAGCAAGCCAGAAACAGTAAAGATTCCCTGAGCAAAACAGCTGTGCTGCTGGTCCATGCGATGGGAATGAAGGTGGATACTCTTTTACGAGGGGCAAACGATATCAGAAAGTTTTCCTTCTCTTCTGATGGTCGTCAGCTGGCCTTTGTGGCCGAACGCGAAGCGCGGCCCAAGGAGCTTGTCAAGTATTACAAACTCTATCATCACGACCATCGCACCGATACGGCCATCGCGATCGCCGACCGTAACACGCCTGGCATGAAGCTGGGAATGACCATCAGTGAATTTGCGGAGCTGCGGTTTAGCGAATCGGGTAACCGATTGTTTTTTGGTACGGCCTTCATAGTGCCGGCAAAAGATACCAGCACCCCGGAGGCCGAGCAGGTAAAAGTCGATATCTGGCATTATAACGATGATTATTTGCAGACCCAGCAGCTCTATGAGTTAAAAAGAAATCAAGAGCGTTCATACCTGGCCGTTTATCATATAGATCGTGGTCGGCTCGTACAGTTGGGTACACCCGAGGCAGAAACGGTGTATATTCCCAAGGATGCCGAAAGTCCCTGGGTATATGCAACCAGTGACTATGGCAAGCGCATACCCTTTCAGTGGACGGGCGCCACTAAAAAAGATATTTACCGCTTGGATGTGCTGACCGGAGAACGCCGGCTCATCAAGGCGGATCTCAACGGCAATTTCTTTGCTTCATCTGTTTCTCCCAAGGGTAGTGCATTGGTCTGGTACGATGCCGACCTGCGTCAATACCAGAGTTGGGATGGAGTCCAGGTGCGTACCATTACCCGTTCTATTCCGCATCCGTTGTATGATGAGTTGCACGACATGCCCGGACCGGCTTTTCCCTATGGCATGGCCGGGTGGCTACCCGGTGACACCCAGGTATTGATCTATGATCGCTATGATGCCTGGAGGGTCAGTATTCGTGCAAACAGCGCCGTAAAAAATATCACGGGAGTGGGGCGGCTGCAAAAAGAGAATTATCGGTTTATTTCCTTGGATCCCGAGCAGGAGTATGTTCCGCAACAGGGATCACTGTATTGGCGCTACCAACAGCAAGAAAACCGGGATGCCGGTATTGCGGTAGCCGAGTGGGAAAGTGGTCGGCTGCGCTTTGCAAATCGTCAGGCCGGTTCGTTCGCTTACGGGGTACCGATAAAAGCGCTGCGTGCACCCGTGATCGCCTATACCAAGGAACGGTACGAACAATCGCCTGATCTGCACGTGTGGGAACTGGCTGCCGGGCTCTCTGCGTCGGGTGCCGAGCGCCGTATCTCATGGATCAACCCCCAGCAGCAGCAGTACAATTGGGGAACGGCTACCTTGTACCGCTATAAAGCGCTGGACGGAAAGCCCGCACAAGGTATCTTGTATCGTCCCGAAAATTTTGATCCAACGAAAAAGTACCCTGTTATCTTTTATTTTTACGAGACACATACAGAAACCTTACACAATTATATTCCACCCACACCCACCGGGAGTCGTTTGAATATTTCTTTTTATGTAAGCCGTGGTTATATCGTCTTTTCTCCCGACATCTTTTATACAAAAGGATATCCGGCCAAAAGTTGTTACAACTATGTTGTGAGTGCCGCCAACAGCTTGGCCAAGTTGCCTTACATCGATGCTCGTAATATGGCTATCCAGGGGCAGAGCTGGGGCGGTATACAAGTAGCACAGTTGGTGACGATGACAAACCTGTTCAAAGCAGCCTGGGCCGGGGCACCGGTGGCCAACATGACCAGCGCTTATGGCGGTATTCGTTGGGAGAGTGGGATCAACAGGCAGTTTCAATACGAGGTTTCTCAAAGTCGCATTGGGGCCACGTTGTGGGAAAGGCCTGATCTTTACATAACTAACTCGCCGCTTTTTCATTTACCTAAGGTCAAAACTCCCTTGGTCATCATGGCTAACGATGCAGACGGGGCTGTTCCCTGGTATCAGGGTATTGAGCTATTTACCGGCCTGCGAAGACTGGGCAAGCAAGTGTGGATGCTCAATTATAATGGAGAGGCTCATAACCTGCGTGAACGAAAGAATCAAAAGGATATTTCGATTCGGCAACAACAGTTCTTCGATTGGTTGCTCAAAGGAGAAAAACCTGCTCGCTGGTTGACAGAGGGAGTTCCCGCGCTTAACAAGGGCAGGGATTGGGGCCTTGACGGATCAACACCGGAGGAGTAATGGTCGATCAGAGTTGTCTGTCGGGGTCGAAACTTTCTAATTCTTTGGCAACGGCTGTCAAAAAGGTCGCTCCCAAACTTCCGTCCACAATGCGGTGGTCGTAACTCATACTCAGGTACATCATATGTCTGATGGCAATAGAGTCACCAGCCGGCGTCTCTACCACTACGGGACGTTTTTTAATAGCGCCCACCGCCAGAATAGCAACCTGGGGTTGATTGATAATGGGCGTTCCCATCAGTGATCCAAACGTACCCACGTTGGTAAGTGTAAAGGTGCCTCCTTGCGTGTCGTCGACTTTCAACTTGCCTTGTCGGGCTGCATCGGCCAATTGGTTAACTTGTTTAGCCAGTCCTACCATATTGTATTGATCGGCATTCTTGATAACGGGTACGATCAGGTTGCCCGAGGGAAGGGCCGTTGCCATCCCGATATTGATATCTTTTTTTACAATGATGTTGGTGCCGTCGAGGGAGCAATTAATGAGCGGGAATTTTTTTATACAGCGAACGATGGCCTCAATAAAAAGGGGCGTATACGTGATCTTAGTAGACTCACGTTTTTCGAATTCTTTCTTAACGCGGTCTCTCCATAGGACCAGGTTCGTAACGTCTGCCTCGGTAAAACTGGTCACATGCGGGCTGGTATGCTTGCTGCGGACCATGTGCTCCGCAATCAGTTTGCGCATTCGGTCCATCTCGATGATCTCTACATTGCCACTATAGTTTACGGGCAGGGGTGCGGGCTCGATCTTTGTTAAGGGGATAACGACTTCTTGTTGTGGCACGGCCGTATGACTTACTGCAGCCGGGGTTGGCACAAAGCCACCTTGTCGCTTGCTGACGTATTCCAGGATGTCTTTTTTGGTGACTCTTCCTTCGTTGCCGGTGCCTGCAATTGTTTCCAGTTCGGCTAGTCCGATGCCCTCGCTGGTAGCAATGTTCAGGACCAGTGGGGAGTAAAAACGTCCGGTACCTCCGGCAGTGGCTGCGGGGGTGGCGGCTGGCTGGGCGGTGGTCACTTGCGTTACAACAGCGGGGTTGGCCATTGCGGGTGTCGGTGCAGCAGGCGTAACGGGTGCAGTTTCTGCCGATCCGGTCCGTATTTTGGCAATGACCGTTCCGATGGGAACGACATCGTTTACAGAAAACAATAGTTGCTCAATGACACCGGCTGCTGTGCTGGGGACTTCACTGTCAACTTTATCGGTGGCGATCTCCAATACCGTTTCGTCTTGTGCCACGGTATCACCGGGTTGCTTATGCCATTTTAAGATGGTCGCTTCCATGATACTTTCGCCAAGTTTCGGCATGACCAGATCAACAAGAGCCATAGTGGGTATTATTTAGCAAGGATCGTAAAGTTCAAAGGTAGTAATTTGAAGCAAATCAGATCGCCCAGTTAGGAGGCAGAAGGGTAGCGTTGCGGTTGTTGAGTAGTGTAGGTCACACGGTTATTGGGCCTCCTTTCTATTCCCGGTTTCTTCCGACACGATAAACTTGCGCAGCAGGTTTAGGGCGAACAGGGCTGTTTGTTGCGTATTGCGGGCCCGGTCAAATCCTAGTTTTAATCTATGCGTAGAGGTCTTTTGGCCATTGCTGACCGCCACGTATACGGTTCCTACAGGCTTCTCGGCACTTCCTCCCTCGGGACCCATGATGCCCGATACGGCCAGCGCCAGATCGGCCTTAAGCACGCGAAGCGCACCCATTACCATTTCGGTAACCACCTCTTCGCTGACAGCACCGTGCTTCTTTAGCGTACTATGTTGCACCCCCAGTACGTCTTCTTTTATATCATTCGCATAACATACGACGGCTCCTTTTAAATATGCAGAGGCACCGGGTACCGTACTGAGTTGATGCGCAATGAGCCCGCCGGTACAACTCTCTGCGGTGGCAATGGTCAACTGGTTGTCGCGCAGCAACTGCCCTAAGACCGCTTCC
>JBIIDB010000127.1:0-5387 GCA_044238505.1 Chitinophagaceae bacterium | reverse complement strand
CAATGGGGTTTTGATCGATCAACTCTACCTGGTTGATCAGGTTCAGGTCACCCGCGAGTCCGGAAAAAAGGCCGGGGGCCACACTGTAATCGCCCAATTGTCTTTTTAAGGCAGGATAGAGGATCTGTTTGATCAAGGTGGTCTTGCCACTTCCACTCACGCCACAGACAGCGCAGAGTACTTGCAGCGGAATAGCCACATCGATATTCTTGAGGTTGTGCTGTGCAGCACCTTTGATCTCGAGCGACCGTTTACTGATCCGAGGCTTTTGCGGAATCGCCAGTTGGAGCGCACCACTCAAATAACGCCCCGTCAAACTCTCCTTATTACGGAGCAGCGAGGCAGGCGGACCTGCGGCAATTACTTCTCCTCCCAAATGAGAGGCCAGCGGACCCATATCGATAATGTAATCGGCCGCTTGCATCATTTGTGCATCGTGCTCTACGACCAGCACCGTATTACCCAAGTCGCGAAGCTCCTTTAAGACGGAGATCAGATTGGCGGTATCGCGGGGATGAAGACCAATGGAGGGCTCATCGAGAATGTAGAGCGAATCCGTGAGAGTAGAACCCAAACTGCGGGTTAGTTGTATGCGCTGACTCTCTCCCCCACTCAGGGAATTGGCAAGCCGGTGCAGCGTTAAATAACCTAAGCCCACTTTGAGCAGGGTTTCTATCCGATTATTGAGTTCGATCAGAATACGAGAAGCGATCTTTTGTTGATGAGCATTTAATTTTTTATCGAGCCCCCTAACCCACACTGCTAATGCAGAAGCGGGCATGGTGCAGCACTCTCCGATATGATGTCCGTCAATTTGAACATACAGGGCCTCTTTGCGCAAGCGATATCCCTGACAAGATGGACAATGGGTGCGTCCTCGATAGCGACTCAGCATCACTCGAAACTGCACCTTGTAGAGATGAGCCTCCACATCTTTAAAAAAATCGTCGATGCCATAAATGCCAGGAGCTCCTTCCCAGAGTTGTTTGTACTGCTTGGCGGTCAGTGAGGCAATAGGCTTATGTATGGGAAAATCGATCTTTTTTGCTCCTTTTACGAACTGCTGCCGCCACCAATCCATTTTTTCTCCCTTCCACGGAGCTACCCCTCCCTCGTATACGCTTAATTGTTTGTTAGGAATGACCAGATCGGGATCGATGCCCAGCACCTGCGAAAAACCTTCACAGACCGGACAAGCCCCATACGGATTATTGAACGAAAAAAGCTGAGGCGAGGGCTCCTCGAATAACATACCATCACATGCAAAGCGATTATTAAAATGCAAGAAGCGAGTCTCGTTAATCAAAAGAGAACACTGTCCTTCTCCTTCGGCAAACGCCAGCCCCACCGAATCGGCTAGTCGGTGCAGATCTTCTTCGCTAAACGACTTGACGACGATACGATCTATCACTACATAATGTAGCTTATACGAAGACAATATCTTGTCTGTAAGCGTCAGCAAATCGTCTAGCTGTTCCGTATCAAACGTTCCTTTCTTGCCCTTGGACGCAATGACCCGGGTAAATCCTTTTTGCTGCAAAATGGACAACTCCTCACGAAGCTGTCGCTGGCCGGTCTTTAAAAATGGCGCCAGTATAAAAACCTTATCCCCCGTATTGGTCGCACTGATAGCCTCAACTACGTCACTAAGCTGGTCTTTTTTAACTGGCATACCCGATATCGGAGAGATCGTGGTACCCACTCTGGCGAATAATAATCGCAAGTACTCGTAGATCTCGGTGAGACTTCCTACCGTGCTGCGTGCGGTACGGGTAATAACTTTTTGCTCGATGGCAATGGCCGGACTCAACCCCTTGATCATATCCACCTCCGGTTTGCTCATCCGGTCAAGAAACTGCCGGGCATATGCACTCAGGCTCTCTGCGTAACGACGTTGGCCTTCGGCATACAGCGTATCGATGGCAAGCGAAGATTTACCTGATCCGGATACACCCGTGATCACCACTAGTTTTTTTCGGGGAATGTCGACCGATACATTTTTTAAATTATGCATGCGAGCACCCCGGATCTGTATGGGAGAATTCAAAGCCATAGCGTTGACCGTCAAAGGTAAAGGCAATTAACATTTTTTTGGCAGGACTTCTGTGGACCGTATGCTGTCCAGTTGGTAGTTTCGGTTAGAAATCGTATCTTCACAGACCCGGCTTAGCCGGTTTATAACTAAAACAAACGGCCTATCGCCCACTTTTACGCAACAACGCTGCCCCTGGCAGTCCTTTATTGAAACATCACTGCTGCGGCAGTACAAAGCGTAAAAGTCATGCATCCCCTATCGAAACAATCGGATCTCGAGTTGGTGCGGCTATTTCAGGAGGGCAACCTCATGGCCATGGAGACATTGGTGCTGCGTCATAAGGACAAACTCTACACGTCGATCTACTTTTTGGTGAAGGATAAATTTCTGGCTGAAGATATTTTTCAGGATGTCTTTATCCGCATCATCGATACCGTAAGGGCCGGCCGCTACACCGAAGAAGGAAAATTCTTACCCTGGGCCATGCGCATCGCGCACAATTGCTGTGTGGATCACTTTAGGAAAGTAAAACGCAGTCCTGTCATTCGCAACAGCGAAGACCAAGACCTGTTCGAAGTGCTTCACTTTACCGAAGACAGCCCCGAAACCGTAATGATCAAAAGACAAAGTCACGATCGGGTCAAAGAGATGCTATTGCAGTTACCCGAAGACCAGCGAGAGGTCATTGTGTTGCGTCACTATGCAGACATGAGCTTTAAGGAGATCGCCCGCCTCACCGACTGCAGTATCAATACAGCCTTAGGACGGATGCGATACGGACTCATCAATTTGCGCAAAATGATGACGCAAAAAAATGCTCAGGGAAGTTTACGATAGGCAGCCAGCCCACACTCCAGCCAATCGGCAAATTCAGTTGGGTCGGGCGTGTAGAACTTAGGCCGTGTTAGCATTTGCTCGTCGGCCGTGATCAGGGCGTACTGCGGCTGCGAGGTCGCCCCGAAATACTTGATTTGAAAATGAGCCCATTTATCTCCCACGGTCACCAATGTTCGTGTGCTACCATCAGGCATTGACACTGTCTGTTGCTCCGTAAGCGGCAACTTTTTGCGTTCATCCACATACAGCGACAATACCACGAACTCATCTCGCATGAGGCGTTCCACCCTGGGATCGGGCCAAACCTTCTCCTCCATTCTTCGACAGTTTACGCAGGCCCACCCGGTAAAGTCTATCAGGATAGGTTTGCGTTGCACGCGAGCCCGTTGCAGCGCCTGCTCGTAATCGTTATGCAAGGGCTCTAGCGAGCCGGCTTTGCTCTTCTCCTTCGAATAAATACTATACGTGAGCGGAGGCGGAAATCCACTGATGAGTCGGCGGTCGGCCCAGGAGGTATTCGTGAGACCGGGTACCATATAGAGCGTAAAGGCGCCGATCAAGCCGATCAAACTCCAACGCAAAAAAGGTCTGCGGGCACCCGTACCCGGCGGTATATTTCTTCGCCAGCCACTCAGATAGACCATCATGGCAAAACCAATCAGAATCCACAATGCAAAAAAGACCTCACGCTTTAAAAATCCCCACTGCTCTACCAAGTCGGCATTCGACAAGAACTTGATGGCAAGTGCCAACTCAATGCAGCCCAGTATTACTTTAAACTCCGTCATCCAACTACCACTGCGAGGTAGTGATTGCAACCAATGCGGAAACATGGCAAAGAGGGCAAAGGGCAATCCCAGGGCCAATCCAAAACCGGCTGCTCCTATCGTAAGGGGCCAAGCACCTTGCTCGACTACGCCTACCAGTAAGGTACCGAGAATGGGGCCGGTGCAAGAGAAAGAAACGATGGCCAAAGTCGTTGCCATAAAAAACAGCCCCGCCAAATTACCCAGTCCGGAGCGGGCATCTGTACGATTGGCCAAGGAAGCAGGCAATCCGATCTCGTAGAGTCCGAAAAAAGAAAGGGCAAACGCAACGAACACCACAAAAAACAGCAGATTTAACCAAACATTGGTCGATATATTATTAAAGATCTCGGGGCTGATCGCATTGCCGGCCACATGAAAGGGCACGGTGATGAGTACATAGATCAGAAAAATAAATAGTCCGTAGAGAGCCGCTTGCAAAATGCCGGCCTGCCGGTTAGCCGATCGTTTGGTAAAGTACGTAACCGTTACCGGCACCATGGGAAAGACACAAGGTGTGAGCAGTGCAATTAACCCCCCTAACACGCCAAGTAAAAAGATCTGCAACAGACTTTTATTGCCGGGCGATTCATCTCCGCAGGCGGCCAGTGGTGCGGAACGTACTAGATTTTCTTTTTCGACAGCTACGACTGATTGTCCTCCTTGTAAGGGCACCTGGAAAGAAAAGACATTTGACGGGTAAAAGATATCGTCTTTGCCATAGGTGTAATAAAGCTGTCCGGAAACAGCCGAAGGGACAGGCCCGTTGATACGAATGGAGAACTCCCATTGAACGTCCCCTTGCTGTATAGATACAGGCTGGCCAAACAACTCACTCGAAACCGTGGTGGCAGCCGGACTAAAGGTTACGTTGGGATCTACCCTGATGCTACTGTCTGCAAACTGTAAGAGGGCCACAGGAACATCGAGTAATACCTGATCGGGGGCGTAAAGTTGCCAACCCCCGGAGATTCGCGAAGAGAATCGTAATGTATACTGTCCGTCTTTGGGAGGCTGGGCCACGACCTTCCACTCGGGTGCGAACGTCGCTGACTGTGCCCAACCCACGACGGGCAGCAGTAAAAAAAGAAATGGTGCAAGGAGGCGATACAGGTTAGCCATACCCTACTGAAGGGGGATTGAAAAATTTACTTTCTGAGGAGGCAGACACTTCTCATCGTCACAGGTTTGAAACTCTACGGAGCCGGCAAAAAGGGTCTTGGCTTTGGCTTTGAGCACAACGGTCTGTACAAAACGAACCTGTCCTGCATATTGGTAAGCGGTTACCCCCAAGGTCTTGTCTTTGTACTTTTCGAGTTTACCAATCTCCCGAATGGCCCCTTTGCGGATCAACAGGGGGTTGGGGTTGACCGTAATTGCGGTGGGAATGGCAATGGCATCAGCAGGTTGTGTTTGGGAAAAGAGATGCCAGCCCTCTTTGATGGTGGCCTTCATCTCTACTTCGTAAGTACGATCGGCGGTCTTTTTAGCACTATAGCTCCAAATCACAGGCTGCAGTTGCGCTTGCGCAAGAGAGAAGACCAATAACAAAAGAAAAGAAAGCACTGACTTTTTCATACAAATAAATTGGGCCCTCAGGCGGGTTGCAGAACACTGTTGATGAGCAGATCGGTAATGATCGATCTTCCGTCGGTGTTACCAAGAGTGGTCGAACAAGCGCGCTCAGGATGTGGCATCATGCCAAATAC
>JBIIDB010000126.1:0-5395 GCA_044238505.1 Chitinophagaceae bacterium | reverse complement strand
GGGTGAGAGGGGCACAGCGTCCGCATTGGTTTCCGTTGCATGTCGAGTGCCGTTCGCTGATCGTGGATGAGATCAATGATGCCTTTGTCCCAGACGGGGATCTGCTTTTATCTACCTGGTGGCAGATGAGCTATGCAGTGGCAGGCCTTTCTACGGAAAAAGGCATTCGGATTAATCTGATACAAGACTTCGAGCATTGGAGTGGACAGGTGCCTCTCGTTAAAGATTCTTTTCGTTTACCGCTTTATCATGCGGCTATTTCTCGCTGGTTGCAGCAACTGGTACAAACGGAGAGCGGAAAGCCCGTACAGCTGTTGCCCCTGGCCATCGATGCCGATCGTTTTTATCTGCAAACGCCACCTCGAGATCGTTTTCCTTTTTCGGTGATCTCTTTATACTCGGAAGAAAAAAGAAAGGGGTCTCAGTATACCGTGCAGGCTTTTGAACTGCTGAGGCATTCATATCCGCAACTGCAAGCCACCCTGTTTGGTGTCTATCCCCGCCCCAAGCATTTACCCGACTGGATCCATTACCATCAACGACCCACCGATCTGTCGCGCCTGTATAATAACCACGCGGTATTCATGTCGGCCAGTTTGGGAGAAGGATGGGCACTGCCACCTGCAGAGGCCATGGCCTGCGGATGTGCCGTAGTATGTACCGATATCGGCGGTCATGCCGATTATGCTATTCATGAGCAGACGGCCTTACAAGTACCCCCCGAAAGTGCACCCGCCCTTGCGGATGCCGTGCAGCGACTTTTTGAGCAAGAGGCACTTCGTTTAGCAATGGCTGCACAGTCCGAACAATTTATCAAAACGCATTTTAATTGGGATCGGTCGGTACAAGCCCTGCTGCAGTATTACACAGCGTGTCAAAAGTGATACCTTTGACCCATGACGAACTTTACACCCATCTTTCCGCTCGGCATTGTGGTGTATCCCGGAGAGGCACTCAACCTGCACATTTTTGAACCTCGATACAAGCAATTGATCAACGAGTGCTTTGCTCAAAAAAAGCCGTTTGGTATTCCTGTTGTGCTCGATAAGCAGATGCAAGAATTTGGGACCCTGGTGGAGATCGAAAGTATCGCCAAGCAATACGAGGGAGGAGAGATGGATATTCACACCCGAGGCATAAAGGTGTTTCGGCTGCTCGAACTGATTCGCGATATACCGGATAAGCTGTACAGCGGAGCTATCGTCAATTATCCCGACAATGATACCACCGCAGACAAAGCAGTTATGAAACGACTGATGGGGAAAGTACGTAACCTTCATCGACTGCTTCAGATCGAGAAGAATTTCGGAAAGCCCGATGAAGACCTCGACAGTTATGCGATCGCCCATCATGTCGGACTCACTGTCGAACAAGAGTTCGATCTGCTAAAACTTTTTTCTGAAAAACAGCGAAAGGAATTTATACGGCGCCATTTGCATAAGGCTATCCCACTGTTATCGGGCGTCGAACAACTCAAGCAACGCATACAATTGAATGGACACTTTAAAAACCTGAGCGGCTTCAATCTTTAATGACCTACCCTCTTTAATCACACACCATGGCTGTAACCCTGTGTTTTGATTTTGGCAATACGCGGAAAAAAGTAGCCGTATTCGACGGCCCTATACTGCGAGAGGCTATTCAGCTGTCCGATGATGCCGACAGTACCATCACCGACCTGCTTCGCCACTATTGTCCCCAGCGCTCTATTCTGTCTTCAGTGATCGTGCATAACCCTGCTCTCGAAACGCTGCTCGCTGCCAGCACGCGCTTTCACAAACTCGATCATACGACAAAACTTTCCTTTACTACGCCGGTGGGTAAACCCACGACGATCGGCGCCGACCGGTTAGCTATGTGTGCAGCGGCTGTTCATTATTACCCCGGCATGAACAACCTGGTCATTGCCCTTGGTTCTTGTATCACCTATAATTTTATTAGTGCGCGTCACGAATTTTTGGGAGGTGGAATTTCCCCGGGTCTTGAGATGCGCCTTCGTTCACTACATCAGCATACCGCGCTACTTCCGTTGGTGTCCCCTGTGGTGGATGTGCCACTTATCGGATACGACACAAACACGAATATCTTGTCGGGCGTGGTGCTGGGGATGGCCTTGGAGATGGATGGCTTTATCGCTGCCTATGCTGAACGTTATGACAACTTTAACGTGGTGTTAACCGGGGGGGATATACCCTATTTGGCGGCCCACCTTAAAAACAAGATATTTGCAGACCCCGATTTAATCTATAAGGGCCTGTATGCGATCAGCGAAGTCAATAATATATAAGAAAATCAACGAGTTACGTATTATTCTGGCCTTGACGCTGGGGCTCATTTTCTGGGGGGCGGGACCCCTGTTCGCGCAGGATAATTCACCTTACTCCCGATACGGCATCGGAGATCTGGTTCCATCGACCAATATCAGTACCCGAAGTATGGGGGGTATTTCGGCGGGGTATACCGATGCGTTGTCGGTCAATTTTAATAATCCTGCTTCGTTCGCTGCCTTTCAGGCCTGGAAAGAAAAGAAATCAAACAAACTCAGTTCAGGGCGCGTGGTGCTCGATATGGCTGTCAACATCGATAACCGTACGTTGCGCGATCCCAAAAAAGAACAACGCTTTACCGCCAGCAATGCCCTTTTCTCGTATGTGCAAGTTGGCGTTCCGCTGCGCAAGAACTGGGGCATGAGCTTTGGTATCCGTCCTGTATCCAGAATCAGTTACAAGATCGATCGTTATGAACGATTGCTCGATCCGGTGACGGGTGCAAGTATCGATACGTCGGTAACACAGTTCGAAGGAGACGGTGGATCATACCTTGGTTCGATGGGTACCGGTATTGCACTTTTTAGTAAAGACAGAAAGGGGATAGAAGAAAAATTGAGTATTGGCTTAAATGCGGGTTATTTGTTTGGAAGAAAGAATTACATGACTCGTCGCAGCTTTTTGAACGACACCCTTTCTTACTACCAGGCTAAATTTCAGAACACGACCAATTTTGGTAACTTAAGTCTCCAGGCCGGATTGCAATACCAGCTTCCGCTCAATAAAAAAATAGTTTTGACATTGGGCGCTTTTGGTCACCTGGGTCAAACGCTCAGGGCTCGCCAAGATCAAGTACGCGAGACCTTCTATTTCGATCAAAGCCAGGGACAGGTTCGTCTCGACAGTGTCTCCGATGTTCGGGATATTGTCGGTCAATTACAATTGCCTGCTTCGTATACGGTCGGATTTACGCTGCAAAAATTTGCTGTTCCCAACAAAGAAGGAGGATGGCTCTTTGGAATAGATTACAGTGCACAGCCCTGGACCAACTATCGTTTTTATGGGAAAGCCGATTCGTTGCGCGACAAATGGGAGTTACGCGTGGGAGCACAGCTTAGCCCGGTTCCACAACGCAGTTACTTTACTAATGTCTCCTACCGCTTTGGTTTTTTTGTCGGACCCGATTATGTTAATCTTGGCCGAACACTTCCACAGTTGGGCGCCAGTATGGGATTAGGCCTGCCTGTTGGCATCAGCCGTCAGGCCCCCAACCAAGTAACCTTTATAAACCTGTCGTTCGAGTTTGTTCGCAGAGGAACAAACAACAATGTTTTGCAAGAAAATTTATTCCGCCTCTCTTTGGGCTTTTCGCTTAGCGATATCTGGTTTATCAAGCGCCAATATGACTAATCGGTCATTATCGATTTTTTTTCTGTTTCTTTTCGGGCTGTCGGCCTGTGAAAACGATGATCGTACCCTCAATGCCTGGACTCGTTCGGTTACCCTTACCGAAGAGGCCACCGATATGGAGACCTATATCAGTCAAAGTGGTAGACGCAAAGCCCGGATCGTTGCTCCCTTTATGGTCAAGCTTAATCGTGATACCATCTCTATGACCTTTCCTCGTACTGTTCATTGTGATTTTTACGACGATAGTCTTCGCATAGATTCCCGATTGGATGCCCGCTATGGTGTTTATTACGAAAACCTCAACAAGGTCTTTTTGCGCGACAGTGTGGTGGTCATCACACAAAAAGGGGATACCCTGACTTCTCCTGAACTCTGGTGGGATCAGGGAACACAATTGTTTACTACCGATAAGTATGCCATTTACCGGGGCCCCGATCAACAGATTGTGGGGGGGCAGGGCTTAGAGGCCACCCAAGACCTTAAGCGCATTACGTTTCGCGCCACGACCGGCACGGTCAAAGCTCCTGCGGGGCAATAACATTGCGGGCTAATTACTGCTACCTTTGTCATTCTAAATGCTGTAGCTATGGAATATCGTTATATGGGCAAAACAGGCCTGCAGTTGAGTGTTCTCTCATTTGGAAGCTGGGTAAGTTTTCATAAACAGATCAATGACCAGGTTGCCGATGAGTTGATGGGAATCGCGTATGACCAGGGCGTCAACTTTTTTGATAATGCAGAAATATACGCCTTAGGCGAGAGTGAAAAGATGATGGGTCGCGTATTGCGTAAAAAAGGATGGGATCGTACCTCGTATGTGGTCTCTTCCAAAGTTTTCTGGGGATGGAGAGGCAAGGAGAACAAGCCCAATCAACATGGCTTAAGCAGAAAGCACATTACCGAGGCTTGTCACGAGGCGCTGCAACGTTTGCAAACGGATTATCTCGATCTGTATTTCTGCCATCGGCCCGATAAGAATGTGCCGATCGAAGAAGTGGTATGGAGCATGCATAATCTTATCACACAGGGAAAGATTCTCTATTGGGGAACCAGCGAGTGGAGCGGTGTGGAGATTATGGAGGCCCACCGCGTAGCCCAGCACTACGGATTGATAGGTCCCAGCGTGGAGCAACCGCAGTATAATCTTTTTGAGCGCAATAAGATCGAGAATGAATATCTTATGGTTTATAAAACGGTGGGATTGGGTACCACTATTTGGAGTCCGCTGGCTTCGGGACTGCTCTCCGGAAAATATAACAAAGGAATTCCTGCCGAGAGTCGCTTTGCCATTCCGGGTTTTGAATGGTTGCGCGATCGACTTATGCAAGAGCAGTTGGTAGCGAAGGCTGTCAAGATCTCTGAGCTGGCCGCCGAGCTGTCTGTTACACCTTCGCAGTTGAGTATTGCCTGGTGTGTCAAAAACCCCCATGTGACCACGGCCATCTTGGGCGCTACTAAAAAAGAACAGTTGATGGAAAATCTCGATGCCTTAGCGGTTGTAGAGAAGCTAACACCAGACATACTGCAACAAATCGAAGCCATTGTTCAGACAAAACCTGTATTGCCCGAGTACTGATCGATCCTCAATACACCTGTTCGTCCATCACCCCCTTTGACCTTCATTTGTTAATTTAATATACCATGTCTTTTGCCAACAAAACTGTTCTCATTACCGGCGCCACCCGAGGTATCGGAAAAGCCATAGGTCTTCGACTAGC
>JBIIDB010000125.1:0-5447 GCA_044238505.1 Chitinophagaceae bacterium | reverse complement strand
AAAGCCAGAGTAAGGTGCATAAGCCAGTTGGGTAGTCGCTTGTGCTTTGCGCAGCAAGTTTGCATCTGCAGCAGACAACACGTCTACGCTATCGACCAACGCATACGAAAACTGGTAGTGTTCCATAGCAACTTATTTTACCAACTTAAAAAGTCGGTTCCAACGAGGGCCGTTCTCCCAACTGAACCAGATCATCCAGGCTTTGCCCACCACTCTGTCTTCGGGAACAAAACCCCAAAAGCGGGAATCTTGTGAACCGTGGCGATTATCACCCATCATCCAGTAGTAATTCATAGAAAAGGTATACTGACTTGCCGGCGACCCGTTGATAAAGAACTGACCATCCTTTTTACTCAATTCGTTTTTCTCATACACACGAATTACACGCTCGTAAAGACGATACGTTGAATCCGTAAGAGCAATGGTCTTTCCTTTTTCGGGTATCCACAACGGACCGAAATTATCCTTGGTCCATTTAAAGTACGTGGTGTCTTGTGGAAATACATCGCCGGACGTGGTGCGCGGATCCATGTCATTGACCGAACGAGGGTCATAGATCTCATCATCGGCCACCAGTGGACCCGATAAAAAGGGCTGTTCGCTGAAAGAAGCGACCTTGTTGTAGGGCAGGTTTATCACATAGCGTCCATACATGTCCATACCGAATTCGGTACTGTTGAATTCTTCTTTGATGATCTCGGGATCGAGGGCAATCGAAGAGGTAAACGTATAGGTATACTGCGCATCAGGCGGCGCGGGTGAAGCGTTGCCGTTTATGAATACCTGGCCTTTTTTAAGTTCGAGCAAGTCGCCGGCGATAGCCACGCAGCGCTTGATGTAATGATCTGTTTTGTCGGCCGGATGAATAGCCAGCGGATAATTTTCGGGTTCGGACAGCACGATCTTTCTTCCGGCGTCGATATTCCCGTTGCCCAACCTGCGGCAAACATCATAGTAGGGATCCTTAGACTGGTAATCGGGAAGATTGATAACCGTGTCTCCGGCAGGAAAATTAAATACAACGGCATCCCCCCTTTTTACCGGGTGGGTAAACCACCGGATGTACGGCAGTGAACCAACTTTAGTATAAGACGACTTATCGGAACCGAATGGAAAGTAATTATGCATAAAGGGTACCGACAACGGTGTATTGGGAATACGAGGCCCGTAACTGAGTTTACTTACAAAAAGAAAATCATTTACCAGCAAGCTTTTCTCCATCGATCCGGAAGGAATGGTGTAAGCTTCAAAAACGAATGTTCTGATCAACGTAGCGGCAACAATGGCAAAAACGGCCGCATCGAACCATTCGCGCCACGCGGGCTTAACATACTTTTCTACCCCATGCTTGCCAACGTACGCAGTTTGTTCTTGAGCCGCCAACCAGGGAAAATAAAAGGGAGCCAGTAAAGCGGCCAACGTATGGTCGAGCAACGAAAAACGGCCATAGGCCTTAACGAACTCGATGAAAATACCAGGGGTGATGAACCAGCCCATGACAGGAATAAATTGCCAAAAGACCCAATGACGGGGTCTGCCGGCCAAAACTTGCATGCACCAGGTGTTGTAAAAGGGTACATATGCTTTCCAAGCAGGAAGTCCTGCCTTTACGAACAATCTTGCGAAACCCGGAGCAGGCAACAATACCAGCAGTGTAGCTACCAGATAAACAATTAAAAAATGTTGAAGGGGCATGTTATTTAGTTTGATACATCACCTCTTTGACCAGCCGTACGGTCCTGGGCACATCCGGCAATGCGGCCGCCACTAAATTGGGTGCATAATGTAAGGGGGCGTCGGCAGCCGTGATGCGTCGGATAGGTGCATCCAAATAATCAAAGCCTTCTTTTTGTATTCTGTAGGTGATCTCAGAAGAGACAGAGGCAAAAGGCCACTGTTCCTCTATGATCACGAGACGATTTGTTTTTTTAACAGATTCCAATATGGTATGCCAATCCAGCGGACGAATCGTGCGAAGGTCGATTACCTCGGCGCTGATCCCCTCTTTTTCGAGTTCTTGTGCGGCACCAAGTGCCACTTTCATCATTTTGTTGAATGAAACGATCGTTACATCGCGCCCGGCCTTTTTGATATCGGCCTTTCCGATCTCGATGTAATATTCCTCTTCAGGTATTTCTGATTTATCACCATACATCACCTCACTCTCCATAAAAACAATTGGATCGTTCTCGTACCGAAGGGCCTGCTTCATGAGCCCCTTGGCATCATACCCATTGCTGGGGGATACCACTTTGAGCCCCGGAATATTGGCATAGAGAGATTCAAAAGCAGTGGAGTGCTGCGCACCCAATTGGCCGGCCGATCCGTTAGGACCCCTGAATACAATGGGACAGGTGATCTGCCCGCCGCTCATGGCGAGCATTTTGGAAGCGGTGTTCAAAATCTGGTCAAGGGCGAGTACCGCAAAATTCCAGGTCATGAACTCCACAATCGGGCGCAGTCCGTTTTGAGCAGCCCCTACCCCAACGGCGGCAAACCCTAACTCAGAAATGGGCGTATCGATGATCCGACGAGGACCAAATTCAGCCAACATACCCTGGCTAACTTTATAGGCGCCATTGTATTCCGCTACTTCTTCTCCCATCAAAAAAATGCGGTCATCCCTTCTCATTTCCTCTGACATGGCTTCGCGAAGGGCTTCCCGAAAGGCTATAGATCTGGCCATTTTCAATTGATTTTACGCCTGGCAAAATTAAGCTAAATTTGCTATCTTATGAAGAATATAAAGCTCATCGAAGTTCCATCAGAGATCGGCGCGGGTACCCGCGGGGCCAGCTTGGGGGTCGAGGCCATCAAAGTAGCGGCGCTCGACTTTATGAGCAATTTTTTTATTCACTTTCCCTCCGAGAAGGTTCCTACTGAAAATCATTTGCTTTACGAACCCATCGAGTCTCCCTACGCTAAACGAATCAAAGGGCTGCTCACTATGTATGAGCGCGTTGGAAAAGCCGTATCGGACACACTCAAGAATAATTTCTTTCCCGTCGTACTCAGTGGAGATCACTCTGTTGCCGGTGCCACCATCAGCGGCATCAAAATGGCCAAGCCCAAAAGCACGCTGGGCGTTATCTGGATCGATGCACATGCCGATCTGCATACCCCCTATACCACGCCTTCCGGTAATCTGCATGGTATGCCAATGGCTATTGCGTTAGGCGAAGACAATCCCGATTGTGCCGTTCATAAGCCCGACCAGCGCACCATCGATCAATGGAACAAGCTCAAGAATTTCGGAAAGATCTGTCCCAAAGTGCTGCCCGAAAACGTTGTGTACATTTCGCTACGGGATTTCGAAAAAGAAGAAAAGTACCTGCTTGATCAACTCGGCATAAAAAAGATCACCACCAAAGAGATTCGCAATAAGGGCGCCGAAAGCATCGTTCGGTCAACCCTTCGTTATCTCGCTGACTGTACTGATATTTATTTATCGTTTGATGTAGACTCTTTAGACTCCGGCATCTCTAAAGGAACCGGAACACCCGTAGGTAACGGGCTGCGCGAACGAGAGGCCGAAGATCTGGTCAGTAAATTTATGCAGAACAGAAAGATCTGTTGCTTTGAGATCACAGAGGTGAATCCTACCCTCGACAAAGAGAATCTGATGGCCGAGATCGCCTTCAACATCCTGCAGCGGAGCGTGAACATCGTGATGATGAACTAGTGTTTTGGCTATCCAAAGGTCAGCCTAAGTCCCTCCTCAAAAGAGCGGGGAGAAAATCCTAACTGCTCACGCGCCTTATCGATGCAAAGACCGGTTCTTAACGGTCTTTTAGCGGGCTGCTGAAAAGAAGCCGTATCGGTGCGAACAATCAGCGACGCATCCCCGCGTAAATAAGCAGCAGCCCTGATAGCCATAGCATAGGGCGTCAGTACCTCTTGGCCCGACAGATGAAAGACCCCGGTTGCCGAGCGAGTGATCATACGAAAAATCCCGTCGGCAAGATCTTCTACATAGGTGGGCGTTCTGATCTGGTCGTCGACCACCTGATAGGATTCGCCTCGACTCAGTTTGTCTTGCACGATCGACAGCAGGTTACTGCGCCCTGTCATCGGTTTGCCATACACTAATACCGTTCGTACGATCGACCACTCCAAACCGGATCGCTCCACCAGTTTCTCCGCGTCCAGCTTGGTTTGCCCATAGTGATTAATCGGTTTTCTGGCTGCTTGCTCAGTATAATTTCCCTCCTCGCCATCGAAGACAAAGTCGGTAGACAGGTAACAGAATTTAGCTTCGCATCGCTGCGCGGCTTGTATCAAATGCTGGGTTCCTGCAACGTTGATTTGTGAGGCTACAGCAGGTTGTAGCGCGCAATCATCGGGCTTTCCCATGGCGCCCGCATGGATGATCCAATCGGGCGCATATGCCGTTACCACCTGAAGCGTTCTTTGCCGATCGGTAAAATCGAGCGACTCGTACATAAACCGATCGGTGGACAAAAAGGGTAGCCGGCAAGGGCCACGCGACGTAGCCAGCAGATCCAAACCGGCGTTAGTAAGTATGTCGCTCAAGTAGTAACCCAGAAATCCGTTAGCGCCGGTAAGCAAGATTTTCATTAACTAAAAGTAGTAAAATCGTAAATTCGCTACTTCAATTTGATCGATATGAAGCAGAAAGTTTCCCGTATTGCACTCATGACATCGGGCGGAGATGCACCGGGAATGAACGCCGCTATCAGAGCCGTGGTAAGAACGGGCTTATATTACGGATTGGAGGTGTATGGCATCATGCGAGGCTACCAGGGCCTTATCGAAGACGATATTATCAAGATGAATAGCCGTTCCGTAGCTAATATTATCCAGCGCGGAGGCACGATTCTAAAAACAGCTCGCAGTAAAGATTTTCTACAAAAAGAAGGAAGACAAACCGCCTACGAGAACCTTAAGAAAAGAGAGATCGATGGCTTGGTCATCATTGGTGGAGATGGCTCATTTCGCGGAGCCGTAACCTTTAGTAAAGAGTTCAACATCCCTTGTGTGGGTATTGCCGGCACCATCGATAAAGACATTGCGGGTAGTGACTATACCATCGGCTTTGATACGGCCGCCAATACAGCCGTGGAAGCGATCGACAAGATCAGAGACACGATGGAGGCCCATGATCGGGTTTTTGTAATTGAGGTGATGGGTAGAGATGCGGGCTATATTGCCTTGCACAGCGGGATGGCCACCGGCGCCGAATCGATTTTGATTCCGGAACAAAAAACCGACATCAACGATATCATTGCCTCGCTTAAAGAAAAAGAAAGGCGAAAAAAACTAGTCAATCTTATCGTAGTGGCAGAAGGAGATGACTTCGGAGGCGGTAACGAAGTGGGCCGCGTTTTAAAAGAGCATCTCCCTAAAGCCGAGATCCGGGTCTGCATTCTCGGGCATATTCAACGAGGAGGAGCCCCCAGTTGTATGGACCGTACGATCGCCAGCCG
>JBIIDB010000124.1:0-5458 GCA_044238505.1 Chitinophagaceae bacterium | reverse complement strand
GCTTTAGAGGCGAAGAAATCTAGAAAAGCCTTGCGTATCTCGAACGAGGTCATCATGGGGGGTAAATGCTATATTTGTCACTGTCGCAATGCTGGCAAAGGTAAGGCAATTTAAACGCAGCAACGCTTCGGGATGAAGAAGGTAAAGTACTTTTATAATACCAACACGCTTCGCTATGAGCGACTGGAAACCCCCTTACGGGTTACCCTGTTGCGGGTGTTCGGTTTTGTGGCCTCGGCATTGGTTACCGCAGCACTGATCGCCTACCTGGCCTTTCGGTTCATCGGGTCTCCCAAAGAGAAAATATTGGAGCTTCAAAATCGGGAGATGCGCGAAGATTTCCTATTGCTGGCCGAACAAGTACAGCGCATGGAACGACAAATGAAGGAACTCGAGAAAAGGGATAACGAAGTATACCGCGCCATCTTTGAAGCAACGCCCATCCCCGACAGTGCGCGCGCCCAAGAGCTGGCCACACAACTCGAGATCGATAAAGTAGAGAAACTGGGAAGCCGCGAATTGGTAACGTCCATCACCAAGACTGTCAATAATGTGCTGACCCGGATGCAGGCCCAACAATCCTCTTACCAAGAGGTCGCGCAGCTGATCAAGGACAAAGAAAAATTATTAGCACATACCCCGGCCATTCAACCGGTAAGCAATAAGAACCTGAATCGGATCGCCTCCGGTTTCGGCTACCGTATTGATCCCATCTATAAAACCACCAAGCTGCATGCAGGTCTGGATTTTACGGCTCCGCAAGGCACCCCTATCTATGCCACGGCCAACGGGCGGGTAGAAACGGCCGGTAATACCGGAGATGGTTACGGACGCCATGTGATCATCAACCATGGCTACGGCTACAAAACACTCTATGCCCATATGGTCAGGGTCAAGGCAAGAGCTGGACAAACAGTAAAGCGAGGCGAGGTTATCGGATGGGTGGGTAGCACGGGTAAGTCCACAGGACCTCATTGCCACTATGAGGTGATCAAAAACGGAAGACCCATAGATCCGATCTATTTCTTCTACAACGATCTGACCCCTGCCCAATTCGATCGCATACTCAAACAAGCGGCAGCCTCTAATCAAAGTTTGGACTAAGAACGACCTAGTTTTCCACAGCACCCTCAATTCGGCCTAAGGGCGAAGTCCTTTATTATCTTTACAGTAGTCTATGGCCAAGAAACCGCTGACACAGATACAACTGGACTTTGATACACCGCCCCCGGTTACGGTAACCAACTCTATCAGTGTGGAGCCTGCCGAGCCGGTACGCAACGAATCGCCGATGCCGACGACGGATGGGTTGACTCCGGTGCCAGCACCAACTGTGATCAGTACAGCACCTGCTCCCGAACCGATGGCCACTGAACCGGATGTAGTGAAGGAGGCTGCTGTCAGCGCAGCGGAACCGCCGGTGGGCATCAGAAGAATTAAACTAAAAGAAAATCCGACGGCCACCCCCGGAAAAAGAGGCAGACGTTCGCTAAAAGAGATCGCCAGTCGGGTCGATCTGATCGAGGTGCCCGAAGACGAAGAACTCTTTAAAAAACAGTACTACTCCATTGGAGAAGTAGCCACGATGTTTCGGGAAAAACAATCCTTGATCCGATATTGGGAAACTGAATTTGATATACTGCAACCCCGTAAGAACAGAAAGGGAGATCGCTACTTTAGACCTGTCGATATCAAGAACCTGGTGCTGATCTACGATCTGCTGCGCAGAAGAAAATTCACGATCGACGGTGCTCGTGATTATCTCAAGAAAAATAAAAAAGCAGAAGATCGGTTCGCACTGATCCAATCACTGCAACAGATCCGTAATTTTTTAGTGGAGCTTCGCTCTAACCTATAGCTAACCCATGTATCGCAAACAAACGCTCGGCCTTTTTCTTTGCCTGCTAACGGTAGCAGCCCTGGCGCAGACGCCCTACGAAATCCTCCAAGAAAGACCCAACGAAAAAACATACAAAGGCTGGTTGACCCGCGCTCTACTGGAGCAAGAGAGCAGCTTTACCTGGATGCAGGAAAATTATAAGGCCTATCAGCCTCATGCAGCCGGGCTACAAACCCTGCGTCAATATAAAGACTCTGTTCGATTTTTGGTTTTTATGGGTACCTGGTGCGAGGACTCGCACTTTATTATTCCTCGCTTCTTTGCACTGGCTGATGCAGCCGGACTATCGGCCGATCGAATATCGCTGGCAGGCGCAGATCGAAATAAAACTACCTGGGGACAACTGAGCGCCACACTGCACGTCGATCTGGTTCCCACTATTATTGTATACCGGCAGGGCAAAGAACTGGGTCGCGTGGTAGAGTACGGACGCTACGGTCAGTTTGACCGCGAGATCGGAGAGATCATTCAAAAAGGATTTCAGCAATAAGCTTTCTTTTGCTTACGCTGTTCGAGACGTACGACCATCGACGGGCCACTCCAATTCCATTTCATGCACCAGTGACAGCACCTGTATATTGATCTTTTCGCGCAAACTATTGAATGCTTCCAGCGGAAGCGGCTCTGTGTAATAGTCTGCCTCAATAAATACCGACCCGGAACGAATATCCGATAGCAACACCGAGGATTGCTCTATAGGAGGATGTTGCAACAGAGACCTGATGGCGTTTACCAATACCTCGAGCTGTACCGGTGTAGCCTTAGCCGATAATTCGAGCTTGATATCGGCCCTTCGCTGCGAGCGCAGCGAAAGATTATCGAGTATACTATCGACCATCTGCTTATTAGGAACCGTTACAAAGGTCTTTTGCTCGGTACGGATACGGGTACTGCGAAGTCCGATCTTCTCTACCGTACCGGTAATAGCCTGGACTTTGACCAGATCGCCGGTGATAAAGGGTTTATCGAAAAAAATAATAAACGAAGCGATCAGATTTTCGAGACTCTCCCGCAGTGCCAACGCAATGGCCGCACCCACAATACTTAACCCGGTAACTAAACTGCCGATGTCAAATCCGAAGACAAAGCTCAATACAAGTAATACCGCATTGATGACCAGGATGACCTTGAAGAAATCTTTAAAAAAAACAATCAGCTGGTTATCGGAAAGGTCGGGTGTTCGACTGGCGCGTTTTTCCAATAAGATCGCAGCAAAATCAATACCCCGTAATAACAGAGAAGTGAGGGTGGCAATAATCAATAGCTTTCCAATGGCATGTACTATATCCCGGGCCTCAAATCGGTAGATCTCGACATTGAGGGCCGATGGAAATTGAAGGCGATACAGCGCAACGATTAACACCACTACCACCACGAATCGCTGGAGGGGCGTTATGACCAGTGCATTGAACTGAGAGCGCTCTACCTTGCTCAGCACGCTGCCCAACCAGCGGAACAGCCAGCCGGCTAATACAGCAGAGAGATAACGACGAAATAACCATACGAGGAGGATAACAGCGCCCACGACCGTGTAGGCCTGGATGGTATTTTCTCCCCATTGTTGGTGCCAGAAACTACCCATACATTACCTATTTTGTCGGTTGGTGATCAATTTATGTTGCTGGTCGGTATAAAAACGGAGCGAAAGATCGCTGCCATCCAGTACCGCGTAACTAAAGTAACGGATCCAATCGCCCAGGTTGATGTAACGAACCGAAGCAGGGGTCGACGACAACTCCCAGTCAATAGGCAAATGACGGTGACCGAAAATAAAATAATCGACAGGATCTTTTTTCAACTGTTCTTTACAATAGGTGATGAGCCACTCCTGATCGGGGCCGCGAAATACTTCTTCGGCCGCACCGGTCTTAGCCCTGCTCTGTCGACTAAAGTACTCAGCAATCCCCATGCCGACAACCGGAGGTAACCAACCAAACAAGCGCTGACAAAGAGGATTTCGAAAAATTCGTTTTAATCGTTTGTACCCTTCGTCGCCGGGACCCAACCCATCGCCATGCCCAATGTGTAGCCGGCATCCGTTTCGCTCGATCGTAATGGGATCGAAATATATCTTAATACCCAACTCTTGCTGAAAATAATCCTTCATCCACATATCGTGATTGCCGGCAAAAAAGTAAAGCGCAATTCCTGCATCGCTGCAAGCGGCAAGTTTTCCCAATAAACGTACCTGCCCTTTGGGAACAACCTTTTTATACTCGTACCAGAAATCGAACAGATCGCCCATTAAAAAGATCTCGGCAGCATCCTGTATGGCCTGGTCTAAAAAACGACAGATAAGTTTTTCGCGCTGCAGGCTGAGCTGGGCCGTGGGGGCTCCCAAATGAAAATCAGAGAGAAAATAAATCTTATTTCCCGGAGGGCCGGGATGATCGACAGCAGTCATAGTATAAATGTAAGAAAGCGGTCCGATATCAGGATTCCACCAAAAACAAATACACTTCCTTGGGTCCGTGTACGCCGACTACCAATGTCTTCTCGATGTCGGCCGTACGACTGGGACCGGTAGCCAACGTAAGTAACGACGGAAATTGAGTGCCGTGCTTCTCGCGGGCGGCCCCCATCGCATCCTTGATATCTTCCACCAATTGATCTACAAAGGCGATACAAATATGAATAGGCGCATAAACACTGGCCGTACGACCTTGTTGCTGTGCACTGCTCAACACGATCGATCCGGTACGGGCCACCAGGTACTCACATCCGGTAACCGACACTTGGCAACCGGCCAGATCGGTGGTCGTAAGTCGCTCCGACAAGGGCTCCCCCAGCAACTCAATAAGTTTTTGCTCGGCACAAAAAATCGGCGACCAGTCTTGCTTGCGCACCAGACTCGCAAATTGAAAGGCCAACTCTTGCCGGTTGATGCAATAGATGAACTTACCTTGCAACTTGGTGAATTGCTCTGCAAATTCTATCTCGTGCTCTTGCGTAAGCGGGGGATAGACCGCCTGGTTTTTCTCACTCTGCGGAAAGGGGATGGGCGTGGTATGGGCCAACGCTTCGCGGATGCGCTTGAGCATATTTTCCTTGGCAGGTGATACGTTCATACAGATCCATTAATAAGGAGGAGCCTCGTTGGCAGATTCGGTTTCGTCAGAGAAGGCAGGAGGCAACACGGCTGGTCCGGCGGCGGGCGCAGACAACGACTCATTGACTGCAGCCGGCTGTTCGGTTACAGGTGATGCAGGTGGTTCGGAGACAGCTGAGGCAGGACTTTGATCCGTCAATGTTTTTTTCTCTTCGAACGGACGCTTCCCGATCAGGGCCTCCACATCACTTTGAAAAAGCACTTCTTTTTCGAGCAATGCGTTGGCCAGGATCTCTACTTCGGCACGTTTGTCGGTCAGCAACTGCTTGGTTTTTGCGTAAGCCTCATCGATGAGATGACGTACCTCAAAATCGATCATCTTGGCCGTATCGTCCGAATAGGGCTTGGTAAAGGCATTCTCTTGTTGCGGATCATAAAAGCTAACGTTACCCACTTTTTCGTTCATGCCGTACACCGTGACCATGGCATACGCGGTGCGGGTAATTTGT
>JBIIDB010000123.1:0-5459 GCA_044238505.1 Chitinophagaceae bacterium | reverse complement strand
GCTTGCGAGCAACAGCCCGGCACCATGGCTGCTATATTAGGACTGGCTGATGAGAAGGTGGCCGAGATTTGTGCCGCTATTCAAGAGGTAGTCGTACCTGCTAATTATAATTGCCCCGGCCAACTGGTGATCAGTGGTTCGGTAGTGGGTATCGAAAAGGCTTGCGTGGCGCTGAAAGAGGCGGGCGCCAAAAGAGCACTCGTGTTACCGGTCGGGGGTGCTTTTCACTCTCCGTTAATGAAACCTGCCGAAGAGATCTTAAAGACGGCTATTCAGTCTGCTACTTTTTATCAACCCGTTTGCCCGGTGTATCAGAATGTAGTGGCCAAGGCTGTCATGGATGCAGAAGAGATCAAACAAAATCTTATCAACCAATTGACAGGGCCAGTAAAATGGACGCAGAGTATCCAGGCAATGGTGGCTGATGGAGCTACGCAATTCACCGAAGTAGGACCCGGAAAAGTGTTGCAAGGGCTCATTCAGAAGATCAACAAGGAATCGGTGGTAGCCTCAGTTGGATAAAGGCTGTTCCCTACATCTACCCTCATCTGGTCATTCCTTCAATGTAGTTGTATTTGGATGGCACCGTTGAGCCATTCCGGATCGAAGCTCGCCTTGTATTTTTTGTAGAAGTGGATGGCGGGTTCGTTCCAATCCAATACCTGCCAGCACACCCGGGCCATTTTCTTCTCCTTGGCTTCCTGCAAAATGGTTTCGAAGAGTGCTGCACCTATTCCTTTACCCCGCATGGCAGCGGTCACGATGATGTCTTCGAGATAAAGACACTGTCCTTTCCAGGTAGAGTAGCGGATATAGTAGAGTGCAAATCCGTGGATTCCGTTTTCGTCCTCGGCAACAAAGGCCCACCAGACCGGTTTTTCCCCAAAGCCGCTATCGGCAAAATGCTCCGGATGTACCGTTACCTCGTGGGGGGCTTTTTCGTAGTCAGCCAGCTCTTGAATCAATTGCAGCAATCTTGGGCAATCTTTTCGTTGTGCAGGTCGTATGGTGAGTGGGGTAGACAAGGCTGTTACGCTAATGCTTGATGAAGGTCCGCCATAATATCCTCCGCCGTTTCGATGCCTACATGCATACGGATGAGCCCGTCGGTGATGCCGTATTTTTCTTTTTCTTCTTTGGGGACACTAAAGTGGGTCATCGAGGCAGGATGTGAGAGTAGCGTATCACAAGTACCCAGCGAAACCGCCCGCACACAGAGTTGAAGTTTATTCATGAAATCGATCCCCCCCTGCAATCCTTTTTTTAGTTCAAAGCTGAGCAGGGCTCCGGCATGACGCATTTGTCGGCTGGCGATGGCATGGTCGGGATGAGAGGCGAGTCCTGTATAATTTACACGTGCCACGGCCGCATGCTGATCGAGAAACGCAGCGATCTGTTCGGCATTGGCACAATGTTTATCCATTCTCACTTCGAGGGTTTTGATGCCTTGGGTCAGTAAATACGCATCGAAGGGGCTGGCACAGGCTCCGGTGGTGCGAAAGAATTTTCCGATAGACGTTTTCATGCGTTCCACATCTTTTCCTATTAAAATGCCTCCGATGGCGGTGCCGTGTCCGTTGAGGAATTTGGTAGTGGAGTGGATCACAAAATCTGCGCCGTGTGCGAGTGGTTGCTGCAGATAGGGCGTGGCAAATGTATTATCGCAAGCCACCAGACAATTATATTTTTTGGCCAGTGCACAAAGGGCGGCAAGATCTACGCATTGCAGCGTAGGATTGGCTGGCGTCTCGAGATAGAGCATCTTGATGGAGCGATCCCCTTTCAATAATTCTTCGGCCCGGTCGAGATCACGCAGATCACCAATGACAGCACTGATACCAAAGCGCGGTAAGATGCGGTGTACCAGTTCGTCGGTGCCCCCATAGAGTGAAAAGTGGGAGAGAATTTTATCACCCTGGCTAAGGGTACTCATCAAGAGCGTAGTGATAGCCGCCATACCCGATGCATGTAAGATGCCCGTAGCCTCCATGTTGAGTCCATAGGTTTCGAGCAACGCGATTTTTTCTTCGGCTTCGGTAACAGTAGGATTGCCCCAGCGTGCATAGATATAGCCGGGCTCTTGCCCGGTAAAGCGATGCATGCCTTGCTCTGCGCTATCGAACACATAGGTGCTGCTGGCATAGATCGGGGTCAGATGGGCATGCGCGGCATCGGGGCGATGTCCGCCGTGAACGGCCACAGATCCCCAGCCTTTTGATGTGGTATTTTTTTTCATAGATATAATCTTATGGTTTGAAGTCATAACCCCATTTTACCCAAATGGCACCCCAGGTAAATCCTCCGCCGAATGCCGCCAGAATAATATTGTCTCCTTTTTTAAGTTTGGATTCCCACTCCCACAAACATAAGGGAATGGTAGCAGCTGTTGTATTGCCATATCGATCGATATTGATCATCACTTTATCGGTAGTCAATCCCATGCGGTTCGCTGTGGCGTCAATAATGCGCAGGTTGGCCTGGTGCGGTACAAGCCAGGCGATATCATCACCGCTCAGGTTATTTCTCTCCATCAATTCGGCGCTCACGTCCGCCATCCCTTTTACGGCAAACTTGAACACGGCTTGTCCTTCTTGATAGGCGTAGTGCTCCCGATTGGCGACTGTCTCAGCGCTGGCCGGTCGAAGCGATCCGCCTGCTTTCATATGCAGGTAGCTGGCGCCGTTTCCATCGGTGCGCAAAATGCTATCCTTGATCCCGTATCCGTTTGTGTCAGGTTCGAGTAACACAGCACCGGCTCCGTCTCCGAAGATGATACAGGTGGCCCTGTCTTGATAATCGACGATCGAACTCATTTTATCGGCTCCGCAGACAACCACTTTTTTGTAGCGGCCGCTCTCGATCAGGGCCGCTCCTTGCGCAAGTGCAAATAAAAAACCAGAGCAAGCAGCCGACAGATCGAACCCCCAGGCCCGGGTGGCACCGATCTTAGCACAGACCAGATTGGCGGTAGACGGAAAGACCATGTCGGGGGTAACGGTACCCACGATCAGGCAATCGATCTCATCGGGGCTGATTCCCCTTTTTTTACAAAGCTCCAGCACGGCCGGAACCACCATGTCTGAGGTGGCTTTCCCTTTTTCTTTTTGTATTCTTCTTTCGGAGATGCCGGTGCGGGTTCGAATCCATTCGTCGTTGGTATCAACCATTTTTTCGAGATCGAAATTGGTGAGTTTCTCTTCGGGAACATACCCGCCCACTGCGGTGATGGTCGCTTGAATCTGGTTGTGCATGCTAATGGGTTGAAAAATTGCACAAAGTTAAGGTAAAGCAGGCCTGGCTTCTTACCTTGCAGTATGATCAGTTTCTTGAGAGGAAAGTTCATTCAAAAGACACCGGCCCAGGTCTGGATAGAGGTGGGGGGCGTTGGCTACGAGGTTAACATAAGTTTAAATACTTATTCAAAGATTGAGCCGCTTTCGGAAGGAGTGCTGTACACCCATTTGCTGATCAGAGAGGATGCTCATTTGCTTTTTGGATTTTTTGACCTTTCAGAAAAGGATATATTTCAACAACTTATAAGTGTTTCGGGGATAGGGGCCAGCACCGCCAGGGTCATGCTTTCGTACATGAAACCCGAAGAAATAGCCGGGGCTATTTTGAGGGGTGATACACGTTCGTTGGAAGCCATCAAGGGAATTGGTAAAAAAACAGCGGAGCGGATGGTGCTGGAGCTCAAGGACAAGCTGGCCAGACATTCCCTCGAAACAAATAATTCTACTCTGATAAACAATACTTTGCACCAAGATTCGTTAAATGCTCTGATGGCTTTGGGCATCACCCGACAAGTGGCTTCGCAGGCCCTTGAAAAGGTGCTCAAAAATCATCCGGACCTGGGAGCTGAAGAGTTGATCAAGCTAACGCTTCGTTCACTGTAGTCCGTTCCAAAACTAACTACCAGAGCAGATTGATTCGTTTCGCCAAAAATATTGTTGGACCCGTTTTTGTATGGATTGGTACGTGGGTGTTTTCTCTTTCGGCCGGAGCCGAGATGCTGCGCGCTGATACGCTTCGCTTTCCCCTCTATGATCGTTATGCCAATCCCTATTTGCAGCGTCGATCTTTGGGATTCGATCTGCGCGACACAGCGATCGTAAGAAGAAGGGTCGAATACGATCCGGTCACCAGACGCTATTACAGCACCGAGATGATCGGTAACCAACATTACCGAACACCGGCCAATTTTTCCATGGAGGAATTTCTACAGCTAAAAGGGCGGGAAGACGAAGTGGAATATTTTCGAAAGAGAGCTTCGATGCTCAACGCTATGAACAGACGGCTCGATCGGCCCAGGTTCAGGGTAAGCAATGATTGGTACAACCGCATAATGGGGGTGGGTCCGGACGGAAAAGTAAAGATCGATATCAAGCCGGCCGGTTTTGTAGATTTTTTGGCAGGATATCAAGGGCAAAATATCAAGAATCCTACCTTGCCCGAGCGTGCGCGCCGAAACGGAGGCTTTGATTTTAACATGAGCTCTCAGTTGCAAATGGATGCGCAGATCGGAGAGAAGTTAAAACTCCCGATCAACTATAACACGTTAGCCAATTTTAATTTCGACAACCAGCTCAAGCTCGATTTTAAAGGGCAGGATGATGATATCATCAAGCAGTTCGAGGCAGGCAACACAAGCTTCGCCTCAAAGGGAACGCTTATCCCGGGTGCGCAGTCTTTGTTTGGGGTCAAGACGCAACTTCAATTTGGAAAATTATTCGTAACCACCGTGCTGGCCGATCAGCGTTCTCAACGCCAGTCAATGGGAGTACAGGGAGGTGCAACGGCGCAGCGTTTCATGTTAAGGGCCGATGAATACGACGAAAACCGTCACTTTCTAATGGCCCATTATTTTCGTAACCAGTATAACCAGGCCATGAAACAACTGCCCGTAGTCAATTCGCGGGTACAGATTCTTCGTGTAGAAGCCTGGGTCACCAACAGAAACGGAGCCACGACCGATACGCGTGATGTGGTAGCGTTTATGGATCTGGGAGAAAACAGACCCTACTCTCCCTTGTTATCCGGGGGAGGTAATCCGCTTCCCCAAAACGGCGCCAATAATCTGTACTCGTTGTTGGTGGCAAATCCGGCGTATCGGAACTCATCACAAGTACAATCCGCATTAACCACAGCGGGACTGACACCGGTGCAGGATTTTGAAAAGACATTTGCGCGAAAGCTGCAGCCTACCGAGTACTATTTTAATCCGCAGATCGGATTTATCTCATTGAATCAACCCTTGCAGCCCGACGAGGTATTGGGGGTGGCCATTCAGTATACTTTCAATGGAAAGGTATACCAGCTGGGAGAATTTTCGCAAGATGTGCCCCCCGATACAACCGGTAACCTGCAACGGGTGCTGTTCTTGAAGTTGCTTAAGGCTACGTCGCAGCGAACCCAGCTGCCCATTTGGGATCTGATGATGAAGAACGTATACTCGGTTG
>JBIIDB010000017.1:0-18793 GCA_044238505.1 Chitinophagaceae bacterium | reverse complement strand
CAAACAGCCTGCACTATCATTGAAGCAGGTCCCTGTGTCGTCACCCAGGTCAAAACAAAAGAGACCGACGGCTACAGCGCATTACAACTCTCTTTTGGCGACAAAAAAGAAAAAAATTCTTCCAGCGCCGCCATCAATCACTTCTCTAAAGCACAAACTTCTCCCAAGCGTTTCTCTAAAGAGTTTCGTGATTTCTCCGTTGCTAAGAATATCGGAGAGACCGTAACGGTAGACATTTTTGCCGAAGGTGAGACCATCGAAGTGGTGGGTACTACCAAGGGTAAGGGTTTTCAGGGGGTGGTCAAGCGTCACGGCTTCGCTGGTGTGGGCCAGCAATCACACGGTCAACACGATCGTCAGCGTGCTCCCGGATCGTTGGGTAACTCTTCTGACGCCAGCCGCGTTATGAAGGGCATGCGCATGGCAGGCCGTATGGGTAATGATCGCGTAAAGATGAAGGGCCTCAAAGTGGTCAAAATCTTTGCCGATAAAAATTATATCCTGGTCAGCGGATCGGTTCCCGGCCACAACGGTTCAATTGTACTCATTCAAAAATAAGTTCGCCCCCGCGCGCTGATAAACTGATACGAAAATGAAAATTGAAGTTTTAAATACGAAGGGAAGCACTACCGGTCGCTCGGTAGAATTGCCAGAAGAGATCTTTGGTGCGGCTCCCAACAATCACGTGATCTACCTGGCTGTTAAGCAATATTTGGCTGCACAGCGTCAGGGTACGCATAAGGTAAAGACCCGTGCCGAAGTAAAAGGAGCCAGTCGTAAGCTTCACAAGCAAAAGGGTACCGGTGGTAGCCGTAAGGGTAATATCCGTAACCCCTTGTATAAGGGAGGTGGTACCATCTTCGGCCCCAAGCCCCACAGCTACGATATCAAATTGAATCGTAAGGTGAAGGACTTGGCCAAGATCTCTGCCCTTAGCTACAAAGCACAAGAGAAGGCGATCGTGGTGGTAGAAGATATCACTATGGAGACTCCCAAGACCAAGCAGTTCATGGAAATCCTGGGCAATCTGAAAGTGGCCGACAAAAAGACTCTTTTTGTCTCTCCCGAATACAACGATAATGTAGAGCGTTCACTGCGCAATGTGCCTTCTGTACTGGGGGTGTTGTTGAGTGATATCAATACCTACGATATCGTTAACTCGGAAGTGCTGGTCATGACCGAGAGCGCTGCCAAGATCTTTGCCGAGGATGAAACTGCCGAGGCTTAATTAACTGAATAAACAAGACGATATGAAACTTTCTGAAATACTGATCAAGCCCATCCTGACCGAAAAGGCCAACGGCCAACAGGAAAAGCTGCGTCGCTATGCTTTTAAAGTAGCCCGCAAGGCCAACAAACTCGAGATCAAAAAAGCGGTGGAGAGTTTTTACGGCGTTACGGTCACCAATGTGAATACATCGGTGGTGCCCGGTAAGCACAAGAGCCGTTTTACCAAGAGCGGTGTTGTGTCAGGTCGTAAGCCTGCCTATAAAAAAGCATTCGTAACGGTTGCCGAAGGAGAGAACATCGATCTGTACGCAACGATCTAATTAAACAATGAATGGCCTCAACAGCCGCTAATGTTGAATAAAAAAAAGAAGTATGGCACTACGTAAATTCAAACCTATCACCGCAGGAACCCGCTGGAGAATCGGCAATGCGTATGCGGAGGTAACCACTAATGAGCCTGAAAAAAGTCTGATCGAGGCAAAGCCTCGTACCGGTGGTCGTAACTCATCCGGACATCTTTCCATGCGCTATCGCGGCGGTGGACACAAGAAGAAATACCGCATCATCGATTTTAAGCGTAACAAGGCCGGGGTTGCAACGGTTGAGTCTATCCAATACGATCCTAACCGCACTGCCTTTATTGCCCTGCTGGTCTATGCCGATGGTGAAAAGCGTTATATCCTGGCTCCCCAGGGATTGCAAGTGGGGGCCACTGTCGAAAGTGGAGCCAATGTAGCGCCTGAGGTCGGCAATGCTCTTCCTATGCGCAATATGCCCCTCGGTACGAACGTGCACAACATCGAAATGCAACCCGGCCAAGGTGGTAAACTGGCTCGCAGTGCCGGTTCTTCTGCTCAGCTTTCTAACAAGGAAGATCGTTATGCCGTACTCAAGATGCCCAGCGGTGAACTTCGCAAGGTGCTGATCGATTGCTACGCTACTGTAGGGGTGGTGAGCAACAGCGATCATAGTTTGCAGAGCATGGGTAAGGCTGGTCGCAATCGCTGGAAGGGGATTCGCCCCCGCAACCGTGGGGTGGCCATGAACCCAGTCGATCACCCGATGGGTGGTGGTGAGGGTAAGGCCTCCGGAGGGCAGCCTCGCAGCAGAAACGGACAATACTCTCGCGGTCTTAAGACCCGTACAGTAGGTAAGTCCAGCGACAAGCTGATCATCCAACGTAAGAACGGAAAAAAACTGACTAAATAATTTTCTAACACAACGACAATCTATATGGCTCGTTCGATTAAAAAAGGACCTTATATCGCTACCCATCTCGAAAAGAAAGTGGTGGCCATGAATGACGGCAAGACCAAGAAAGGAGTTATCAAGACCTGGAGTCGTCGCTCTACCATCAGTCCTGATTTCGTGGGACACACTTTTGCCGTACACAATGGCAATAAGTTTATCCCTGTGTATGTAACCGAATTTATGGTGGGTCACAAGTTGGGTGAGTTTGCCCCGACCCGCCAGTTTAAAGGTCACTCTAAAAAAGAAGCGTAATCCAAGAAACTAATTATCATGGAAGCAGTAGCTAAACTGAGAAATTATCCCACTTCGCCCCGCAAGATGCGCTTGTTGGCCGACATGATCCGTGGCCAAAAAGTAGAGAAGGTGCTGGCGCAGCTGGAGCACAATCCTAAGCATCCCGCCGTTCCGTTGCGTAAACTGGTACTGAGTGCTATCAGCAACTGGAAACAAAAGAACGAAGGTGGTGATGAGAGTGCACTGGTCATTAAAACCATTTTTGTGGACGGGGCCCGCAGCCTTAAAAGAATGCGTCCGGCTCCACAAGGTCGTGGCTATCGTGTTCGCAAGCGTAGCAATCACGTGACTGTCATCGTCGATACAAAAGAATCTAAATCATCAAACGAATAACCTACACCAAACATGGGTCAGAAAGCAAATCCGATTGGTAATCGTTTAGGCATCATCCGCGGATGGGAGTCTAACTGGTACGGCAACAGAAAAGATTTTGCCGGAAAGCTGATCGAAGACCACAAGATCAGAGCTTACCTCAACGCCCGTATCAACAAAGGCGGTATTTCCAAGATCGTTATTGAGCGTACGCTGGGTAAACTGATCGTTACTATTCACACTTCCAAGCCCGGTATCATTATCGGTAAAGGTGGTGGAGAAGTAGATCGCATTAAGGAAGAGCTGAAAAAACTTACCGGTAAGGAAGATGTTCAGATCAACATTCTGGAGATCCGTCGTCCTGAGCTGGATGCCATGATCGTGGGAGACAATATTGCCCGTCAGATCGAGAACCGTATCAATTTTAAGCGGGCTACTAAGCTTGCGATCGCTTCTGCTCTTCGTATGGGAGCCGAGGGGATTAAAATTAAACTGAGCGGTCGTTTGGCAGGAGCCGAGATTGCCCGTAGCGAAGAGTTCAAGCAAGGCCGTGTACCCCTGCACACCTTCCGTATGGATATCGACTATGCCAACGTTTTTGCACAGACGGTGTATGGTAAGATCGGTATCAAGGTATGGATCTGTAAGGGTGAAGTATTGGCGAAGCGTGACCTCAACCCCAACTTCGTTGGCGGCAAATCGGATATGAGTGAGCGCAGAGGCGGTCGTGAAGAAGCCCGTGGCGAGCGTCGTGATGACAGAAGGGGAGGAGCCGGAGATCGCGGTCGTGGTGGCAGAGAGCGTCGTGGTTAATAAACATTTGATTAAAGAAACTTGAAATAGACTAGCATGTTACAGCCAAAAAGAACCAAGCACAGAAAAATGCAAAAGGGCCGCATGAAGGGTGATGCCAAGCGAGGCGCTACCATCGCCTTCGGATCGTATGCCCTTAAAGCGCTGGACCAGCATTGGATCACCGATCGTCAGATCGAAGCCGCCCGTCAGGCCCTGACCCGCGAGATGAAGCGTGAGGGTAATGTATGGATACGGATCTTCCCTGATAAGCCAATTACACGCAAGCCCGCCGAAGTGAGGATGGGTAAGGGTAAAGGTAACTTGGAGTTCTGGGCAGCCGTGGTCAAGCCCGGTCGTATCTTATTCGAGGTCGATGGAGTGAGCGAGCAAGTTGCGCGCGCCTCTTTATCGCTGGCCGCCGGCAAACTGCCCATCAAAACTAAATTCATTGTACGCCGTGACCTCGTCACTGCCTAACCGATAAACGCTTACTACGATGTCTAAGAAAGCAGAATTTGTAAAGAGTATTCACGGCATGAACGAGCAAGACCTTCGCGCTCGTTTGTCCGAAGACCAGCAGCGACTCAAGAAACTCGAGTTCGCCCATGCGATCTCTCCGCTTGAGAATCCTATGACCATCCGCGGACTGCGTCGTGATATCGCTCGTCTCAAGACCGAAATCAAGTTAAAGCAACAGCAAGCCTGATAAAAACCCCAACATGGAAGCCAGAAATTTAAGAAAGACCAGGATCGGTGTCGTAACCAGCAACAAGATGGCAAAGACCATCACGGTTGCGGTCGAAAGAAAGGTAAAGCACCCCATCTATGGTAAGTTCGTAAAGAAAACTACCAAGTTCCATGCGCATGACGACAAGAACGAATGCAGCATCGGAGACGTGGTAAAGATCATGGAAACTCGCCCGCTGAGCAAAACCAAGCGTTGGCGCCTGATCGAAGTAGTAGAAAAAGTGAAGTAATATCTGATCGCAACGTAAATTATTAAAATTAGTTAGCATGATACAACAAGAAAGCCGGTTGAACGTAGCCGATAACAGCGGTGCCAAAGAGGTACTCTGTATTCGTGTGCTCGGTAACAGCGGACAGCGTTATGCCCGAATCGGAGATAAGATTGTCGTGACCGTTAAGGATGCATTACCTGCCGGCGGTATCAAAAAAGGCACAGTGGCTAAGGCTGTCATTGTTCGCACGACCAACAAGCTGCGTCGCAAAGACGGATCGTACATCCGTTTTGACGATAATGCCGTGGTTATCCTGAACCAATCAGATGAGCCTCGCGGCACGCGGATCTTCGGACCCGTTGCCCGTGAACTGCGCGACAAAGGATACATGAAAATTATTTCACTGGCCCCTGAGGTACTCTAAAATTGTCAACGGGTTACAACCCATAACGAATACATTATGAAAGCAAGATTCAAAGCCAAGTTCAACATCCGCAAGGGAGACACCGTTGTGGTGATCGCCGGCGACGACAAAGACCTGGCCAAACCCCGCACGGTACGGGAAGTGCTGGTGGAAAAAGGAAAGGTGATCGTAGAGGGCGTTAACATCATCACCAAACATTCCAAGCCCACAGCCCAAAATACCAAAGGCGGTATTGTCAAGAAAGAAGCCCCCATCAGCATCAGCAATGTGATGTTGTGGGATGCCAAGGCCAAGGCTCCTACGCGTGTAAAGCGCGAAAGGGAGAATGGCAAGACCCTCAGAGTTTCTAAAAAATCAGGAGAAAAGATATGAGTACTACAACCTATACCCCCCGATTGGCTTCCAAGTATAAGCAGGAAGTGGTACCTGCCTTGGTCAAGAAGTTCAACTATGACACCGTCATGCAGGCTCCCCGTTTGGAGAAGATCTGCATTAACCGCGGTGTAAATGGTGCGGTATCCGATAAAAAGATGATCGATATCGCTATCGACGAACTGACAACGATCGCTGGTCAAAAAGCCGTGCCAACGATGTCAAAGAAGGATATCTCGAATTTCAAGCTGCGTAAGAATATGCCCATCGGTGCCAAAGTAACGCTGCGCGGAAACAGAATGTATGAGTTTCTCGATCGTCTGATCGCCGTAGCGCTGCCCCGTGTGCGTGACTTTAAAGGTGTTAATGACAAATCGTTCGACGGACGTGGTAACTACACGCTGGGTGTAACGGAGCAGATCATCTTTCCTGAGATCGACATCGACAAGGTGAATAAGATCACTGGTATGGACATCACTTTCGTGACCACGGCTAACACCGACCAAGAAGCCTATGAGTTGCTGAAGGAGATGGGGATGCCTTTCAAAAATGCAAAAACAACTAATTAAATAGTATAACAACATGGCAAAAACATCCGTAAAAGCCAGACAACGCAAACGTGAGGAGATGGTAGACCACTACGCTGCCAAGCGCGAAGCGCTGAAGAAGGCCGGCGATTGGAAAGCACTCGATGAGCTTCCTCGTAATGGCTCTAAGGTGCGTCTGAAAAACCGTTGCCAACTCAGCGGTCGTCCCAAGGGATATGTTCGTTTCTTCGGCATCTCTCGTGTGGCCCTGCGCGATATGGCACTGAATGGAAAGATCCCCGGGCTCAAAAAAGCAAGCTGGTAATCCTTTAAAAAACGAATTATGGTAACAGATCCTATAGCAGACTTTTTAACAAGAATCCGTAACGCCCAGATGGCAGGTCACCGTGTGGTGGATATTCCTGCTTCGAATCTTAAGAAGCGTATGACGGAGATCCTCTACAATCAGGGGTACATCCTTAAATACAAATTTGAGGATGATGCAAAGCAAGGTGTCATCAAGATCGCCTTAAAGTACGATCCCAACACCAAGCAACCTGCCATTCAACGCATGGAGCGCATCAGCCGCCCCGGTCTTCGTCAGTATGCGAAGCCTGCTGATTTTCGTAGAGTAAAATCCGGGTTGGGTGTCGCCATCCTTTCTACCTCGAAGGGCGTGATGACCGACAAGGATGCCAAGGCGCAAAACGTAGGAGGAGAGATACTCTGTCACATCTATTAAAAAATAATTGATTATGTCTCGTATAGGTAAAAAAGCGGTAGCAGTTCCTTCGGGTGTAACCATCACGGTCGGTAAAGACAATGTGATCGCCGTAAAGGGTCCCAAGGGTGAACTCAAGCAGTCTATCGATCGCGATATCACGGTCGAAGTAAAAGACGGACAGGTAAACTTCGTACGCCCCACGGACCAGATCCGTCATCGTGCACTGCATGGGCTTTATCGTGCACTGGTGGCTAATTTGGTAAAAGGCGTTACCCAAGGGTATGAAAGAAAGCTCGAGTTGATCGGGGTAGGTTTCAAAGCCTCCAATGCCGGCAACGTACTGGATCTTACACTCGGCTATTCGCACAATATCATTTTCGAAGTTCCCAAAGAGATCAAGGTGGCCACAGCCCAGGAGAAAGGGCAGAACCCCATCATCACGCTCGAGGGTATCGATAAGCAATTGATCGGCCAGGTGGCCGCTAAACTGCGCAGCTTGCGTAAGCCCGAGCCTTACAAGGGTAAAGGTGTTCGCTATGTGGGCGAAGTAGTTCGCAAGAAGGCCGGTAAAGCAGCAGGTAAATAAACCCGTAAACAGCAGTATTAAATTTTTATATCGATGACACCACAATTCAAAACGCAGCGCAGACAGAACATACGTTATCGTATTCGTCGCAAGATCAGTGGCACGGCAGCCAAGCCCCGTCTCTCCATCTTTCGCAGTAACGCTGACATCTATGCGCAACTGATCGATGATGCAAGTGGTCAGACACTCGCTTCGGCTTCCTCTCGCGACAAAGACATTGCCGCGCAAAAGGGATCCAAGATCGAGAAGAGTAAATTGGTAGGTGCCGCTATTGCGCGCAAAGCCGGTGAGCTCAATATCAGTAATGTCACATTCGATCGCGGAGGCTATCTCTATCATGGTCGCGTAAAGTCTGTGGCCGATGGAGCTCGTGAGGGAGGACTACAGTTCTAATTGAACCCAATCAACAACGACAAAAAAAATATACATGTCAAAACTCAATGTAAACAGAGTGAAGGCCGGTGACCTGGAGCTGAAAGACAAAGTGGTGGCCATTAACCGCGTGGTCAAGACCACCAAGGGTGGACGCGCATTCAGTTTCTCTGCCCTGGTGGTAGTAGGTAACGGAAATGGCGTGGTGGGCCATGGTCTGGGAAAAGCCAAGGAGGTGCAGGAAGCCATCACCAAGGGTATCGAAGACGCTAAGAAGAATCTGATTAAGGTGCCTGTCATGAAAGGAACAGTCCCCCATGATCAGTGGGCCAAAGAGGGAGCTGCCAAAGTGTTGATCAAGCCTGCCGCACATGGTACCGGTGTAATCGCCGGAGGTTCTATGCGCGCCGTACTCGAGAGTGCCGGCGTTACCGACGTATTAGCCAAGTCGCTGGGCTCTGCCAATCCGCACAATGTGGTCAAAGCTACTTTTAAGGCACTGGCACTGTTGCGCGAGCCGATCCACGTAGCGAAGACCCGTACTATCGGCCTGAAGAAAGTATTTAACGGATAAAATCAGTAACATGAAGAAGATAAAGGTAACATTGGTCAAGAGTCCTATCGATCGCCCGGAGCGCCAGAAGTTGACGCTGCAGGCGCTGGGCCTCAACAAAACCAATTCTTCTCGCGAATTGGAGGCCACGCCCCAGGTACTGGGTATGGTACGTAAAGTAACTCACCTGGTTAAAGTAGAAGAAACCAAGTAAACGGACAGGTTCCGCAAGAACCTTTCCCATTTTTTAAGCGAGCCCCGTTCACAACCGCTTTCGGGGCGATAAGTAAACAATAAAAGCCATGAAACTTCATCAGTTAAAGCCCGCTAAAGGAGCTACCCACAAGACAAAACGTATCGGCCGCGGAGATGGCTCCGGACACGGAGGTACCTCTACCAAAGGAACTAAAGGAGCGCAAAGCCGCACCGGTTTCAAAAGCAAGATGGCCCACGAGGGAGGTCAGATGCCTATTCAGCGTCGGGTCCCCAAGCGCGGATTCAAGAATCCCCACCGCGTTTCGTACAAAGTATTCAACCTCGGACAGATCGAGCAGTTGGCGGCCAAGTACAACATCACTGAGTTTTCGCTGGAGAATCTTTACATCAACGGACTCATTGCCCAGACCGATCTGGTAAAGCTGCTCGGTAATGGAGAGCTCAAAGGAAAATACAGTTTCCGGATCAATGCTGTCAGCGAAAAGGCCAAGGCCGCTGTAGAAGCTGCCGGCGGTACGGTCGAAATTGTAAAATAAATTAGCGGACTAAAACACCCATAGCCCCGTGAAGAATTTTTTTCAAACACTTAAGAATATCTGGAGCATCGAGGAGTTGCGCAGTAAGATCCTGTTTACGTTGCTGATGATTACGATCTATCGGATCGGGGCCCATATTGCCCTGCCCGGTATCGATCCGATCAAGTTATCGGCTACTGCTGAGAACAGCACGGGTATCCTGGGCCTGATCGATGCCTTCTCCGGAGGAGCCTTTAACCAGGCCTCTATTTTTGCCCTGGGGATCATGCCCTACATCTCTGCTTCTATCTTCGTGCAGCTGTTGACCGTTCTGGTTCCCCGCTTTCAGAAGATGCAAAAGGAGGGCGAGAGCGGAAGAAAGAAGATCAATCAATACACTCGATATCTTACAGTGGTCGTTACTTTATTGCAGGCCTCAGCCTATGTCACCTATTTGCAAGGGTTGACACAGCAGGGTGGCGGTATCATCGCCGGCTTCGCTCCCTATTTCTGGTTGACAACCGTGGTGGTATTGACCGCTGGTACGTTGTTCGTGATGTGGATGGGAGAGAAGATCACTGACAAAGGACTTGGTAACGGTACCTCACTCATCATTATGATCGGTATCTTGGCCCGTCTGCCTCAATCTTTCTTACAAGAGCTGAGTGCTAAATCGGTTCGTAACGGTCAGATTCTGGTCTTTATCGTAGAGATGGCCATCCTGATCGCTATCATCATGGGCTGTATATTGCTGGTACAGGGTGTTCGTAAGGTGCCCGTCAATTATGCCAAGCAGATCGTGGGCAGTCGTCAATTCGGGGGCGCCCGTCAGTTCTTGCCCCTCAAAGTGAACAGTGCCGGTGTAATGCCTATCATCTTTGCGCAGGCCATCATCTTTATCCCTACTATTTTTGCCAATTACAACACGCAGAATAACGCGTTTTTGCAAGCGATTACCGACCAGAGTAATATCTGGTACATGGTCATCTATTCGGTGGTCGTTATCGGGTTCACCTTTCTGTATACAGCCCTTATTTTTAATCCGAAGCAGATCGCTGATAACCTTAAGCAGAATAACGGGTTTGTGCCCGGCGTAAAACCCGGACAGCCAACGGCGGATTATATCGGTGCCATCATGGATCGCATTACGTTTCCGGGTGCTATCTTGTTGGCTCTGGTAGGTATACTGCCCGGTATCGCTGAGCGATTGGGCGTTACACAACAGTTCTCTACTTTCTTCGGAGGTACTTCGCTGTTGATCATGGTAGGGGTTATACTAGACACCTTACAGCAGATCGAAACCCAATTGTTGATGCGCCAATACGACGGACTCATGAAAAGCGGTCGTATACAAGGTCGCCAAACGGCAGCGCCAGTCGACATGTAAAATATTGTTTTGTGAATTGCTAAGCCCGGTCGGTCAAACGGCCGGGTTTTATTTTTTTAGAAGATATTTGCACCCATGATCATCAAGTCTTCTTCAGAGATCGAGTGTATGCGTCAGTCGGCATTGCTCGTGAGCCGCACCTTGACCGAGGTGGCCAGCGTGCTTCGTCCGGGCATCACCACCTTATGGCTCGATCAGCTGATCGGTACTTTTATTCGGGATAATGGAGCGGTTCCTTCGTTTTTGAATTATCATGGTTACCCCTATAATTCTTGCCTGTCGGTCAATGATGTGGTGGTGCATGGCTTTCCCACAAAGTACGAGTTAAGGGAGGGCGATATTATCTCGGTCGATGTCGGTACCTGCTACCAGGGCTGGCATGGTGATCACGCGTATTGCTTTGCGATCGGTGACCCAGGCCCGGAAGTCATGCAGTTGATCAGGGTAACGAAGGAGTCGTTGTATCTGGGTATAGAAAAAGCGGTGGCAGGAAATCGGGTAGGGGATATCTCGTTTGCTATTCAATCGCATACCGAAAAGAAATTTGGATATGGCGTAGTCAGGGAGTTGGTGGGTCATGGCCTGGGGCGAGACTTGCACGAAGATCCCCAGGTGCCTAACTATGGAAAGCGAGGAACCGGCCCCAAACTAAAAGAGGGATTGGTGCTGGCCATCGAGCCGATGATCAATCTGGGCAAAAAAGAAGTCTATACCGCTTCGGATGGTTGGACTGTGCGCACTAAGGATGGAAAGCCCTCCGTACATTTTGAGCACGACGTATGTGTGCAAAAAGACCGTGCCGATGTATTATCCGATTACACGGCGATCGAAGCAGCCGAAAAGGCCAATCCACATTTGTTTACTACTTAATTGTTACTCACAAAGCTGCCGGTATGGGTCAACCCGTAACACAAACATTGGTCGTGATCGGGGGTGGAGCTGCCGGATTGTTCTGTGCGGTCAATGCTGCGCGGCTGGCGCCTTCGTTACAGGTGATTTTGCTGGAGAAGTCGAGTAAATTATTGGCAAAGGTCAAAATAAGCGGTGGCGGCCGCTGTAATGTAACGCATGCTTGCTTTGACCGTCAAGAACTGCCGGGGTACTACCCCCGCGGCGCTCAATTTGTAAAGCGCTACCAGCATTCTTTTTTTACTACAGATACTATCGATTGGTTCGCTGCCCGAAAGGTCCACTTAAAAACAGAACCGGACGGCAGAATGTTTCCCGTAACGGACAGTTCACAGACGATTATTGATGTCTTGTTGCAAGAGGCGGCTCTCTACGGGGTGCAGATCAGGTTGAAAACCGGGGTGCAACGTATTGAAACGAACACGCCTTCGCTTTCGCACCCATTGATCGTACACACCCTGCAGGGGGAGTCGATCAGCGCCAGTTATTGTTGTATAGCCTGTGGCGGATTTACACAGTCTGCCTCTTTTGAGTGGATCAGGCAGCTGGGTCACAGCATCGAAGATCCGGTCCCCTCTCTCTTTACCTTCAACGCGCCCAAGCATCCTATTGTTTCCTTGCAGGGTGTATCGATGCCGCAGGTGAGTGTAAAGATCAGCGGTTCCAAACTGGTGCAGACCGGCCCCGTACTAATTACGCATTGGGGACTGAGTGGTCCGGCCGTATTAAAGTTGAGTGCCTATGGCGCTCTCGAATTAGCCCAGCGAAACTATAGCTTCGATATACAAATTAACTGGCTGGGGCGATCGGACCAGACCGCTTCCTCGCTTGCGCTTTTCTTTGCAGACCAGCGAAGACACCATCCTGCCCAAAAGATCAGCAATGGAAAGCTGCAGGCTATTCCACAGCGGCTGTGGGAATTCTTCTTGAACCAGGCGGCTATTGCGGTCGATCGACGTTGGGCCGACCTGTCGCGTCGCGAGGAAAATATGCTTATCCGCCTGCTGACCGATATGCCTATTCACATAGAGGGAAAGACCACGTTTAAAGAAGAATTTGTAACAGCAGGTGGGGTGGCGTTATCAGCCATCGATCCGGCCACCATGATGAGTAAGAAAGTTTCTCACCTGTATTTTGCGGGAGAGGTCATGAACGTAGATGGTATTACCGGTGGGTTTAATTTTCAGCATGCCTGGAGTAGTGGTATGCTCGCCGCTCGCGCTATTGCTGCTGCGCATGGTCAACGGGTAACGGGCGATCGAACTGGGGCTTGATGCGCACCCGGCACCAAGCACAACATGGAGCCAAGAATAACAGGGCTGTTGCTATCAGGAGTGAATTTGTATACCACCACAGCAGTCCGCACAGGGACAGTAGATAAATTGGATACAGCAATAGCAGCAAACTGCTGACCACCGAATCATAATGCCCTGTCTTATCGAAATAATGTAACGCGATCTTTTGAATGGGTTTGTATAGTGGCCAGTGAAAGAGCCGCCCCGCCAGTGCCGGTACATACCAAACGATCTTTTCGAAAGCCGATACAGATACGCCCAGTTTTTGTTGAAGTGTAGGTTGGTCGTGTTTGTCGATCTCATAGACCAAGGGTTGTAGTCGTTGCAGCAATACCTGGTTAAAGGAATTGAGGCGTTGTCCGTCGGTGCTGTTTATGGGAATGTCATGTGCGTAGATCGGTTCTCCGATGTTGATGTCTACATTTTTTCCAACGCTGCGAAACGAACTATAGTTGAGACCCACGGGTAGTACGGTCAAGGGGATACCCGCCTCCCATGTCTGTATGGCTAACCGGGCTGTCCCTTTTTTTAGTGGCCGCAGGTGCCACTCGTTAACGCAACGGGCCTCGCTGTAGATGGTCACAATCTGGTCTTGGCGAAATAGTTCTACGCACGCAGCAAACGTTTGGTAATTGATGCTCAGATTTGAAACGCCCTCGCTGCTGCGATAAACAGGAAGTATGTTCAGTTTGTGTAACAACCGGGCATGCGTTTTATTTCGAAAAGCATCCCCTCTGGCCAGTGCCCAGACGGGCGCTTCAAAGAGCAGATCCAGTAAGATGGAATCCAAAAACGAGTTAGGGTGATTGACCGCCAAAAGCATCGGTCCGCGGCGCTGCAGCATCTCGGGATTGTTAACCCGGATCCTTCTGCATAAGATCTTGATTGCCAGTCTTCCAAGAAGCTTTAGTGTAGCGTAGAGCAAGGGCCGATTTTTAGTGAAAATAGCAATAATAGCCGTATCTTTGCCACCCCGAAATAAAACCCTCGGGTACGTTATCATGTTTGAAAACAAAATTCCCAAACAACTAAACGCTGATGCACAGGAGCAGGCTACCGATCTGTCGGCCGCCGCTGCAGCGACAACAACAGCACCTGTGTCGAGTGTTTCCAGCGCTCATGATGATTTTGACTGGAGTGTCGATAAGCGTAACGTGACCTCTTACTCCGAAGCGGAAAAAGAGAAGTATCACAAAGTGTACGAGAATACCTTCATTCAACTGAGCGATGGAGAGCTGATCAAAGGAACTGTTGTAGGTCTTACTAAGACCGATGTGGTCCTGAATATCGGATTCAAAAGCGATGGACTTATTTCGCTGAATGAGTTTCGCGATCTGCCTGCCCTGGCCATTGGCGATGAGGTAGAGGTGATGATCGTAGAAAAAGAAGACCGCGACGGACATCTGAATCTCAGCCGTCGTCAAGCTCGTATTACTCGCGCTTGGGAGCGTATCGTAGAGGTGCACAAGACCGGAGAAGTTATCACCGGTACAGTCACTTCAAAGACCAAAGGAGGGTTGATCGTGGATGTGTTCGGCATGGAAACCTTCTTGCCCGGATCACAGATCGATGTTAAGCCTGTTACCGATTACGATCAGTTCGTGGGTAAGACCATGGAGTTTAAGGTTGTTAAGATCAACGAAGCCATCAAGAACGCCGTGGTATCGCACAAGGCGCTTATTGAAAGCGATATTGAAGCCCAGCGTGCTCAGATCATGAGCAAGCTCGAGAAAGGCCAAGTACTCGAAGGAACCGTCAAGAACATCACCGATTTCGGAGCCTTTATGGATCTGGGTGGACTCGACGGACTTCTTTACATCACCGATATTTCATGGGGACGTATCTCTCATCCTTCCGAAGTGCTTAAGCTGGATCAAAAGATCAATGTGGTGGTACTCGATTTCGATGACGAGAAGCGCCGCATCAGCCTTGGCCTGAAGCAACTGACTCCACATCCTTGGGATGTGTTGGGTGGTGCCATCGCTGAGGGTAATGTAGTGAAAGGCCGTGTAGTGAATATCGAAGACTACGGTGCCTTCCTCGAAATTCAACCTGGTGTCGAAGGACTGGTGCACGTATCGGAGATCACATGGGCTAATACCCCCATCAATGCCAAAGAATTCTTTAAGCTGGGCGATGAGCACGAAGCCAAGATTGTGACCCTCGATAAAGACAGCCGCAAGATGAGCTTGTCGATCAAGCAACTTACGGCCGATCCTTGGAATGATATCGAGACAAAATTCCCCGAAGGAAGCCGCCATGACGGACTCGTCAAGAATATCACCAACTACGGAGTATTCGTAGAATTGGCCCCCGGTATCGGTGGTATGATTCATATCAGCGATCTCAGCTGGCTCAAGCGCTTCAATCATCCTACCGAGTATACCAAAGTAGGTCAGCACATCGATGTGATGATCTTGGGTATCGATAAGGATAATCGGAAGCTGCAGCTCGGCCACAAGCAACTCGAGGAAGATCCTTGGAACCAGTTGCAAGAGACCTTCGCCATTGGAACGCTCCATGAAGGATTGGTGATTCGTCGTGATGACAAAGGGGCTACCGTACAGTTGCCTTATGGACTGGAAGGGTTTGCTCCCAACCGCCACCTGGCCAAGCAAGATGGTAAGAGCATCGCAGCCGACGAAACAGCTTCTTTCATGGTCATAGAATTCGATCGCAATGAAAAGCGCATCGTTTTGTCTCATACCCGCATTTGGGAGCAAGGAAAAGAGGAAGAGGCAGAACAAGCGAAGAAAGAAGTGCGTGCTGATGCCGAAAAGACAAAGAAAGCGGTCAAGAACATTCAGGGTAAAGTAGAGAAAGCTACGTTAGGAGACCTGGGTGTGCTGGCCGATCTCAAGAAAAAAATGCAAGAGGGCGGAGAAGAAAAAGCTCCTGAATAAATTCTCTTGTTTACGTCGTGTGAAGGCTGTCTCGCAAGGGACAGCCTTTTTTTTAGTCAATGGCGGCGGGCTCGTTATATTTGTTGACCAGAAGGAACAACATGGCGGCTATGCTCGATAGGATAATCAAATTTAATCCCATCCGAAAACTAGTTTTTTTGGTGGTGGGGTTAGCCAGTTATCCGGGACTTGCCTGGATCAATCGCTTAACGATCAGCGGTACCGAGCATCTTAAAAATTTGCCCAAACAAAAAGTGCTCTTTGTCAGTAATCATCAGACGTATTTTGCCGATGTCATCACCTTCTTTCATATTTTTTGTGCAGTCAAATGGGGTAAGCGAAACCGGTTGGGCTTGCCGTATTATTTATTGAATCCCTTTACTCGTGTCAACTACGTAGCGGCGGTAGAGACGATGAAAAATAATTGGCTATCCCGGTTATTCCTGCTGGCAGGGGGAGTCACCGTAAAGAGAACCTGGAGGGCAGAGGGTAAAGATGTGCGCCGAGGATTGGATCCATCCGATACTCGCAAGATAACCAAGGCGCTCGACAGAAACTGGGTGATTACTTTTCCGCAAGGAACCACTAAACCATTTGCGCCCGGAAGAAAAGGAACAGCCCTGATCATTAAAGAGGTGCGGCCTATCGTTATTCCTGTAGTGATCAGTGGGTTTTGGCGGGCCTTCAATAAGAAGGGTCTGCGCTTTAAGAAAAAGGGGACCCGCTTGAGTGTGCAGTTCAAAGCACCCTTGTCAATCGATTATGAAGCCTCCGCCGAGCAGATCATGGAGCAGATCATGGATGCTATTGAGCAGAGTAAGCAATTTATGTTACAGGGACGTCATCATCGACTGGCAGTGGCTGACAGCGGTGGGCAGTAGTTAATCTTTCAGAAAAAGAGCTTTTAGCTCAGCTGCGTCATCGGGTTTCATTTTGCCGCCCAAGATCAGACGTAGTTGTCTGCGTCGAAGGGCACCTTCGAAAAGTTTCTTCTCTTCTTCGGTCTCAGCAATTACAGCGGGAACAGGTCTTGGCTTTCTGTTGGGATCGAGCGCAACAAAGGTGTAATAGGCCTCATTGCTCTTATAGCGATACTGTTGAATCAGGTCCTCACCCCACACGCGCAAATGAATTTCCATCGAGCTGTTGAAAGCGCGGGTGATCTTAGCCTCTATATGAACGGTATTGCCCAGTTTGATGGGATTTTCGAAAGAGATGTTATCGACCGAGGCGGTTACACAGGGAACGTTGCAATGTTTTTGAGCGGCCAGGGCGGCGGCAATATCCATCCAGTACATAAGTCTTCCTCCCATCAAATTGCCAAACAGGTTGGTGTCATTGGGAAGTACCAACTCGGTCATCAGGGTCAAACTGTCGATCGCTCTTTTGGAGTCCATTTGATTGTTTTCGCAAAGATAGTAGTAGCCGGTCGATCAATGCCTAATACGCCGCCGCTGTCTGCCATGAGGAGGCAGATAGTTTCTTCAGGTAAGGGGTGGCTTTTTTCCAAAAACCAAAGAAAGAAGGGTAAAAGCGGGTCACCTCGGGAAACATCCAGTCGCGTGCATCTTTTATACCCGGAATGTGCTGATAGGCAGGATGCTCACGGGTGTATACTGCGGGTACTTGATAAGCGAAAGGAATATCGCTAAACTCGCCACAGAACAGTTGCAGACCCTCAATATTACCGGCAAGCGCAATAATAAAATCAATGACTTTCTTACTTACAGGGTGCTCCTTAAAGTGAGAAGGTTCCAACAGTAGTACTCGGTTGGCAGATGCTGCTGACCTCCAAGTGGGATCCAGATGATAGGGATGATAGATATGCAGCGGAAGGGAAGGGTCGATGGTGGGTAGCGGCGTGCTGGGTAATTCCGTGAGCAGCACAGGCCGCTCGGTGGCTTGCAAGATCGCAGGACATTCCAAGTGGGGGAGCAGGCTATAGTCGTGATCCAACAGCGTATGCCGCTGATCGGTATGACAATATTTATTGATGTTCTCTTGGTTGCAGTAATATTTTTTGGAAGAGAAGCTGCCGGCCACCCATTGCCAACTGCAGGTGTTGCTGGCCAGGTCTCCATCGAGCAGATGATAGTACATCCATTGCGAGGGCAGTTTCCAATACGCGCGTGCAACATTACAGGCGAGGCTGGCAGTGTACATGCGCAGATGATTGTGCATATAGCCCGTGTTGTACAAGTTCTCTATGCCTCGGTCAATGGCCTCGATGCCGGTACAAGCATTGGCAATTGCAGCAGGAAGGGACGAAGAGGTCAACGATGTTCGGTTGACACGGATATCATCGAACATGTCATCGCCGAGATTTTGCCATACACGCTGAAAGTATTCACGCCAGGCCAACTCTTGTAAAAATCGTTGAATTTGCTCGGGGTGGTAGCCCTTGGAGAGTACAGTAGCGGCTACCTGACGCGTCGAGATCACACCCCGCGAGAGATAGGGGGATAAATAAGTCACATCACCATCCACATAGTTACGGGTCTGGCCATAAGCCACCGGATCAATGCGGTCCACTCTTTCCAAGATAGCGGCTATGTCGGTAGGGAATCTCATGTTGAATTTACTAAACAAACGGCTCGCTATTTAGTTGTATCGAGTTGTAGTAAGAATTGACCGGCCAACCGCAGATGGGTGGCTTTTTTGTCGGGATCCATTTTGTCCCAGGTTTTTAAGAGCATACCCAGTCGTGGGTTTTTTGCAAAGAAATCTCGGTGTGTATGCATAAATCGCCAGAAGAGTCCGTCCCATACCGCGGTCCAGCTGACGGTCTCTTGGTTGGGTAGAGTGAGAGTGCTTTTCTTGTCCCAATCGCCCATTTTAAGCAAATAGTTGCTGCCGCTGATATAGGGTTTAGTGGTCATAATGCCGCCATCGGCAAATTGGGTCATGCCATACACATTGGGGACCATCACCCAATCGTAGCTGTCGATAAAAAAAGCCATGAACCACTCGTAGACCTGATCGGGATCGAATTCGCAGAGCAACATAAAATTACCCAGCACCATCAGTCTTTCTATGTGATGCGTGTAGGCGTAGCGTTGCAATCTGTCGATCAGAAGATCGATGGGCCTGATACCCGTGTTACCCTTCCAAAACGAAGGGGGGATCTTTCGGGTGAAGTTCCAATAATTGCGGGTGCGTTGCCGAACGC
>JBIIDB010000122.1:0-5500 GCA_044238505.1 Chitinophagaceae bacterium | reverse complement strand
TATACGATACCTATGGATTTCCGATCGATCTGACCCGACTGATCGCATCCGAACAAGGATTGCGGGTAGACGAGGCCGGATTTGAGGTAGAGATGAAACAACAAAAAGACCGCAGTCGTGCGGCTACAGCTGTAGATGCCGGTGATTGGACGGTATTACAAGAGGGATCCAATCAGTTTGTCGGTTATGAGCTACTCCAAACTACAGCACAGGTACTCAAGTACAGAAAAGTCACTGCCAAGGGTAAAGAGGGCTACCAGTGGGTGTTGAGTGCCACTCCGTTCTATGCCGAGAGCGGCGGACAGGTAGGAGACAGTGGGTGGCTACACTTCGGCGACCAGGCCGTTGCCGTAACCGACACGAAAAAAGATAATGACCTGATTATTCATTACACGGCAGAGATGCCCACGACAGTTACCGAAACGGTCACGGCTTCGGTAAACAGTCTATTACGCAACCAAACAGCTGCACATCATACCGCCACCCACCTGTTACATGCGGCCCTTCGTCAGGTACTGGGTACGCATGTTGTCCAAAAAGGTTCGTTGGTAGAAGCGGCTCATCTTCGGTTCGACTTTTCACATTTTGCAAAGGTCACGGCCGAGGAACTGTTGCAGATAGAAACGATAGTCAATAACAAGATCAGAGAAAATATTCCGGTGGTCATCAAGACCATGGCCAAAGAGGAAGCTCTTCAACTGGGTGCCATGGCCTTGTTTGGAGAAAAATATGGCGACAACGTAAGGGTCGTGATCACCGATCCTTCTTATTCTGTAGAGTTATGTGGTGGTACGCATGTGGGCGCCACCGGTGAGTTGGGTTTGTTCTCTATGCTTTCCGAATCGGCGGTCGCTGCCGGCGTGCGTCGTGTTGAAGCAGTATGTGGGCAATCTGCCATCGATCATATCCGGTCTACGGCGCATACCTTGCAATCGCTGCGGGACTTGCTTAAAAATCCGAAAGACCTGACAAAGGCTGTTGAACAATTGCAACAAGAACAGACAGTCCTTCGTCAAAAGCTTGAACAATTTGAGCAAAAAGAATTGAGGGCTCTTTGCGAACGTTTGGCGGGGCAGATCAAAAAAACAGGTACTGTACGTTTTATCGGTGAGCAGGTAGAGGTCACGAACCCCGAGGCACTCAAGAAATGTTGTCTGGAGTTGCGCGCAGTAGCAGCAAACCAGGTAACGGTACTAACGGCGCTCATTGAAGGGAAACCTTTTGTTGCGATCGGCATTGCAGAAGAGCTGATAAAATCATCATCACTCGATGCGAATTCAATTATCAAAACCGTGGTGGCTCCTCTTATCAAAGGCGGCGGCGGCGGACAAAAAACACTAGCCACTGCTGGTGGTCAGGATGCCTCAAGACTTGGCGAAGTGATCGCAGCTGTTCAGGCACTTCTTTAAACAGTAGCAAATGAAAAGATATTATGTTGGCTTGCTGGCCCTTGTCGTTCTGTTCTCTTGCGGACAAAATAACCGGGGGGGCTCCTTTTCTGTAGCCGGAAAAATCAAGGGCATCGGTGCGCAAACGGTTTATCTCGAAGAGGTGCCCATGGCGACCATGCAACGATTAGTGGTAGACTCGGCTGTGCTTTCAAAAGACGGTTCGTACACCTTGCAAGCGACTGCCTCGGAAGAAAAGATATTTAATATAAGAATCGGTAACCAGTCGTATCCGGCCGCATCAATCATCAATGATGCGTCAACTATCGAGCTGAATATTTTCTTTGGCCCCGCTAATAGCGAGTTTCCGGATCGATATGAGGTCATCGGCTCCGAGGCCAGCAAAAATTTACAACAGTATATGCTTCGCTTCAACACGCAATTGCAGCAAGCCTTTGAATTGCGCAGAGTAGCCGACAGCTTGACTACCCTCACTGAGGCGCGCACTCCTGCACAAGACAGTTTACTACAGGCACAAACCGTATTGCTGGGTCAAAAAACGGACTCCCTGTATGCCTATACTCAATCAACATTGACCAGCAGTAAAAGTCCCGCACTCACCATGATGGTCTTGGGGTATTACCAGAATATGGCCGGTAATCCTGCTTTCGGTCTACGGGGCTTCGATAATGCCGAAGTGGCCGGTATGGTCTCATCGCTGGTCAGTCGTTTTCCTGCTCACCAGGGTGTAATGGCCGTCGATGCCATCATCAAACAACAGCAGCAGAGCTCCAAAGGGCTGACGGGTCAGACGGCTCCCGAATTTAGTCTTCCCGATCCCAATGGCAAGCCCATCAGTTTACGTTCTTTTCGCGGTAAATATGTGCTGGTCGATTTCTGGGCCAGTTGGTGTAAGCCTTGCCGTATGGAAAACCCCGTGGTGGTAGCGGCCTACCAGCAATTTAAAAATAGAAATTTTACAGTGTTGGGCGTATCGCTAGACCAGCCGGGTGCCAAAGATGACTGGATGACGGCCGTGATGAAAGACGGATTGACCTGGACACAAGTCAGTGATCTGAAATTCTGGGATAGCCCCGTGGTATCACTGTATAAAATCACCGGAATCCCTTACAACGTACTCATCGATCCGCAAGGAAAGATCATTGCCGAATCGCTGCGGGGCGATGATCTGGCCGCCACCTTGAATAAAGTGTTGCCTCAATAAAAAACCGGCAGGCTCCCTATCCAATCCGTTGCTGTCGTATCGGCGGGTGTTATTTCTTTTGCTTTTTTTTCCAGCTCAGGTACTCGGGTTGTCGGAGTGGCGTTTGCCGGCGCGGACGGCGAAGCGGTGTACATTTTTTTAATTCATCAAAACAGTGGCGGGGCAATTGCTGGTAAAGGGTAGTGCCTTCCGTCTTCCAGCGCAACATCTCTTCATTGACCGACTTGATGACCTTACCCGGATTGCCCACCACTAGGCTGCGTGGTGCGATCTGCTCTCCCTCTTTTATAAAAGTAAGTGCCCCCACGATCGATTCATCGCCCAGCACTACATGATCCATGATCACGCTGTTGATGCCAACCAGACAATTGCGTCCGATAACAGCCCCGTGAATCACGGCGCCATGACCGATATGCGCCCCGTCCAACAATTGTACCGTGAGCCCCGGAAACATATGGATCACACAATTCTCTTGCACGTTGCATCCGTCTTTAATCTCAATAGCACCCCAATCACCACGCAGCACGGCACCCGGACCTATATAGCAGTTCTTGCCGATCGTTACTTGTCCGATCACGACGGCCTGCGGATGCACATAACTGCTGGCGTCTACGACGGGTCTTATTCCATTGGCCTGATAATACATAGGAAGTTATTCGCTGATTAGTTTTTTATCGGTCCGGTAGCAAAGCCCTTTGAACTGGGCCACTAATTTTTGATCTTGATTATGAATGCAGACATGATACAAGCCGGTGCTTCTTCCGTTATGTAATTCCCGGGCTTCAGCAGTCAGCTGATCGCCTACCCGAACCGGATGCGTAAAATTGATCGTTGTGTCGAGCGCCATGGATAGTTGATTCCTGTTGTTGCAGGCAAAGGCAAAGGCGCTATCGGCCAGCGAAAAGCTCACGCCGCCATGCACGATCCCAAAGCCATTGACCATCTCCGGACGGATCGTCATTTGTATGCGGCTGTATCCCTCTCGCACCTCAAGCACGGTAATACCCAGCCATTGCGAGAAGCGGTCTTCTTGCATCATGTGTTCTACTACTTTGTTGGCAAGTGGATCGGCAGTGGGTGACATATAAAAAATTAAAGGGGTTATTCTCCGGTAAAGCGAGGCGTTCTTTTTTCCAGAAAGGCTTGCACACCTTCTTTAAAGTCGGCGGTGCCGGCGGCCTTTTGTTGCAATTGATCTTCGAGTTGTAATTGCTCTTCGAGTGTGTTCTCAAAACTGCTTTTGAGTTGTTGCTTGATAAGCCCCAGCGCCGTGGTAGGCATGGTGGCCAATTGTTGGCCCAAGGCGATGGCCTCTTGTAATAAATCGGCATCTGGAACAACTTTCCAGATCATACCCATGCCGGCTGCGGCTGTGGCACTAACTTTTTCTCCGGTCATCATCAGGGCTGTTGCCCGTTGCCAACCGATCAGGCGTGGCAGAAAATAAGAGCCTCCCGTGTCAGGCACCAATCCGATCTTAGAGAAGGCTTGAATAAAACTGGCCGATTCGCCTGCGATGGTTATATCGGCACACAACGCCAGATTGGCTCCTGCTCCTGCTGCCACACCATTAACGGCTGCGATCACCGGCTTTTTTAGCTGGCGAATACGCGTAACGATCGGGTTATAATGTTCTTTTAATATACGCGCCATGCCCGGTCCTTCTGGATCGACCACTTCGCCCAGATCTTGACCGGCACAGAAAGCCTTTCCGCTGCCGGTAATGATCACCGCGCGTACAGCATGGGTCTTGCAAGCATCCAATTCCTCTTGCAGGCGCAGGGCCATTTCTCGATTAAAGGCATTGAATTTATCGGGGCGGTGGAGCGTCAGTAGAGCCACCTGGTCTTTGATGTCAACGACAATAGAGGACATGCGTTTCTGTTTATAATAAAGTTAGTTATTGCCGTTGGCTAATGGCATTTAAAATAATCGAAGGGTTCGGCGCAGTCGTTGCATTGTAACAGGGATTTACAGGCGGTACTGCCAAACTCACTCAATAAACGGGTATTGTTGCTCCCACATTGGGGGCAGGCGATTCCGTCTGCGGGTATCTCAAATCGTTTATCGGGCGGTGCGATCCCGTAGATTTTTAGTTTTTCTTTTCCTTCCTGACTCATCCAGTCGGTGGTCCAAGCCGGTGCGATCGCAGTGATGATCTCTACTTTTTTGTAACCCCGTTTTAATAATTCCATTCTGATGAGTGTGGCAATGGTATCCATGGCCGGGCAACCGGTGTAGGTGGCGGTGATGGTTACCCGAATATGACCCTCGGTTTGTAGCGATTGAAGCAGTTCGATGTCTCGTACGATCCCCAGGTCCAAAATAGAAAGTACCGGTATCTCAGGATCATGGATCGTGGCCAGCCATGCATAACAATCCTGTACTTCGTTATGGTCAGTCGATAGGGCTTTCATAAAGGGAATAGTTGCTATGGATGGTTACGAAAGAAGCAATTACCACTCACATCCCGGATAAGAGCGTTGCACGTATTGCAGTTCGGCCAGCAGATACCCGAGTGCTTCGGTATGTTGTCCGGTCTTACCTCCCGTCTGCATAAAGGTACTGGTGAGCGAAGGAACGGGCAGGGTGGCCTCCGAAAAAAGGACAAGGATGGCATCCATCCAATTGGCTTTGATGGTGTCCGTATCGATCTTAAGGGCTGTCTCGTAGGGTGACGCTGCAAAGAGCTCGCCTACGTAGGGCCAAAGATTTTCAATGGCCGCTAACAATCTTTCATGGCTTTCACGCGTGCCGTCTCCTAAGCGACAGACCCACTCACTACTCCAGCGGCAGTGGTAGCGAACTTCTTTAAGCGATTTTTCGGCGATAGCGGAGAGCGTAGTGTCCGTTCCGTGTAGTAAGTGCGTAAAGAGTTCGCGTTGGT
>JBIIDB010000016.1:0-19081 GCA_044238505.1 Chitinophagaceae bacterium | reverse complement strand
TTACTACCGATCCGGTCCATGAAGATAAAGTGAGAAAGGCTATCGATCTTTCGCTCGAGAAGTATTGCGGCGTGGCTGCCATGCTTCGCAAGAACAGCGCCATTCATTATCGGTTCGAGTGCGTGCTTCCGGCGTAACGAGTGCCCGAGCGAACGAGGTTATTTTTTTACCTGTGCTTTTCTGAGTTGGGACAATGTGGCCGAGAGGTCTTTGGGCAAGGGGGCTTCGATACGCTGCGGTTGCCCTGCGTTATCGACAAAGCAAAGTCGCTGGGCATGCAGCGCCAATCTGGAAAGGATGGGTCTTTCTTCTTCTTCCTGTTTAGACAGTTTAAATTTTTTACGCAGCGACGAAACCAGTACAGGTTTACCATCTCCATAGAGTGTATCACACACAATAGGGTGTCCGAGCCATTGCAGGTGTACGCGAATCTGATGCGTGCGTCCGGTATGAATAACAAATTCTAGCAGGCTATACGGTCTGAGTTGCTCGAGGACCCGGTAATCGGTATGCGAAGGTTTTCCTTTGGCATGTGTCATCATCCGGCCGTCGGCGGCGGGATGCTCGGCTATAGGAGTGGTAATACTGCCCTGTTCTTCGGACGGCGTTCCCAACACCAGACCTGTGTAGATCTTCTCGGTGCGTCTTTCTTCGAACTGCTTGTTGAGTAACTGGTGAGTGGTCTCATCTTTGGCAAACAAAATAACACCGCTGGTTTCACGGTCCAGCCGGTGCACCGCCCAGCTGTTGCCGTATTTTTCGCGCAGCATCATTTTAAGTGAGATCTCCTTGCCCAATCGATCAGGTACCGACAACAACCCAGCCGGTTTATTGAGTGCTATCCAATGGTCGGTTTCGGCCAGTATAAGGGAGGAAAGTTGCATCCGTGATTACTTGCCTTTTCCAAAATGTTTGAGATCGCGTACTTCTTTTTCGCTCAAAAATCGCCATTTACCACGCGGCACATTCTTTTTGGTCAGACCGGCAAAGACCACCCGGTCCAGATTTTTTACATCGTAGCCCAAGTGCTCGAACATACGACGCACAATTCGATTACGACCACTGTGAATCTCGATGCCTACCTGCGATTTGTCTTTGAGGTCGGCATATGCCAGCACATCCGCCGAAGCCGGTCCGTCCTCCAGCACGATCCCTTGTAATAGTTTATCAAAATCTTTTTTCTCCAGCGGTTTGTCGAGGGTGGCCTGGTAGATCTTTTTGACCTGATTTTTAGGGTGGGTCAATTGTTGGGCCAGTTCTCCATCGTTGGTCAGTAGCAATACACCGGCGGTGTTGCGATCGAGTCGTCCGACGGGGTAGATGCGTTCTGTGGTGGCTTGCCCGACAATATCGAGCACGGTTTTTCTTCCTTGCGGATCGTCGGTGGTTGTAATGTAATCCTTGGGTTTATTCAATAAGATGTAAACGTACTCGCGGGCCGGAGAAAGTTTTTTTCCGTTATAGGTAACTACGTCTTGAGGACCTATACGGCAACCGGGTTCGAGCATGACTGCGCCATTCACTTTGACTACCCCTTTTTTGATCAACAGGGCTGCTTCTCGGCGAGCGGCTACACCGGCGTGGGCCAGGTATTTATTAAGTGGCATCCTTTCGGGGGGTGTTACCACCGGATGGCTCTTCGGAAAATTTCCTTTTACATCGGCAGCAGTCTTACCGCCACGCGCCACTCGTTCGGCGGCTTTCTTTTGCTCAAAAAAAGCTTCTCGTTCTTTTTTGGCTTTTCTTTTTTCTTGCCGAAACTGCTCTTTAATAGCAGCGTTACTCTTTTTGGTCCCAAACTTGGTAAAGGGATGCGAAGCTGATTTTTTCATGTAGTGGGGTGCTGTTTTTCAACAGGACGCTACAAAGGTAGGTCAATTACAGCGTATCGGGCTGCGCTTCGGCCGCTGTACTGTTGCGAAGGGGCGGTCTGCGGTTCATGGGCGGTCTTCTGTCCGAGGGTGGTCGTTGTTCATGCCCATCGCCACGCTCTCTGAATCGTTGCATCCCATCGCGTATTTTATCGCGCATCATCGCTTTGTATTTATCGAGTTGTTCGGCATTCAATAATTTCTTGAGCGATTGCTGGTGTGATTCCATCATCTCGCGGGCGCGGTCGCGTTGTTGTGCGATAGTTTGATCGAGTTGCTGGCGATTCTTTTTCATCGACTCCATGAAATTCTTTTGCAGGTTTTGCAATGTGGTCGCCTGTTCGTCAGTCAGCGATAAGCGGTCTTTGAGCTGCTGCCGTTGGCGGGCTTGCATCTCTTCTTTGCGCTGCTGTTGTTGCTGGCGAATTTCTTTCAACTTCTTTTTTTGGTCGACGGTCAACACTTTCTCAAGTGCTTGTTCTTGTTCTTTTTTCAGTTGCTCCCGTTGCGCAGCGGTCAGCTGCAGTCGTTGCATCAGCCACTCGTTTCCTTGTTTAGAATCGTTGCGGTAAGGAGGGCGTGAGGGTGGCGGGGCCGGTTTGTCTTGGGCATTGGCCGTTACAAGCAGACCTGTGGTAAGAAGTAGAGTGATGATCGATTTCATATGAGCATGATTTATGATAGGCCTTTTGAGGCGGGCCTACCGATATAGGACTACGCAGCGATCCAAAGGTTTAATGCAGGTGTTTACCCCTTATTGGCCAATTGTCCGCAGGCGGCATCGATGTCTTTTCCCCTGCTTTTGCGCAGACGGGCATTGACTCTTTTTTGGGCCAGGTACTCCATAAAGGCCGTTGTTTTTGCCTCGGACGGTTTTTTGAATCGGGCCTTGTCGATGGGATTATACTCAATGATGTTGACCAGGTCGGCGGGTACCTGGCGGTAGATCTTGACCAATTCTTCGGCATCTTGCAGCGAATCGTTGAACTGATCGAATAAAATATATTCGAATGTGATCTCGTTACCGGTTTTCTTATAAAAATAATTGAGCGCTTCGACCAGTGTGCGAATCTGGTTCGATTCGTTGATCGGCATGATCTCGTTACGCTTATGGTCGTTGGCGGCATGTAACGAAAGCGCCAGTTTGAAACGCACATTATCATCCCCCAACTGGCGGATACCCTTGGCAACACCGGCGGTAGAGACAGTGATACGACGCGGACTCATGCCGAGGGCGTCGGGAGAGGTGATCTTATCGATGGCCAGTAATACTTGTTTATAGTTGAGTAAGGGCTCGCCCATTCCCATAAAGACAATATTGCTGATCTTTTTTTGATGCAGCTGTTGGGCCTCTTTGTTGAGCAATACCACCTCGTCGACAATTTCGTCGAATTGCAGATTTCGCTTACGGTCCATGTAGCCCGTGGCGCAGAATTTACAGGAGAGTGAACAGCCGATCTGTGAAGACACGCAAGCTGTCAATCTTTTTTCGGTCGGGATCAGGACGCCCTCCACGGCATGACCATCCCAAGTCATAAATCGGCTTTTGACTGTTCCGTCTTCGGAGTATTGGGTGGCATTGACGGTTAGTGCTGGCAATACGAATTGCTCTCCCAGGTGCTGGCGCATCTCTTTGCTCAAGTTGGTCATATCGGCAAAACTCATGGCGTTCTTTTGCCAGATCCAGTCATAGAGTTGTCGTGCCCTGAATTTTTTTTCGCCCCGCGTCTCGAAATGCTGCTCGATCTGTTGCAAACTCCAGGTCCTGATATTTTCTGCGGCGGTCTTTTTCATGTGATGCAAAGATAACTGCCCGGTGAGGGATTTAAGTATTTAACGGATATTTGCCTTCAAACCTCTGTCATGAAACCTGTTTATGTGGTGGATGCCATTCGAACCCCGGTCGGACGCTACGGCGGATCACTCAGCGCCGTGCGCCCCGATGATCTGCTGGCTACTGTGTTGCGCGCGTTGCATAAGCGCAACGACACGCTCGATCCGGCGGCTATCGAAGAGGTGATCGCCGGAGCCGCTAACCAGGCTGGCGAAGACAATCGCAACGTGGCGAGAATGGCTGTCTTACTGGCCGGCTTACCCGTTTCTGTAGCCGGTACTACGGTCAACCGACTATGCGCCTCCGGATTACAGGCCATCATGGATGGCACGCGTCAAATAGCGGTCGGCGATGCCGAGCTCATCATGGCTACCGGGGTCGAGAGTATGAGTAGGGCTCCCTATGTAATGGCCAAATCGGCCCAGCCCTTCGATCGCAGTGCTCAGCTTTTTGATACAACTATGGGATGGCGCTTTATCAATCCCTCACTGGCCGCGCAGTATCATCCCTACACCATGGGAGAAACTGCCGAGAATGTGGCCGAGCGCTATGCGATCACAAGAGAACAGCAAGATCAATTTGCCCTTTCTTCACAACAGAAATATGCAAGGGCTCGCAACAGTGGTTGGTGGGAACAAGAAATCACTGCCGTCGAGATACAAAACAAAGGACTGATTCATTGGGTCGTTGACGATGAGCATCCTCGCGAGACCTCGCTCGAGAAACTAGCGGCTCTTTCGCCCGCGTTCAAGAAGAATGGTACGGTTACGGCGGGTAATTCATCCGGTATCAATGACGGAGCGGCCGGGTTGCTGCTGGCGAGCGAAAGCGCTCTCCGGGCGCACAACCTAACACCGATCGCCAAAGTGGTAGCGATGGCTGTGGCGGGTGTTGATCCTGCCATGATGGGGATCGGCCCTGTGCCTGCCACGCAAAAAGTAATACAACGAGCCGGGCTTTCCCTGCAGGATATCGATTTGATCGAACTCAATGAAGCCTTTGCCTCGCAATCCCTGGCTTGCCTGCAAGAACTGCAACTCGATCCCGCGCGCGTTAATGTGAACGGGGGCTCCATTGCTATCGGACATCCGTTGGGATGTAGCGGGGCGCGGATCTCCACCACGTTGCTCTATGAGCTTAGAAGAAGAAAAGCGCGGTATGGCTTGGCCACCATGTGTGTGGGCGTAGGGCAAGGGGCCGCCGTTGTTTACGAGGCCTTGTAACGAAGGCTCACCAATCGAACGAAAGCGTTTGGAGCGCTGCCCACGAGAATGTTCTTTGTTCGCCGCTGCGAATATTTTTTATATTGACCTGTTGCTTCGCTATTTCTTCTTGGCCAATGATGGCGATGTAAGGGATATTCTTTTTCTCTGCGTATTTGAATTGCTTATCGAATTTTACAGACTCCGGATACAGTTCTGCGGCTATACCCCGTTCCCGTAACCCTTGCATTTGTACAAAGGCGGTCTTCATCTCCGTTTGACCCAGGTTAAAGAATAATACCTGTGTGCCCAGCGAACTATCTGCTGGAAATAACTGCAACTCTTCGAGCACATCGTAGATGCGATCCACACCGAACGAAAGGCCCACACCGGGTATACCCGGAACCCCAAAAAGACCGGTCAGGTCATCGTAGCGCCCGCCCCCTCCAATACTTCCGATGCTCACCCGTTCCGGAGCCTTGATCTCGAAGATGGTGCCGGTGTAATAGTTAAGCCCCCTGGCCAGGGTCGGATCGAGTACGGCATTGACATGTTGGCGTTGCAGCTCTTCGATCAATTGTTGCATTTCATCGAGTGCGGTCAGCGCCTCGGCTTGTTCCCCTAACAGCGACCGAAGTTGTTCCAGTTGTTGCGAAAGAGTGCCGCTGATGGTCAGGTAAGAGGTGATCAAGTCGATCTCTGCAGCGGATAATTTTTTTTGCGTGAGTTCGTCCTTTACTTTTTCGATCCCTATCTTATCGAGCTTATCGATGGCTGTTGTGATGTTGCCCAGTTGTGAGGCGTCTCCGCATCGGGCGGCCAGGGCCGAGAGTAATTGACGGTGGTTGATGCGCAGGCTGTAATCGGGTAAACGCAGTCGGGTAAAGATGGCGTGACAGATACAACCCAGTTCGAGTTCGTTCAGCAGTGAACGGCTGCCGACCACATCCACATCACATTGATAAAATTCGCGGTAACGTCCTTTTTGCGGACGATCGGCACGCCATACGGGTTGCATCTGGTAACGCTTGTAAGGAAGCGACAGCTGCTGGTGCCACGTGGCTACATAGCGGGCAAAGGGAATGGTCAGATCGTAACGAAGGGCCCGCTCCGTAATGTCCTTGCTGTTTTTGCCTTGCAGCACTTGCTCGAGAGCGGCCCTGGTCTGCTTTTCTTTTTCGGGATTATCCAGACCGTTATTCAAAATTTTAAAGATGAGTTTGTCTCCCTCCTCACCATATTTGCCCATGAGGGTGTCGAGTTGCTCCATGGCAGGTGTTTCCAGGGGGCCGAACCCATAGCATTCAAACACCATGCGAATGGTATTGAACAGGTAGTTTCTTTTTCGAACCACGTCGGCCGAAAAATCGCGGGTGCCGGGCGGAAGGCTGGGTTTGGCCATAGAGCAGCGTGTTAAGCAGGCATTACCTGCTTTGCAAATATAACCCGCCCCGGGGTATGCTCCACGCCATCCGTAAAGGTTACGTTAACTTGAGGGTTGCGCTAAAAATTTGGCTAATTTGCCGGCTATGTTTCAAGAATACGAAAAGCAAAAACAGGCCCACCGCGCTCAACTAAAAAAAGTAAGGGAATATACCATGGGCGGATTGTTTCTGTTGGCAGGACTTTTCTTTTTACTGCGCAGTCAGTTTAGCTGGGACGTGAACGTGCAGTTTCCGCCCGATCTCACCGATCGTATTTTTGGAGGCGTATGCCTGCTCTACGGGGGTTGGCGCCTGTATAGAGGAACTAAAGCAAACCTGTAAAAAAAAGCATGATGCAACGTGTAGTACTATGGGTAATTAGCTTCTGTTTTATGGGTTGGGGATGTACATCGTATGAGGAACAGCGAAACGCATTGCCCGATACGCCGGACCGTGGTTCGATTCGTGTGAGCGCAGACGAGACCTTTAAGCCTATCGTGGACGAGTTGGTACAAGTGTACGAGTCCAATCATCCCGGTACAAAAATTACTGTTGAGTATAAGACAGAGGCCGATTGCTTGCGCGATCTGCTGAACGACAGTATTCGCATGGTATTAGTTACGCGGCGTCCCTCTGCCGAAGAGCGGGCACTGATGGCCGATTCGCTCAAGGTAAATGCCAGAAGTTTGGTGGTGGCTCGTGATGCAATAGCCGTGGTGGTGCATCCCCAATCGCCCGACACGATCTTTACCTACAAAGAGATAAAACAGGTCCTGACCAGTAAGTATAATAAAAAGTTAATACCCGTATTTGACGGTGTTAAAGCAACGAGTACGGTCAGATTTATCGTAGATTCCGTATTGAAAGGGGAGCCCCTCACCGATCAGGCCCTGGCCGCTCGCAGCAGCGAAGGCGTCATCGATTATGTAGCCTCGCATCCGGGTGCGATCGGATTCGTTGGCGTGGGCTGGGTAGGCAATCCCGAAGACTCTGCCCAATTAAGTTTTTTGAAAAAGGTTAAAGTGGCGCACATCGAGAGCACCGATCTCAAGGGCTCCTATGTAAAAGCCTACCAAGCCAATATCTATGTCAAACGGTATCCCATGGTACGCGATCTGGTCTATATCTTAAAAGAGAGACATCGCGGGCTGGCTACCGGCTTTGCGCATTTTGTAAGTGGCGAGATCGGACAGATTATTTTCAGAAGGGGTTATTTAGCCCCCGCCCAGAAAAGACTGGGGATCCGTCCGGTCAAGGTCAACGAATAACTAATTATGATATATTTACAGCCCTTAAAGTGAAACCCTCATTGACGATGAAACGAATTTTCTTCTTGCTGGCCTTCAGTATCGGTGTAGCTGCCGTTAGTAACGGACAAACTGTTCAGGATGGAAAGAACCATCTTTATGCCCAGCGTTTCGAGCTGGCAGAGCAAGCTTTTCAGCAAATCTTAAAAGTAAATCCGGCCGATCCCGATGCTTTGTATTGGGGCGGACAAGCGGCTATTGAGCGGGAGTTGGATTCGGTTAAAAAAGTAGCTGTTGCCCGCGCCTGGTACGACAAAGCCCTGCTGGTCGCTGCCAATTCACCGCTGGTGATGGTGGGGGCCGGTCATGCCGATCTGCTCGAGAATAAAAAAGACGAAGCCCGTCAAAAATTTGAATCGGCCCTGACCATGAGCCGCACCCGCAAAGGGGATAATATCGATATCCTCAATGCGGTGTCTCGCTCCAACATTGAGGCAAAAAGTGGCGATCTCAACTATGTGATCGCCAAGATGAGTGCACAGATCGAAAAGGGGGACAAGAATGCCGAGATGTACTTGTTGTTGGGTAATGCCGTTCGAAAAGCCCGTCCCGGTGAGGGAGGAGGCGAGGCCTATCAGAATTACCTGGAGGCTCTTCGGCTGAATCCCGGCTATGCGCTGGCTAGTTACCGACTGGCTCGTCTATTCGATTCTCAGAAAAACTGGGAGCTGGTGCTTCAATACCTGACTGAGTGTGTGCAAAAGGATCCCCGGTTTACCCCGGCTTACTACGAGCTATTTTATTATTATTTCTACCGTCGCGATTATGCCACGGCCGAAAAACAATTGCAACAATTTATCGAAACCAAGCAGCCCGAGAAGAATATTCAAGATGAGTTTCTCTACTCTCAGCTGTGCTGGGCCCGTGGCGATTTTGCTTGTGCCATTACTAAGGCGGAACAGGTAATTGCAGCGCTGGGGGCCTCTACAAAACCTCGCGTATATCGGTTGTTGGCAGATGCCTACTATCAACAGGGTGATACACTCGCCAAGCAGCAACAAACCGATGCGGCGAACGGGGCCTTTGCCAACGCAAAAAAATACAGCGACCTTTTCTTTGGACGCACCGGCGACGAAATGGACGGGGTAGCTCTCTACGATTATCAATTGCGTGCCGACATCATCGATAAGACCGGAGGTACACCCGCCGAGGTCTTTGATACCTATTTGCAATCTACCAGGGTCGACACGTTGGTCAACCTGAAAGTAGACCTGCTTAAAAAAGGAGCCGATCGTTTCAAGGCCAAGGGCGATAGTCTGAGTCGTATTATCGAAGGAGATCTTCGTTCCCTGATTTTGACCACCAAGACGAATCCCAGCCAGCGCGATCTCTTCGATGCCGGTTTTGCTTATTACCAGGGCAAGTCATATGGAAAAGCTGATAGCTTATTCGGGATCTATGTTACCAAATACCCCGAGGAGTCCTTTGGATATATGATGAAATATAATATTCAACGGGCCATCGATACCAGCATGGAGCTGGGTTCAGCAGTTCCCTGGGCCGAGAAGTATCTGGTGATTCTCGAAAAGGACACCGTTAAAAATAAAAAGACCATCATCGGCGTGGCCGGTTATCTCGCGGCATACAGTGCTAATGTATTGAAAGACAAGGAAAAAGCTCTGGTCTATTTACGCAGGATGCTGTCGCTCGATCCGACTAATGCTGCCATTCAGCAAAACATCAGCGTATTGGAAAAAGCCGCTGCTCCCAAGCCCGATAATGCCCCCAAAACGGACCAGACCCCCAAGCCCGAGGCGACGCCCAAAAGCAATGCGTTAAATCGTGTCGTTTCCCTTGATTCTCTTAGTGTTTTTGTGGTCGCTGCACCTTAATTTTGCGCCCAGAAAAAACAGCGCATGGTTTACTGGTTGCAAATGGGCTCCACGGCCACTACTGCCTCTAGCTATTTGCCGCTGGCCCTGCAGGTGCTCATTGCCGTAGGGCTGGTTGCTTTTTTGATGGTCGCCACGCATTTGCTGGGACCCCGTCGCAAGACTAGCGATAAACTTCAAAATTTCGCCAGCGGAATTGAATCGCATGGTGATGCCCGTCAACCGATGGCCATCAAGTATTTTTTAACTGCCATTCTGTTTGTGTTATTTGATGTGGAGGTGATCTTCTTTTATCCGTATGCGGTCAACTTCAAAGCATTGGGATGGGATGGATTTTTGGCAGTTGCCCTATTCGTTGGCTTTTTTCTCTGTGGGTTTATCTACATCATCAAAAAGGGAGCCTTACAATGGGAGGACTGATACCCTGTTACAACAACATTCGCTTTGCGTGCTTGTTATGTTATAAAATGATTGGAATATGAGTCGTCCGGTTTCTTACAATCTAATTCAAAAGCCGCTGGAGGCTGATATCAGCATGGTCCCCATGCCCGACGGGCACCAGGGAGAAGGATTCTTTGCCACCTCGCTTGACTCCGTTATCGGATTGGCCCGAAAAAATTCTATCTGGCCACTGCCCTTCGCTACTTCTTGCTGCGGGATCGAATTCATGGCCACCATGGGTTCACATTACGACCTCGCGCGATTTGGATCGGAGCGGGTGGGTTTCTCTCCTCGTCAATGCGATCTGTTGATGGTCATGGGAACGATCGCAAAAAAGATGGGCCCCGTTGTAAAACAAGTGTATCTGCAAATGGCCGAACCCCGCTGGGTGATTGCCGTGGGTGCTTGTGCCAGCAGCGGGGGTATTTTTGATACCTACAGTGTGTTGCAGGGTATAGATCAGGTTGTACCTGTGGATGTGTACGTGCCCGGTTGTCCTCCGCGTCCGGAGGCCATCATCGATGGAGTGCTTCGTATCCAGGACCTGGTCGGAAAAGAGAGTTTGCGTCGTCGTAATTCGGACAATTATAAAGCATTGCTGGAAAGCTACGGTATTCAATAAGGTGCCGCACGTAACAGCGAGCGGAGCGTAAATAAAAGAACATGTCACTTACCAACGAGATCATACAACAACGACTATCCGAAAAATTCGGTGAACAGGTCAGCGCCTTCAGTACCTCGTATGACATGCTGCAGTTCGAAGCGCCCAAAGAGCTCAATCTTAAGGTGCTTAATTTCCTATACGATGATCCACAGCTGGGTTTTATCTTCTTGACCGACCTGACCGGTGTTCATTATCCCGATCAAAAGGGTCGTGAGTTGGCAGTGATCTATCATTTGCATAACCTGAAAGAGAATGTTCGGCTGCGCTTTAAAGTGTTTACGGCAATCGAGCAGCCTGATGTATACACGGCCACCGGATTATTTTCGTCGGCCAACTGGATGGAGCGCGAGACGTATGATTTTTTTGGGATCAATTTTGTGGGTCACCCGAACTTAAAACGGATTCTCAATGTCGACGAGATGGATTATTTCCCGATGCGAAAGGAGTTTCCGCTAGAAGATCAAACCCGAATCGATAAAGATGACGAAATGTTCGGCCGCGGCTGAACAAGTTAAAACGCCCCGCAAGGGCAACTGTATGAGCGAACACATTAAACTGCCCGAAGGATCGATCGAGAAAACGACCACCACGTTAAACCTGGGGCCCACGCACCCGGCTACACACGGTGTGATGCAAAATATTCTCGAGCTCGACGGCGAGCGCATTGTATCTGCCGATCAAACGATCGGATACATTCATCGCGCATTCGAAAAACTGGCCGAGCGTCGTCCGTTGGCGCAGATCACTACGCTTACGGATCGCCTCAATTACTGTTCCTCGCCGCTCAATAATATGGGCTGGCATATGACCTGCGAAAAATTATTGGGCATCACCACGCCTAAGCGAGTAGACTACTTGCGCGTTATCGTCATGGAATTGGCACGCATTGCCGATCACCTGATCTGCAATTCGATCATGGGAGTGGACGCGGGGGCCTATACCGGCTTTTTGTATGTGATGCAATACCGCGAACTGATCTATGAGATCTACGAAGAGATCTGCGGAGCGCGCCTTACGACGAACATGGGCCGTATTGGCGGTTTTGAGCGCAACTTTAATGATATCGCCTTTCAAAAACTCGAGAAGTTCCTCGATGAGTATCCCAAAGCCCTCAAGGAATTTGAGAATATGTTTCAGCGCAACCGCATCTTTATGGATCGCACCATGGGAGTGGGTGGCATCAGTGCCGAGCGAGCACTCAATTACGGATTTACCGGTCCTAACCTGCGCGCTGCGGGCGTAGACTATGATGTGCGGGTGCATGCTCCGTACAGCAGTTACCAAGATTTTGATTTTACTATTCCTGTTGGTAGCACCGGAGACAGTTATGATCGCTGGCTGGTGCGCGAACAGGAGATGTGGCAAAGCCTTTCTATTATCCGGCAGGCTTATCAGAAAGTACAGTCCTTTACCGGCGCCGAGGCAGAGGTCTATCATGCCGATGTTCCGGAATACTATCTTCCTGCCAAGCAAGATGTGTATACCAAAATGGAGGCACTTATCTACCATTTTAAGATCATTATGGGTGAAACCAATATTCCGGCAGGCGAAGTGTATCATGCGGTAGAGGGGGGTAATGGCGAATTGGGATTCTATCTGATCAGTGACGGCGGAAGAGCCCCTTACCGTTTACACTTCAGAAGGCCTTGTTTTATCTACTACCAGGCGTATGAGGAGTTGGTCAAAGGGGCTATGCTCAGTGATGCGATCATCACCATGAGCAGTTTGAATCTGATCGCCGGAGAGATGGATGCCTAAACTTGTTAAGAGCGTAACAAAAAAATAAAACAGAACATGAGCTTGTGTTTTTCGGCCGATAAGTTAAAAGAGGTACAGCAGATCATAGCTCGCTACCCCCAAGGACGCCATAAAAGTGCGCTCTTACCCGTACTGCATCTGGCCCAACAGGAATTCGGAGGATGGCTCAGTACCGAAACAATGGACTATGTGGCGGAATTATTACAATTGAAGCCGATCGAGGTATACGAGGTTGCCACCTTTTACAGCATGTATAACGTAAAGCCGGTTGGTAAGCACCTGCTCGAAGTATGCCAGACAGGTCCTTGTATGCTCAATGGAAGCGAAGGTATCGTGGCCTATATCTACGAGCGTCTGGGGATCCGTCCGGGAGAAACCACTGCTGATGGATTATTTACGCTTAAGACGGTAGAGTGTCTGGGTGCCTGCGGGTATGCCCCGATGTTGCAGCATGGAAAGTATTACCGCGAGCACCTGACGCGCGAAAAGATCGATGCACTCATCGCTTCTTGTTCTGCACAGCCGGTGAGCGCATCACAGTAAAAAAGAAAAGGCGCCCTGTGGGGCCTCTTAATTAATATGGGAAGAAAATTATTACTAGAAAAAGCGCATGTAGCGGGTATCACCACTTACGAGGTGTACCGTCGCGAAGGGGGCTATCGCAGTGTCGAAAAGGCACTAAAGACAATGAGCCCCGACCAGGTGACCGAGGAGGTCAAGAAAAGTGGCTTGCGCGGACGGGGAGGAGCCGGATTTCCAACGGGAATGAAGTGGGGCTTTTTGGCCAAGCCCGAGGGAGTGCCCCGCTATCTGGTCGTCAATGCCGATGAATCAGAACCCGGCACGTTTAAGGATCGCTACCTGATGGAATTTATCCCACACCTGTTGCTGGAGGGAATGATCACGTCTTCCTATGCACTGGGTTCGAATCGTTCCTATATCTACATTCGGGGAGAGTACGTATGGATCGCTGAGATCTTAGAAAAGGCCATCGAGGAGGCGCGCGCCAATGGATGGTTAGGAAAAAATATCTTGGGCAGCGGCTTTGACTGCGATATTTATGTCCACCGCGGTGCCGGTGCTTATATCTGTGGCGAAGAGACGGCCTTACTCGAATCGCTGGAAGGCAAAAGAGGCAATCCGCGCATCAAGCCCCCTTTCCCGGCGGTAAAAGGATTATGGGGTTGTCCCACGGTAGTCAATAACGTCGAAACGGTAGCAGCTGTTGTGTCTATCATTAACGAGGGCGGCGAAGAATATGCTAAGATCGGTATCGGTAAATCGACCGGTACCAAATTGATTTCTGCGTGTGGTAACATCAATAAGCCCGGTGTTTATGAGATCGATATGACCATTTCGGTCGAAGAATTTATTTATAGTGATGAATATTGTGGCGGCATTCCGGCCGGAAAAAAATTAAAGGCCTGTATTCCGGGTGGATCATCCGTTCCCATTTTGCCTGCGAATCTTCTATTGAAGACCGCCAAGGGAGAAACGCGCATGATGACCTACGAAAGTCTGGCCGACGGGGGTTTTGCTTCGGGATCGATGATGGGCTCCGGCGGGTTTATTGTGCTCGATGATAGCCAATGTGTAGTGCGACACACCTACTCGTTGGCTCGCTTTTATCGTCACGAGAGTTGCGGACAATGTTCGCCTTGTCGCGAAGGAACCGGATGGATGGAAAAGATCTTGTGGAATATCGAGATCGGCAAAGGAAAACTCAGTGATATCGATCTGCTCTGGGATATTCAACGAAAGATCGAGGGTAATACTATTTGTCCGCTCGGTGATGCGGCCGCATGGCCTGTAGCTGCGGCTATCCGTCATTTTAGAGATGAATTCGAGTGGCATGTATTGCATCCCGAAGAAGCCCAGCAGCGCAATTACGGATTAATGCATTATGCAGATCCCATCCACGTACCTCAACCCGTAATGGCCTAGCGGCATCAACTTAATTTGTATGTCATCTGAAACAAAAAATACTGTTCCTACCGTCAAGGTCACCATCGATAATATTTCGATTGAGGTGCCTGCCGGAACGACTATTCTGAACGCAGCGCGTCAGATCGGTGGCGACGTAACTCCGCCCGCCATGTGCTACTATAGCAAGCTCGAAGGCAGCGGCGGAAAATGTCGCACTTGTCTGGTAGAAGTGGCCGCCGGCTCTGCCGCCGATCCGCGTCCGATGCCTAAGTTGGTGGCCAGTTGCCGCACCGGGGTCATGGATGGTATGGTCGTTAAGAATATTACCAGCGAAAAAGTGAAAGAGGCCCGCGCCGGAGTGGTGGAGTTTTTATTATTGAATCATCCCCTGGATTGTCCGGTTTGTGACCAGGCCGGTGAATGTCATTTGCAAGATCTGGGTTACGAGCATGGCAAAGAAGGTACTCGCTATGAATTTGAGCGCCGGACTTTCGAAAAAGAAGATATCGGTCCTTACATTCAATTGCACATGACGCGTTGCATTCTGTGTTATCGCTGCACGTATGTGGCCGATCAACTCACCGATAATCGGGTGCACGGGGTACTTGACCGGGGTGATCATGCCGAGATCTCCACTCATATCTCCAAGGCTATCGACAATAACTTTAGCGGCAACATGATCGATGTTTGTCCGGTAGGAGCGCTTACCGACAAGACATTCCGCTTTAAGAACCGGGTCTGGTTTACCAAGCCCGTTTATGCACATCGCGATTGTCCGGATTGCTGTGGCAAGGTCACACTGTGGCAGCGTGGGGAGGAAGTGCTTCGCGTAACCGCCCGAAAAGATGAGTGGGGAGAAGTGTGTAGTTACGAGGGTAAGCCCGGTTGGATCTGTAATACTTGTCGCTTCGATAAAAAAGCAGCCAGCGATTGGGTAATCGAAGGGCCGGCCAACATCAACCGTCACTCGGTGATCTCTCAAGGACATTACACCGGCTTACAAAAGCCTAAAGAAACATTGCCAGAAGTAATGGGAGGTCGTGCCCCCAAACTAATGATGGATATTCACGACGTGAGTGAGGTCAATAAAATAGAACTGAGCCAGCTGCCCGGCGCAGCCACCGGAAACGATTTTAATTCACCTGCTGCCAAGGAGGCCTAATGTTATGAATCAGTATTTGATAGCCATGGATGGTTGGTACATACTTGAAAAGCTGATCTTGATCGGGGCCCTGATCGGATTGTCTTTCTTTATTGCCATGTACACTACGCTGGCCGAACGTAAGATCGCCGGTTGGATGCAAGACCGGATGGGTCCTAATCGCGCAGGTCCTTTTGGGATCTTTCAGCCACTGGCCGATGGCGGTAAATTATTTTTTAAGGAAGAGATTACGCCGAGCAGTTCTAATCGGTTTTTATTCTTACTGGGTCCGGCGCTGGCCATGATCGTTGCCCTTATTACCAGCACCGTTATTCCCTGGGGGGCTTCATTTGTAGGCGAAACGCGCACAGTGGCCTTGCAAGTGGCTGATGTGGACATGGGGATACTGATCGTATTTGGCATTGTGAGTGTGGGCGTTTACGGCATCATGATCGGGGGATGGGCCTCTAATAATAAATTTTCGCTGCTAGCGGCCATTCGCGGTGCCTCACAAATGGTCTCTTACGAACTACCCATGGGTTTATCACTGATCGCCGTGTTGTTTATGACCGGTTCGCTCAAGATGAGTGCCATGGTCGAATACCAGATGCAACATGGCTGGAATGTGCTGTATCAACCGCTGGGCTTTTTGATCTTCTTTGTCTGCGCCTTGGCTGAATGTAACCGTACTCCTTTCGATCTGCCCGAGGCAGAGAACGAATTGAATTTTGGCTACCACCAGGAGTACTCCTCCATGAAGCTGGGTTTTTATTTGTTTGCCGAGTATATCAATATGTTCGTAAGTAGCGCCGTGATGGCCACCTTGTTTTTTGGCGGGTACGATATTCCCTTCTTTGACGAGACGGCCTGGCAGGGATCGGCTCTGCTGTTGTCGGGGCTGACCTTTGCCGTGATGATGGCTAAGGTATCGTTCTTCTTGTTCTTGTTTATCTGGATCCGCTGGACCATCCCGCGTTTCCGGTATGACCAGCTGATGAACTTGGGTTGGAAAAAATTAATACCGCTGGCGCTGATCAACATGCTGGTCAGTGCGGCGTTGATGTTGTTTTTAAATAAGTGATGCATTAATTCAGAACTGTATGCAACTGACGCAAAGAGCTAAATCGGTCGATCGCAGCCCTCTTACCTGGCTCGAAAGCATTTATCTGTGGAATATTCTGAAAGGAATGGCCATTACGCTTCGCCATATGTTCATGAAGAAGGCCACTATCCAGTACCCGGAACAGCAGCGCAGTTTTTCTAAGGTGTTTCGCGGGTTGCATGTCTTGAACCGAGACGAAGCCGGTCGCGAAAATTGTACCGCTTGCGGTCTTTGCGCTGTGGCTTGCCCCGCCGAGGCGATCACGATGGAGGCGGCCGAAAGACAATCCGGCGAAGAGCATTTGTACCGCGAAGAAAAGTACGCTGCCAAATACGAGATCAATATGCTGCGTTGCATCTTCTGCGGTCTTTGTGAGGAGGCTTGTCCTAAGGATGCTATTTATCTGTCGCAAACAGTTGCCCCGGCCAACTATGCCCGCAAGGGGTTTATTTATTCAAAAGACGAGTTGCTGATCCCCCATCCTGTTACCGAGCGCGAAGCCTACGTAAAGGCCCTGGGCGATCGCCAGCCACAACATTCAACCACCCATACCAACTAAGATGAGTATCGTGCAAATTCTTTTCTGGGTATTAGCGGTCATGGCCTTGTTCAGCGCCCTGATGGTGATCACGAGTAAGAATCCCATCTATAGTGTGCTGTGGCTGATCGTTACCTTCTTTGCTATCTCCGGGCATTATATACTGCTCAATGCCCAGTTTCTAGCGGTGGTCAATATTATTGTATATGCCGGAGCGATCATGGTATTGTTCTTATTTGTGATCATGCTGATGAATGCGCGTCAGGAAGGATCCTCGGGCAATAAACGCTGGATGACCTTGGCCGGAACCGTAAGCGGCGGTCTCTTTTTACTCGTGTTGGTGGCCGCACTCAAAGACTCCGAATTAAAAACCCGTTCTGCCATGGTCATGGATGGCCAGGTGGGACTCATCAAAGTACTGGGCAACGAGTTGTTTACCCGCTATGTGATTCCGTTCGAGCTGTCCAGTATTTTATTTTTGAGCGCCATGGTGGGCGCCGTAGTCATTGGTAAAAAAGAGTAACGCAGAAAACTATGCCTATAAATTATTATCTGTTCTTATCGTTGGCCCTGTTTACCATCGGCATGGTAGGCGTGCTCACACGTCGCAACGCCATCATCATTTTTATGTGCATTGAGCTTATGCTGAATGCCGTCAATCTCCTTTTGGTCGCTTTTTCGAAGATGCACTACCAGGCCGCACTTGAGGCCGGTCGGCTGGCTACACAAGCGGGGGTAGAGGGGCAATTGTTCGTTTTCTTTATTATGGTGGTGGCAGCGGCCGAGGTGAGTGTGGGATTAGCTATCATCGTGATGATGTACCGAAATGTACACTCGGTCGACATTAATTTTCTGAATCGATTAAAACACTGATCACTTATACCGGCTGTTTATGCAAGATCTTTTTCAATCGGCTTATTGGATTCCACTGCTTCCCTTGTTGGGTGCATTGGTTAACGGACTCGGGCGCAATCACCTCAATAAAACGGTATCGGGACTCGTGGGTTCGGCCACGGTATTGGGCTCTTTTGTGTTGAGCCTGCTGCTCTTTTTTCAGGTAAAGGCCGGCCAAAGCGGGGTGGTGCATTATTTCGATTTTATTCGGGTAGGATCTTTTACAGTCCCCTTTTCTTTTCAGCTTGATGCGCTCTCCTCTCTGTTCTTGTTGATTATTACGGGAGTCGGCTTTTTGATCCATGTGTATTCTACTGCGTATATGCATGACGAAAAACCTGCCCATTTTGCCCGCTATTTTGCGTATCTCAACTTGTTTGTGTTTTCTATGCTGCTGTTGGTGTTGGGAGCCAACTACGTGATCTTGTTTATGGGTTGGGAAGGCGTGGGGCTTTGCTCTTACCTGCTGATCGGGTATTGGTTTAAAAATCCGGCGTACACAGCAGCGGCCAACAAGGCGTTCATCATGAATCGTATTGGCGACCTGGCCTTTTTGGTAGCGCTGTTCTGGATCATCACCAAATCGGGCGCGGTAGGTTTTCAGGAGTTCTTTGCCTTTGTACAACAACACCAGTTTACAGATCGGTTTACAACGACTGATATTACGGTGATCACCGTATTGTTCTTTATCGGTGCCACTGGTAAAAGTGCGCAGCTGCCGCTGTATACCTGGCTCCCCGATGCCATGGCGGGTCCCACACCTGTCTCGGCCCTGATCCATGCCGCTACGATGGTTACGGCTGGTATCTATTTGATCGCCCGTAGTAATATTCTCTACTCGTTAGCACCCCATACATTGCAGCTTATTTCTTGGGTGGGGCTGCTCACCGCGCTGTTCGCTGCCTCTGTTGCCGTGGCACAGAACGATATTAAAAAAGTACTCGCCTATTCAACGGTCAGCCAGCTTGGGTTTATGTTTCTGGCCCTGGGCACCGGCGCCTACGCCGCGGCTGTTTTTCACGTAATGACACATGCTTTCTTCAAGGCCCTGTTGTTCTTGGGAAGCGGCAGTGTGATCCATGCCATGGGCGGAGAACAAGATATTCGCAACATGGGTGGATTATCGAAGAAGTTGCGCATCACGTAC
>JBIIDB010000121.1:0-5561 GCA_044238505.1 Chitinophagaceae bacterium | reverse complement strand
GGTCTACATAAAACTGTAGACCCAGTTCAGGATGATGACCTCCTTGCAGTAATAGCTGATCGCCACCATAGCGGATGGTTTCGCGGATCTTCTCGCGGTAGGTATCCATGGTGGTGATATACGCCTCGGGGTGGCCCGGAATGCGATAGAAATTACAAAACTTACAATTGGCGATACATACGTTGGTGGTATTTACATTACGATCGATCTGCCAGGTGACCTTTCCGTGGGGGACCTGTTTTTTTCGCAGCTCGTCAGCTACCCACATCAGCTCGGCCAGCGGGGCCTCGTTAAAAAGCCAAATGCCCTCTTCTTTCGACAAAAATTCAAATTGCAGGGCCTTTTGTAGTAGTTGGTCGGTTCGCATGCAGCAAAGGTATTACTAGATAACAACAATCAGGTATCGGTTGTTGACGCATCCGGGGTTACCTTTGCCTTTTACTATGATTCAATTCGATCGATTTACACTGCCGAACGGATTACGGGTGCTGGTACATCCTGATTCCTCTACCCCCATGGCTGTTGTCAATGTTTTGTACAATGTCGGTGCCCGCGATGAAGATCCTCAGCATACCGGCTTTGCGCATTTATTTGAGCATTTGATGTTTGGGGGTTCCTTGAACATTCCGGAATATGATGAGCCCCTGCAAATGGCCGGAGGAGAAAATAATGCCTATACCACCAACGATCTGACTAATTACTATATCCAACTGCCTGCCGATAATCTCGAAACTGCTTTTTGGCTCGAGAGTGATCGGATGCTGTCGCTGGCTTTTTCGGAAAAGAGCTTAGCTACCCAACGTAAGGTGGTCTGCGAAGAGTTCAAAGAAAATTATCTCAATAAGCCCTATGGCGACACCTGGCATAAGATGCGAGAGTTGGCTTATCAGGTACATCCTTATCGCTGGATGACGATCGGAAAGGAGTTAGCTCATATCGAAAAGGCAACCCTGGCGCAGGTAAAATCTTTTTTCTTCAAGCACTATACTCCCTGCAATGCGATCTTAGTGGTGGCAGGGGCCGTCGATACAGCACGGGTAAAAAAGTTAGCTGAAAAATGGTTTGGCGATATTCCATCGGGTTCACGCTATGAACGATCTCTTCCTGCCGAACCGGCGCAAACCGCCGCCCGCCATTTAACTATAGAGGCCCCGGTACCACTTGATATGCTCTGTAAAACCTGGCATATGGGGGCGAGGCAAGACCCCTCTTATCATGCTACCGATCTGCTTACCGATATTTTGGGTGGCGGAGCCTCTTCGCGATTGTATCATGCCCTTGTTAAGGAACAGCAGCTCTTTAGCAGTATCGATTGTTATCATTTTGCCAGCAGCGATCCTGGATTGCTGACCATTGAGGGGAAACTGGTCAAGGGGGTTTCTGTTGAAAAAGCAGAGCGCGCTTTACAGGAGCAACTGCAAAAAGTAAAGGATGCGCTTATCAGTGAGTCCGAGTTGCAGAAAGTAAAAAATAAAACAGAAAGCATGATCGCTTTTGAGGATATGAGCCTGATGAGCCGGGCCGCCAGCCTAGCTTATTACGAACTACTGGGCGACGCCACGGATATGAACAAAGAACTCGGCAAGTACGAAACAGTTACGGCCGAGGCCATCCGCGAGCAAGCGCGTACTATTTGCAGAGATGAAAACTCAAACACGCTTTATTACCTGGCTTCGAACTAAACCACTATGTTGAACAGAACCCAGCCTCCTCCGATTGTCGATGCGGTCGCTTATCAGCTGCACCTAAAGCCAGTGGAGCGCGCTACCCTTGATAATGGTACGCCTGTCTATATGATCGATGCCGGAGCAGAAGATGTTTTACAACTGGAATGGGTATACCCGGCAGGGAACAGCTTCGAAACACAAAATCTGGTAGCCGCGACTGTCAATTTTTTACTGCGCAATGGCACGCGTACCAAAACGGCCTTACAGATCAACGAGGCGGTTGATTATTACGGGGCCTATTTGAATCGCAGCTGCTTTAACGAACAAGCCCTGATGACCTTACATTGCATGAGTAAGCATGTGGATGTGTTATTGCCCGTGGTAAGAGAAGTACTCTATGAGTCTGTACTCCCCGAAGATGAGTTGCAGTTATATCGTCAAAATATGAAACAACGGCTCGAGGTCAATCTTCGCAAAGCCGATTTTGTGGCAGGCCGCTTAATTGACACTTATTTGTTCGGCAGTGATCATCCCTATGGAAAATTCAGCTCGGCCTCTGCTTTTGACGCCTTAGAGCGAGCTACGCTGCTTTCATTTTATGAAACACATTATCGTAAGGCACAACCTATGTTGTTCGTAGCCGGTAAGATCCCCAACGGTTTGCTCTCACAACTTAATCGTTACTTCGGTGATCTACCCGGATCTCCGCTGACCAGTCCCCTGCATCCTTTTGTGCCTGCAACGCAAAAGAAATACCGGATCAACAACGATCCTCAGGGGGTGCAAGGGGCTATTCGTATGGCCCGTCCTTTTCCCAACCGACACCATCCTGACTTTATTCCGGCGCAGTTACTCAATGCGGTATTCGGCGGGTTTTTTGGTTCTCGCTTAATGAGTAATATCCGCGAAGACAAGGGCTATACTTACGGTATCCACAGCTATCTCTTGAATCTACAACAAGAAAGTGCCTGGATGATCAGTACCGAAGCGGGAAAAGAAGTTACAGAGGCAACGCTCACAGAGGTCTACCGAGAGATGGAACGCTTACGCAACGAGCCGATAGAAGAAGAGGAGTTATTGTTGGTTCGCAATTACATGATGGGCGGACTACTCGGCGATCTGGATGGTCCCTTTCAATTAATGGGGCGTTGGAAAAACCTGATCTTACACGGACTGGATGAGCGCTATTTTTATAATACCATCGAGACGATCAAAACGGCATCGGCCACCGACTTGCAAACACTGGCCAATCGTTACTTACAGCCCGATGCGTTCTACGAACTGGTAGTGGTATGAGAATCAGCAATCCCTAAAATTTCCGGAACTTCGCCCTATGGTATTCGATCGAAAAAACTACAGTGATGCCCAATTGATTGACTGGTACCGGCAACTCTTGTGGCCCCGGATGATCGAAGACAAAATGCTCGTATTACTTCGGCAGGGGAAGATCTCGAAATGGTTTAGTGGCATCGGTCAAGAGGCTATTGCCGTGGGTGCTACGCTTGCGCTTGAAGCGGACGAGTGGATCATGCCCTTACATCGTAACCTGGGAGTCTTTACCACGCGTAAGATGCCCTTGCATAAATTATTTCTGCAGTGGCAAGGCACGCAGTTGGGGTACAGCAAAGCCCGCGAAAGAAGTTTTCACTTCGGCAGTCGGGAACATCATATTTGCGGAATGATCTCTCATCTGGGCCCGCAACTGGCTTTAGCCGATGGCGCTGCCTTAGCCGCTAAGCTTTCCTCTACACAAAAAGTTGCCTTGACCTTTACCGGAGACGGTGGTACCAGCGAAGGCGATTTTCATGAAGCGCTTAACGTGGCGGCCGTATGGGACCTGCCTGTTATTTTCTTGATAGAAAACAATGGATATGGATTGAGCACTCCTGTCAACGAACAGTACCGATGCGAAAGTTTGGTCGACAAGGCCAAGGGTTACGGTATGGAGGGCATTCGCATTGACGGCAATAATTTGTTGACAGTATATGATACCATCAAGGGGGTGAGAGAATACTGCCTGCGCTACCAGAAGCCTTATTTGGTGGAGTGCATGACGTTTCGGATGCGCGGCCACGAGGAGGCCAGTGGTACCAAATATGTGCCTGCCGAATTATTTAAAGAGTGGGAGCAAAAAGATCCGATCAAAAATTATGAACGTTTCTTACTTGAACAAGGAGTGATTACCGAGTTGCAGGTGGCTGATATCCGCAATGAATTTAAAGCTGCCATAGAAGCTGAGTTGGCCATTGGATTGGCTCCTGCACCGGTGGTAGCCCATGTGCCCGATGAACTGGAGGATGTCTATGCAAAAAGAAGTTCGCCACCTGCCTTGGTGTTGTCCTCCCCTATGGAGGATGCCGGAAGCACGCGTGAACTTCGAATGATCGATGCTATCAGCGAAGCGCTTCGTATGCAACTGGAGCGCGATCCGAAACTGGTTTTGATGGGGCAAGATATTGCAGAGTATGGTGGTGCCTTCAAGATCACCGAGGGGTTGGTACAACAATTTGGTAAAGGCCGCGTACGTAATACGCCACTTTGTGAAAGTGCCATTGTTGGTACAGCGCTCGGACTAGCGCTGGAGGGCTATAGCAGTATGGTCGAAATGCAGTTTGCCGATTTTGTGTCGGTGGGCTTTAATCAAATCGTCAATAATTTGGCCAAGATCCATTATCGCTGGGGACAAACAGCTAATGTAGTCGTTCGGATGCCTACGGGTGCGGGTGTCGGGGCCGGGCCTTTTCATTCCCAGAGTAATGAGGCGTGGTTTACGCATGTACCCGGATTAAAAGTAGTCTATCCTTCTTGTCCTGCCGATGCCAAGGGGTTGCTGATCGCTTCGCTCAATGATCCTAATCCCATTTTATTTTTTGAGCATAAAGCCCTTTATCGCTCGGTTACGGGGATGGTGCCTGAAGCCTATTACGAAATGGAGATCGGAAAAGCACATCGCGTTTTATCGGGAACGGATGTTTCTATCATCACCTATGGAGCGGGGGTACATTGGGCTACCGAATACGCTGTGCAGCATCCGGATTGTTCCATTGATCTGCTTGATCTGCGTTCCTTGGTCCCACTCGATTACGAAGCCATTGCCGCATCGGTCAAACGCACCGGACGCGTTCTGGTCTTGCACGAAGACACACTAACAGGCGGCTTCGGCGGTGAGATCGCTGCCTGGATCGCGGAGCATTGTTTTACGGATCTGGATGCACCGGTTATGCGCTGTGCCTCTCTGGATACACCGGTTCCCTTCAGTACAGTATTGGAACAACAATTTTTAGCCAAGGCGCGTCTGAACGAGACGCTCCATAAATTGCTTTCTTTCTAATCATTGATAGCTTGGTATACGAGCGTACGGAATTTCTCGGCCATTTCTCCTTTGGTAGTATTTTGTAATTGTCGATAGAATAAGTAGACCATGTTCTCTTTTGGATCTACCCAATACGACGTGGCAAAAGCGCCTCCCCAGCTAAAAGTGCCTTCGTTCGCCGGGGTGCGGCCACTGCTTTTATCAGTCACCACTGCAAATCCCAATCCGAATTTATCGTTGCCTCCTCCGTATGGTACTTCTCCGATCTGGTTAGTCGTCATCATACGAACACTGTTTCTGCTTAAAAGCCGTTTTCCGTTATAGACCCCGCCATTGAGCAGCATCTGTAAAAAAATGCCGTAATCTTCAATGGTAGAAGAGAGACCTGCTCCACCGGAATAGTAGGTGCTGTTAATAAGCGGATAGTCAGGGGTAACTGTTTTCCCGTTCAGCAAGTACGCTGTAGCCTTTACCAATTGTCCGTTGGGCATTTCGCGGTAGAGCGGTACCAGTCGTTTAGCTTTTTCGGCTGGCAGTAAAAAGTGTGTATCCTTCATACCCAGCGGGGTAAAGATTCTTTC
>JBIIDB010000120.1:0-5585 GCA_044238505.1 Chitinophagaceae bacterium | reverse complement strand
AGTCAACTCTGCCCAGATTCCCGATTTCAGGTCACTCATGAATTCAAGAGCACTATAGGCCTTAGCACCTGCAGTAGCTTCGGCTTCGATCAGTTTGTTCAGGTTTCTGGATCCCAGCAGGCGATTTAGCATATTGTCTTGTACGTTGCCGATCACAAAAAGGCCTGACTGACCTGTACGATCGAAAATCTGTTGATCGATCAGCCAGGTAGGAGTATTGAACAGTTGCTTATTCAAAAAGGCGACAGCCTCTTTTTGCTTAGCCTTACTGACCAACTCATATACGGGTCCGCTTTGCTCTTGTGTCTTGGGGGTTTCCATGATACCGCCAACGAACTTGGCAACATGTCCGTTATAGCGAGCGAACTGGTTGATTACTTCTTGGTACATGGTGCGAAGTCCCTCGAAGTCCTCATTGGGCTCTTTGGTCCACTGCAACAGATTAGGGACGATTCGCTGTAAGTTTTTGATGCCATAAGCGCTTCCCTTCATGGGATCATCTCCTACTTGTTCACTTTGAGAGCGAGGATCATCGGGGTTGGTTTCTGTACCGAACCACAACCTGTTGTCCTTTAGTTTTTCAATGACCCAGCGGTTGAGCATCGCTTGTTCCTCATCGGCCGATCTGTATTGGGGAAATAACTTATACCCCCACTCTATGGCCCAGTTATCGTAGTCGCCTATGCGGGGAAACAGTCCTTTTTCGCTTATACCATCCTCTGGTTGCGCCACATAATTAAAACGGGCATAATCCATAATAGAGGGCGTATGTCCATTAGCCTCAACCCAAGCTTTATTGCGAAGATTTTCGACAGGAACACTAGAACTGGAGCCGTAATTGTGACGAAGCCCAAGGGTATGCCCTACCTCATGCGAAGAAACAAAGCGGATCAGTTGACCCATGAGTGAATCGGGGAAGGTCATTTGTTGCGCACGCGTATCCAGCGGTCCGCACTGTATCATGTACCAATTACGAAGCAGTGACATTACATTGTGGTACCAATTGATATGGCTCTCCATGATCTCTCCGCTGCGGGGATCCGAAATACTCGGCCCGCTGGCATTGGGAATATCTGAGGGTTTGTAGACGATTGCAGAGTTGCGCGCATCATCAAGGCTCCAGGTGCTGTCTTCTTCACGGGAGGGCGCTCGTTTGGCCATGATGGCATTTTTAAACCCGGCTTTTTCGAAAGCACCTTTCCAGTCATCGACTCCTTGTATCAAATAGGGCACCCATTTTTCGGGTGTAGCCGGATCGATGTAGAAAATGATAGGCTTAGCGGGTTCTACTAACTCACCCTTCTTATATTTTTCCAGATCGGCAGGCTTCGGTTCCAGCCGCCATCTTTTGATAAGCGAAATAGATTTTACGCCCTGAGGATTAGCATCAAAGTCGGTATAGCCAATAGCGAAGTACCCCACTCTGGCATCATAATAACGAGACTGCATGGGAACTTTGGGTAAGATCACAATTGAACTGTTAAGTTCCATTGTCATATTACCACCACCGGCTCCTCCGCCCATCGAGGGTCCACCACCGGGCATACCGGTAGGAGCTCCACCACGGGAATAGGTCTTGACAGCCTTGATCTCTATATTGATAGGAAATGATCGGACAGATACTATATATGATTTGTCGGATTGCAAAGCAGCAAGACGCAACGAAGATTTTAATGATGACCCAAAATGCAGTACATCATTATCGCCCGAGATAAAGTCAGTGATATCGAGCACCACAGTAGCAGAATCTTTCCCAAACGCTTTCACATCGAATGACTGGGCAATGGGCTGAATATTGGAATTGTTTACCGTCGTGAACATGGGCGAGGTAGAGTCTTTGGCATACTCTGCATAAGAGATAGTCCGTAAGAACACTTTATTATTGGGGCCCTTTTCGAAACGAATTACATTTTGACCGATCTGGTCGCCGGCGTATCCAAAAAAACTTCCTCCGGAACGTAATCCGGCGGGTGCTTTTGAAATGCGGTTAACGACCAGCATATCACGCAACATTAATGAGTCGTGTACTTCAACAAAATAGCGATCTTCTACTTTGTGCACCCAAAAGAGTCCCTTAGTAGTTACCGCTTTGGCCGTGATTACATCCTTGTAGGCCTTTGGGCCGGTGGCGGGTGGCGCCCCTCCGGGTCCTCTGCGCGTGCTGTCTGCAGGTCTTGCGGCAGCAGCGGCAGGTGTAGATGGCGTGGGAGGCTGCTGTGCCACAGTAACAGCGCAATAAACTAAACAGATGGCAAATAACGTTGATCGTAACATAATCAGCATGGGGTTTGAATAAGTAATGAGAGAGAAAAGGGGTTAACTTTTCTTTTTTCCTTTAGGAGCAAACATGGCCAACATTCGACGACCTTCCATTTTAGGTAAATTTTCAAGTACACCGATCTCGGCCAGGCGTTCGGCAAATTTCAGTAACAAAAGCTGGCCGCGGTCCTGAAATTGGATCGCCCTTCCTTTGAACTGTACGTATGCCTTAACCTTATTACCTTCTTTTAAAAACTCGATGGCATGCTTCGCCTTAAAATCAAAATCATGGTCGTCTGTGTTGGGCGTAAAGCGGATCTCCTTTACTTCAGAGACCTTGCTTTTAGCCTTCATCTCTTTCTCTTTCTTCTTCTTATCGTAAAGGAATTTATTGTAATCTATGATCTTGCACACAGGAGGATCTACCGTGGGAGAAATTTCTACCAGATCGAGCCCCTGCTCCTGAGAAAGGCGTAAGGCATCTTGTAAGGAATAAATGCCTACTTCTACGTTATCGCCCACGAGTCTGACCTGTGGAACTCTGATGAGATGGTTGATGCGATGTTCGGGCTCTTTACGAGGTGCGAATCGACCTCTGTTAAAACCACCCTTGTTAAAACCTCCTGGGCCACCGGGTCTGGGGCCGCCTGATCCGGGAGGACGATTAAACCCGCCTCCGGGTCTTTGTGGTACTGCCATTTATTGAATTTAGGTTACTAAAATACGCTATTCTGATTTTCTGCTGCTAATTTCCTGGGCGGCCATGGCCATGAACTCATCCACGGGCTGGGTTCCCAGATCGCCTTTACCCTGCCGGCGCACGGCTACCTTTCCTTCGCTCATTTCCTTTTCACCCACAACGAGCATGTAGGGTATTTTCATCAACTCCGTATCGCGGATCTTTTTGCCGATCTTCTCGCCCCTATCGTCCGTTTCGGCTCTAATACCGGCCGCTTTTAACTGAAGCTGCACTTGTTTGGCATAGTCCAGAAATTTATCGCTGATGGGAAGCACTTTTACCTGCACGGGCGCCAGCCAGAGTGGAAACTTACCGGCATAATGTTCTAATAAGAAACCGATAAAGCGCTCGTGTGTGCCCAGTGGAGCGCGATGGATGATCAGGGGAACCTCCGCTGCATTCTCTTTGTTGGTGTAGGAGAGATTGAACTTGATACCCGAATTAAAATCGACCTGGTTAGTCGCTAGTGTAAACTCCCGTCCGATGGCACTCCAGATCTGCACATCGATCTTGGGTCCGTAAAAGGCCGCTTCGTCTTGAACTTCTATAAACGGCGTGTTGGTCTCCTGCAGCACTTTTCTGACCATCGCCTCTGTTTCAAGCCAAAGAGCCGGCTCGTTGACATATTTCTGACCCAGTTTGGCAGGATCATGCAAACTGAGGCGCATCACATATTTATCGATGCCAAAAATCTTAAAATACTTCAGGTACATGTCATTGACGGCCTTGAACTCGTCAAAGAATTGCTCCTTACTACAGTAAATGTGCGCGTCATTCATATGCAGACAGCGAACCCGCATTAAGCCGAACAGCTCACCGCTTTGTTCATAACGATAGCAGGTGCCGTACTCAGCAATTCGGAATGGGAGTTCACGGTAACTCTTAGGTTCTGCATCAAATATTTTATGGTGATGCGGACAGTTCATGGCCTTGAGATAGTATTTCTCTCCGTCCATCTCCATAGGAGGGAACATACTGTCTGCGTAATAAGGTAAGTGGCCACTGGTAAGATACATGCTTTCTTTTGCGATGTGGGGGGTTACCACCCGCTTGTATCCCGCGGCAGACTCTGTCTCTTTGGCAAGTTGCTCAAGCTCTTCGATCACAATAGTACCATTCGGCAGCCAAAGGGGAAGACCAGGTCCTACATCATCATCCATAGTATAGATGCCCAGTTCTTTTCCAAGTTTACGGTGGTCACGCTTCTTGGCTTCCTCCAGCATCAGCAAGTAGGCATCAAGTTCTTTTTGCTGGGGAAAGCTGATGCCGTAGACACGGGTCAGCATTTTATTCTTTTCATTTCCCTTCCAGTAAGCACCGGCTACACTGGTCAATTTTATGGCCTTGATGGGAGATGTGCTGGGAATATGAGGTCCTCTGCAGAGGTCCGTGAAATTTCCTTGTTTGTAAAAAGTGATTTCGCCATCATTAAGCCCTTGCAACAGGTCGAGCTTATATTCATCCCCTTTTTCACTAAAGTAGCGAATGGCATCTTGCTTGCTGATTTCAATACGTTGATAGTCGTTGTCTTGTTGGGCCAGCGCCGTCATCTTCTTTTCGAGCTGGGCAAGGTCTTCTTCCGTCATCTTTCGATCGCCCAAATCCATGTCGTAATAGAAGCCCTGCTCTATGGCAGGACCCACCCAAAATTTTACACCTGGAAATTGTGCCTCAACAGCTTCTGCCAATAGGTGAGCAGAGGAGTGCCAGAAAGTAGATTTTGCTTCAGCGTCATTCCAGGTAAGCAGACGCAACTGCGCATCTTCTTCGATCGGACGATGAGCGTCGCGCACTTCGCCGTTAACGGCAGCTGCCAGCACTTTCTTGGCCAGCCCTTCCGAGATAGAACGAGCAATGGTCAGCGCAGAAGTTCCTTTTTCATAACTACGAATAACGCCGTCCGGAAATGTAATGTTAATCATGCAAGTAGCTTTAGCCAAGGCTTGCAAATTTAACGATTTACAGTCAATAATGTCGTATCACAAAGGGGTTGTTAAAATTGCCGCTCAGCCATCGAGGCGGCTATCGAAATTGATTGATTCCCCTACATTTGTACGGCCCATGATGACCTATCGCTTTTTAGCTGTTTTTACCGGACTTGTTGTGCATTGCGCACTCCTGTCGGCCCAGTCATTGACCGGAATCTGGAAGGGGTATTTTATTGCCAAAGACCAAAGCCAATATAAGATCGAGGTGCAAATCAACGACAGGAACGGACAGCTGACCGGGGTCACCTACTCGTATCTCGATGTGCAGTTCTATGGCAAAGCCACCATGGCAGGTAATTTCGATAAGAAACTGGGTAAGATTTCGATGCAGGAGATCAAAACCGTAGAGGTAAAGTCGTCTGACAGCTCCGAGACTTGTATCATGAATTATCAGCTTTCCTACAGTCGTTCGGGTAACGAGGAGTATCTCGAGGGAAATTATAGTTCGAAGTATGAAAACAATGGGCTGGAAACTAAAAAAGGGCAAGATTGCGGAGGCGGGATCGTCTTTTTGAGAAGAGTAAGCAGCTCCGACTTTGATACGAAGCCCTTGACCACAACGAATCCTCCTGCTGCCAAGAAAATATTTTACAACCAAG
>JBIIDB010000119.1:0-5595 GCA_044238505.1 Chitinophagaceae bacterium | reverse complement strand
GCCTGTAGCTAAATTTTTTAAATTTTATTCTGATGAAATGGTCTGAGTTATTTACTTCTTCCGTAGGCAAAAAGTGGATAATGGGGCTTACCGGTATCTTCTTGATCCTTTTTCTGATCGTGCACGTTGGGCTTAATGCCTGCATTTTTGCGATGGATGGTGGTGTTATGTTTAACAAAGCTGCCCACTTTATGGGATCCAATGCCGTACCCCGTTTGTTAGAGATCGGTCTTTTTGCCGGTATCATCCTGCACATGGTGCAGGGTTGGTTGCTCGAGTTGTCGAACCGTTCCGCCCGCAAAAAGGGGTATGCTGTTCCCATGGGTAATAAAGGCAGTAAATGGTACAGTCGCAGCATGGGGTTGTTAGGAACGCTGCTGTTTTTATTCTTGGTCATGCACATTTCGCACTTTTGGGTGCCCAGTCGCATAACCGGGCTCGATCCGGTCATGATCGACGGAAAGGAGTATCATAATCTTTACGGCGAGATGTTACAAGTCTTCCAGGGAAATCTTGTGGTCGTGGTCTTATATGTGCTGGGCTGTTTTGCATTGGCTTGGCATTTGTTACATGGTTTTCAAAGTGCCTTTCGTACACTTGGCTTGACCAATGCCCGTTATATCGCATTGGTCGAATCGGCTGGTGTACTCTTCTCTATTCTTGTTCCTCTTGTCTTTGCGCTGATGCCTGTATCGATGTATTTGGGCTGGATAAAATAATCTTTACGAAGAAACCGATCTAACTATGCTCGACTCTAAAATTCCATCGGGAACACTGGATCAAAAATGGACCTCATATAAAGGTCATTGCAAACTGGTCAACCCCGCTAACAAGCGAAAACTCGAAGTGATCGTGGTGGGTACAGGATTGGCTGGTGCCTCTGCCGCCGCTTCTTTGGGCGAATTGGGATACCAGGTAAAAGCTTTTTGTTTTCAGGATTCTCCGCGAAGAGCGCACTCTATTGCGGCACAAGGCGGTATCAATGCGGCTAAGAATTATCAAAATGACGGCGATTCTGTCTACCGCCTTTTTTACGATACTATCAAAGGCGGTGACTATCGGGCGCGAGAAGCTAATGTACACCGACTGGCCGAGGTGAGTGTCAATATCATTGACCAGTGTGTGGCCCAAGGGGTTCCCTTTGCCCGCGAGTACGGCGGGCTGCTGAATAACCGTTCTTTCGGAGGTACACAGGTCAAGCGAACTTTTTATGCGGCCGGACAAACCGGGCAGCAATTATTGATAGGAGCCTATCAGGCTCTCGAAAGACAAGTGGCGCTGGGTAAAGTAACGATGTATACCCGTCACGAAATGCTTGATGTAGTAGTCATCGATGGCAAGGCCCGCGGTATTATTTGTCGTAATCTGGTCACGGGCGAGCTCGAAAGACATTTCGGTCATGCCGTGTTACTGTGTACAGGCGGATATGGTAATGTGTTTTATCTATCTACCAATGCGATGGGCAGTAATGTAACCGCTGCCTGGAAAGCGCACAAGAAAGGGGCCTATTTTGCCAATCCTTGCTTTACGCAGATCCATCCCACTTGCATCCCTGTGAGCGGTGATCACCAGTCCAAGCTTACGCTGATGTCGGAATCGTTGCGTAACGATGGTCGCATCTGGGTGCCTGCCAAAGCCGGAGATAAACGACCTGCCAACGATATTCCCGAAGAAGAAAGAGATTATTTTTTGGAGCGCCGCTATCCTGCCTTTGGAAATCTAGTGCCCCGCGACGTGGCTTCGCGCGCGGCAAAAGAGCGCTGTGATGCCGGTTTTGGGGTGGGTACGACCGGGCAAGCGGTCTATCTAGACTTTAAGTATAACCTCATCAACAAATACGGAAAAGCGGAGGCTAATAAGCAAGGCATCCAGCATCCCGACACCGAAACCTTAGTCCGTTTAGGAAAAGAGGTGGTTAAAGAAGAGTACGGAAATCTTTTTGATATGTACGAAAAGATCACCGGCGAAAATCCTTATGAGGTGCCTATGCGTATCTATCCGGCTGTTCACTATACCATGGGAGGGCTTTGGGTCGATTACGAGCTGATGACCTCTGTAAAGGGCCTATACGCATTAGGGGAGGCTAATTTCAGCGATCACGGCGCTAATCGTCTTGGGGCTTCTGCCCTGATGCAAGGACTGGCCGATGGCTATTTTGTGATTCCCTATACGATCGGAAATTATCTGGCCGATGAGATTGCCACCAAGCCGATCCCTACCGAGCACCCTGCTTTCGCAGAAGCGGAGCAACAGGCGGCCGATCGTATCAACAAGCTAATGAGTATCAAGGGCACCAAGACGGTTGAAAGTTTTCACAAGCGGCTGGGAAAGATCATGTGGGACCAGTGTGGTATGGCCCGCAGCGAAAAAGGACTCACTAAGGCTATCGAAGAGATCCGTCAACTGAAAAAAGAATTTTGGTCCGATGTCAAGATCCCCGGTTCGGTCAATGAAATGAATCCGGAACTGGACAAAGCAGGTCGCGTGGCCGATTTTATTGAATTAGGAGAGTTGATGTGTATCGATGCGCTCGATCGTAACGAAAGTTGCGGGGGGCATTTTAGAGAGGAGAGCCAGACCGAAGAAGGGGAAGCGCTACGTAATGACGAACAGTACGCCTACGTAGCCGCTTGGGCGTATCAATCAGAAAATAATTGGCAGCTCAACAAAGAGCCACTCACGTTCGAAGTGGCCAAACCTAGTCAACGCAGTTACAAATAATTTTAATGCCTTCCGTATGCAGCACTACAACATGAATCTGACATTGAAAGTATGGCGTCAAAAAAATGCCAGTGACAACGGTCATTTCGAAACGTATCCGGTTAAGAATATTTCGTCTGAAATGTCTTTTCTGGAAATGATCGATGTGTTGAACGAGCAATTGATCAAAGAGGGTAAAGAGCCCATTGCCTTTGATCACGATTGTCGCGAGGGGATCTGCGGCATGTGCTCAATGTACATCAACGGAAGGCCCCATGGCCCCTGGCAACATAATACGACATGTCAGCTGCATATGCGCGCCTATAATGACGGTGATACCATCGTGGTAGAGCCCTGGAGAGCGAATGCTTTTCCGGTCATCAAAGACCTGATGGTAGACCGCAGCGCCTTTGATCGTATCATTCAAGCGGGCGGCTATATCTCTGTCAACACCGGTAATGCGGTTGACGCGAATGCTACACCCATAGAGAAAGATAAGGCAGACGATGCCTTTGCTGCTGCTGCCTGCATCGGTTGTGGGGCTTGCGTGGCCGCTTGTAAGAATTCTTCGGCTATGCTCTTTGTCGGAGCAAAAGTGTCTCATCTGGCCTTGTTGCCACAGGGCTCTCCAGAAAGAAAGAACCGCGCGCTCAATATGGTAGCACAAATGGATAAGGAAGGATTCGGAGCCTGTACCAACACAGGTGCCTGCGAAGCGGTATGTCCTAAAGGGATCTCTATCGAGAATATCGCTCGACTCAATCGCGAATACATGTTGGCAGGATTGGCCGAAGACAAGTAAAGTGATTTCGCAGGCAGTACAAATGCTAACCTGGTAAGGTTCTTATGGGAACGCCCATGGGAGAGCCATCACAGCCCACCAAGGGTATATAATAGACGATAAGATCGGTATTCGCCTATCTCGTTTTACTTACACGTTAAAACGGAAATGCATCACATCGCCGTCTTTAACGATGTATTCTTTTCCTTCTATACGTAGTTTGCCGGCCTCGCGACAAGCCGCCTCCGATCCAAAGTGTACGTAGTCTTCGTACGAGATAACCTCTGCTTTAATGAACCCTTTTTCAAAATCGGTATGAATAACACCGGCTGCCTGCGGTGCCTTCCAACCTTGGTGGATAGTCCAAGCGCGCACCTCTTGTTTACCGGCGGTAAAGTAGGTGAACAGATTAAGCAGGGTATAAGTGGCATGGATCAGGCGATCGAGCGCCGGCTGTTGCATGCCATATTCGCTCATAAAAAGTGCTTTGTCTTCGGCTGCATCCATCTCTGCGATCTGGGCTTCGATCGTATTGTTCATGATGATCAGCTCGGCGTTTTCGCTTTGTATGGCGGCTTGCAGTGCTTGTGAATAAGCATTACCGGTATGCATGGAAGCTTCATCGACATTGGCTACATACAGCACGGGCTTGTCTGTTAGCAAAAAAAGATCGGCAATGGCCGCTTTTTCTTCTTTGCTTAGTTGTAACTCTCGGATGCTGCGTCCTTTTTCTAGTTGGGCTTTACAGCGCAGCAAGATTTCGAGTTCGGCCTTTAGTTTGGGATCAATTCTTGCCTGTTTCTCGGTGCGCTGTATCTTTTTTTCGATCGATTCCAGGTCTTTTAGTTGCAGTTCGGTATCGATAATCTCCTTGTCTCCCACAGGATTGATAGATCCCTCTTCGCGCAAGATATTTTCATCTTCGAAACAGCGTACCACATGAATAATGGCATCCACCTCTCGGATATTTCCCAGAAATTTATTGCCCAGCCCCTCGCCTTTACTGGCACCCCGAACTAATCCGGCAATGTCTACGATCTCTATCTGGGTGGGGATGATCTTGTCGGGTTGCACCAGTTCGGCTAGTTTGGTCAGCCGGGCATCAGGTACATCTACCAGCCCCACATTGGGGTCAATGGTGCAAAAGCGGTAGTTACTGGCCTGTGCCTTGGCACTATTGCTGACCGCATTAAAAAGTGTCGATTTACCTACATTGGGAAGTCCCACAATTCCTGCTTGAAGTGCCATAGGTGTCTATTTCGTTTTAGGAGGGCCGGGGGTACAACCCGGTCGTTACAAAGCGTTTTCAATAATGACGCGCAAAGGTAAGAATTCCCAGGCAGGCCCTGATCGTTCCTTGGTGTTTTCAGTATCTTCAACCTATCAAAAATCAATTGCATGACACTTACCAAAATCTGGTCTGCCTTTGTAATCATAGCCTTTGTGGTGGGGGCCTTTCGCATGGCCTCGGGGGACGAAAAAATCTTTAACCGGATGGTAACCGGAAAATCGTCCGACCGCTATGACTCGGTTTTCTATTACGCGGTGGGTAAGCCGGCTAACATGGGCTTTTCGGACTCATATCCTGATTGGCTGAAAGAGTATGGCTTTTTTGCCACCGATCAACCAGCCAAGGCGGGGTTTTTATTGCATGATCTTCGTACGACCGATTCCGTCACCTATTACCAATCGTTATATCCTTTGCTACAGGCGCAAACCTATGTGGGGATCCAATCAAAGTTGGTTCGCAAAGTGGATGGCATTATTGAGACAGCTAAGAATGCGGTACTCGATATTATCTTTCCGCTGATAGGGATATTGGCCCTTTTTATGGGTTTTTTGTCCATTGCCGAAAAGGCCGGTGGAGTTCGTTTATTATCAAAGATCATCTGGCCATTTTTTTCACGCATTTTTCCTGATATTCCCAAAGGCCACCCGGCCACTGGCCATATCATGATGAATTTCTCGGCCAACCTGCTCAATCTGGATAATGCGGCCACCCCCTTTGGGCTGAAGGCTATGGAAAGCTTACAAGAACTCAATCCCAGTAAGACTATCGCCTCCAACGCCCAGGTGATGTTTTTGGCGTTGCACGCTTCGGGACTTACGCTCAT
>JBIIDB010000118.1:0-5633 GCA_044238505.1 Chitinophagaceae bacterium | reverse complement strand
TGGCCGGAACAGCAAATACAGCATGCGCCAGCAACGACTCGGTGGCATCGAAGAAAGGCTCCCCCAAGCCGATGGGAAGCCCGCTGACGCGACATTCTACAATTCCTCCCACGCTGTCGTTTTGTTCAATCGCGTGCGCAATACCCAGCTCAATATCGGTATGACCGCCTACTTCGATCAGGGTGGCGTTGATGTGAGCAGCCCCCAGCAACTTTTTAGCAATAGCCCCGGCTGCCACCAACGGCAACGTTAGTCTGCCGCTAAAATGACCGCTCCCCCGATAATCTTCGAAACCTCCGAACTTTTTGCCGGCTACAAAATCGGCATGCCCCGGACGAGGAATGCTGCGCTGTTTCTCGTAGTCACTGCTGCGGGTATTCTTATTCTCAAAATAAACAAGCAGGGGGGCTCCGGTCGTTTTTCCCTGAAACAATCCACTTTTAAATTGAGGAAGATCTTCTTCGGCACGAGGCGTTGTACCCGGTTGCTGTCCTCCTTTTCTACGCTCAATATCACGCATCAGATCGTCTGGCCCCAACGAAAGACCCGCCGGGCACCCATCGATCAAGATACCTACTGATTCGCCATGCGATTCACCGAAGATTTTTACACTAAATAGTTGTCCGAACGAATTCACGTCATTCTCAATTAAGGTCCGGTAAAGATAAGGAGGCTCCCAGCAACGAGAGGTCCGCAAAAAAAGAGGGATATGATTTGTTGATGGCTTCGGCACCGAAAACAGTAGTATCCCCTTGCGCACGCAGCGCCGCCACAGCCAGCGCCATGGCAATGCGATGATCGCTGCAAGAAGAGACGCTTGCCCCCTGCACTACCCCGCTTCCTGAAATGACTAACGCCTCATCCGATGCTTGTATCAGTACCCCCATCTTCTCAAATTCTTGCTGTAAGGTTTGCGCCCGATTGCTTTCTTTATGCGTTAACCGGTGAGCTCCTTTTATGGTTGATACTCCTTGGGCATAGGCGGCCAACGCCACGAGGGGCGGAAACAGATCGGGGCAATCGGTAGCATCAAAGTCGAATGGTTTTATCTCGGAGGGATGAACGACGATTCCTTTTGCATCGATCGCATAGGATACACCGGCCTTGTCGAACAGGTTCAATAAGGCGCGATCGGACTGAAACGACTGAAGGTCCAATCCCTGCAGATGAATCGGGCCCGCGAGCGCCCCCGCCACCAACAAAAAAGAAGCACTGCTCCAATCAGACTCGATCCAAAACGAAAGAGGCTTCTGCGAGACATGATCGCCCTGAACGGGTATGTTGGCAATAGCGACGGTGTCATTTTCATACAGGGACTGAGCCCCATTGTCATGATCGATGGGCGGAAAATAGAAAGTCTGATACGCCGTATGCGTAGGACAAGGCAATCCAAAAGAACGCAGCACCGAAAGCGTAAGATCAATGTAAGGCTTGCTCACAAGTCCCTTCACCGAAATAGAAACATCACGGGCACCTGCCGCTGCATAGGCAAATAATAGCCCGGTTAAAAATTGTGAACTGAGCGTGCCATCTATTTCAAGGGTAGCCGGCACCAACGGCCCCTGTACCCCAATGGGCAGCTTTCCGTCTGTAGTACAGATTTTCACGCCCAAGGCCGGCAAGACCTGATCGAAGAAATCCATGGGGCGACGCTCCAAACTGCCGCTACCCGTCAAGGTAACCGGTTGGGAAAGGCAGGCTGCAATAGGCGTAAACATGCGCATGCCCAACCCCGACTCGCAGCAATCAACCTGTAAGGGATGATCAGCTTGTAATCCTTTACTGCTAATGAGCAGCTGGTCGCCCTGCTTCTGTACAGATGCGCCTAAGGCCATAATCACCGACAGAGCCGCCTCATCATCGGCAGCGTAGCCGGGATAATGGAGGATAGTTTCTCCTTGGCGGATAAGGGCGGCGGCACAGGCGCGTTGCATGATGCTTTTCGACGCAGGCACCCGAAGCGTGCCCCCCAAGCGAGAGGGATGTATTATAACCTTCACAGTTGTTTGCCTAATTGCTTTTCGAGCTGATCGAACCGGATGGAATGGACAGTGGCCTTACCGATCTTTTGCAATAGAACATATTGAATGCGGTCGGCTTGTTTCTTCTTATCCATTCGTAATACCGAGAGCGCCTTTTTTAAATTGTAGTGAGCGCGGGTTGGTAGTCCATAGCGGGCCAGTAACGCCTCCAGACGAGCAGCGGCAGCAAAACCCAGATAATGAGACGATAAAGAAGCCGCCGTCATCATTCCCAACGAAATAGCTTGCCCATGAGAAAGTTGGTACTGATTCTCCAAGGCATGCCCCATGGTATGTCCGAAGTTGAGCCATTTTCTGTTACCTGTTTCCTGCTCGTCGGATCGCACTACTTTATACTTAAGTCGGGCATTTCGGGCAATCAAGGCGGCCAGCGCAGCCCGGTCTCTTTGATAGAACGAAAGCGAACGCTTTTCGAGTGAACCGAAAAGGGTTGGATCCAATATGGCTGCATGCTTTATAATTTCTGCAAATCCGTTTTGCCACTCTTCTACAGGAAGGGTCGACAACAGGGAAATATCATACAGTAAAAAAGCAGGCTGCCGAATAGTGCCTGCCAAGTTTTTATAGACACCTACATCTACCCCGTTCTTTCCACCAATGGCAGCATCGACCATGGCCAGCAAGGTTGTGGGCACAAAACCAAAGCGAATGCCCCGCATGTATAGAGCAGCGGTGTACCCTACCAGGTCGGTAACTACGCCTCCCCCCACACCTACGAGGGTGGTAGAACGATCGGCTTTTAGCGAAATGAGTTGCTCCAGCAGCGCATCTGCCGTGGCTTGCACTTTATAGCGCTCCCCTGCTCTCAGCACAATGGTATTCCATCCCTTGAACAATGAACGATGATGCCGGTAGAGGTGTTGATCGGTGACTACTACGGTATTGGCCGGATCGGTCAGCCGCTTGAGTTGATCAAAGGCCCCGTTAAAATAACAATCGGTGACCCCTGACGAAAATGAAAAACGAGTTTTTTTCATGGCGAATATTTGGCGGTCCGCTTATTGTGCAGCCGGAGGCTGTTGTCCGGACTGGCGTTGATCTAAAATCCGTTGCTGATGCTGAATGCTCTCCATGTGCAAGGCATCGAGATACTGGGTAATAAATTCCCTTCCCAGCTTAAGTTGGTCGGCACGCGCCAGTGTCCGCTCCATGATCTCATGCCAGCGACCGGCCTGAAGGATAGTGATGTTATTTTCTTTTTTATAGAGTGCGATCTGCTCGGCTATCTGCATCCGTCGGGCCAGCAACTGCAACACCTCCTCATCAAGCTGATTGATCTGCTGTCTGAGTTGATCGAGCGCACTATGATATTCAACAGAGGTACTGTCATCGTTTCGCCACACCAATCGGTCTAGCAGCACAGTGAGTGCCTCGGGTGTTACCTGCTGAGCCGCATCGCTCCACGCCTGGTCGGGGTTGCAATGACTTTCGATCATCAAGCCATCCACATCGAGATCGATGGCTCGCTGCATCACTTCAGCAAGCAGCTCACGTCGACCGCAAATATGGGAGGGATCGTTAATGAATAACAGATGAGGAAACCGCAACTTCATCTCGATGGCCAAATGCCAGAGCGGGGCATTCCGATAATTTGTTTGCGCAAACGTGCTAAATCCTCGATGAATAAGGCCAATATGGGAGATACCTGCTCGCTCGATACGCTCCACAGCACCCGCCCAGAGCTCCAGATCAGGATTGATCGGATTCTTTATAAACACCGGAACCGATACTCCTTTAAGGGCATCAGCCACTTCTTGAACACTAAAGGGATTCACCGTGGTACGGGCACCGATCCAAAGCACATCGATTTGGTGAGCCAACGCCTCCTCGACTTGTTTGGCCGTGGCCACCTCTACCATAACCGGAAGACCTGTTAGGGCGCGAGCCTCTTGTAACCAAGGAAGGCCCTTTTTACCAACCCCCTCGAACATACCGGGCTTTGTGCGCGGCTTCCAGATACCGGCTCTCAACAAATCGACCTTACCGGTAGCTTTAAGTGCAAGGGCCGTTTCTTTGACTTGCGCGGCTGTTTCGGCACTGCAGGGACCACTGACAATAAGCGGTCGCTTCGACCATAGCGAGTCGAGCGAAGCAAGAGCATTGACTTGCAAAGCGCACATACCGTAAAGATATTATTATTTGCGGCGACCTGCGCCGGTCTCGGCGTCATTCATTCTGATGCGGCGTCCTCTGAAATTCTTTCCGTCGAGGGATTGGATCATTTGTCGGGCCGCTCTGGCGTCAACCTCTACCCAACTATTCATTTCGCGCATGTCGATCTTACCCAGTACTTCTTTGCCCAGGTCGCTCATGTCTAAGATAAATTGCAAGAAGCTGGCTTTGTAAAAACCATCTTTGGTGCCGAGGTTTACAAAGAGACGCTGGTAGTTTCCGTCTGCCGGCGCACCCCTGCGAGAACGGCTATCGCGCGTTGCTGCCGCCTGAGGTGCCCCTTTGGTCTTTCGAGCCTCTTCTCGAACATTAAGATCAGCGGCGTTTTCGTAATATTTTAAAAACCGATCGAACTCCAACGCGGCTACCCGTTGTAAGATCTCCTCTTTTTCTACGCCGGCAAATTTTTCGCGCAGCGAAGGCAGGTAGGTCTCATATTCTCCATGGCTAATATCAGCTTCGAGCATGCGATCGATAAAATGAAAGAACTGCTTTCTGCACACATCCTTACCGGTAGGAATATCCATCTTGTGAAAACGACTGTTGATCAGCTTCTCTACCTGGCGAAGACGGTACTGCTCTTTGGGTGTAACGATAGATACACAAAGTCCGCTGCGGCCCGCCCGACCTGTACGACCGCTGCGGTGCGTATAGACCTCGGTGTCGTCAGGGAGTTCATAGTTGATCACATGGCTGATACCTTGCACATCGATCCCCCGAGCGGCGACATCGGTGGCCACCAGCAGTCTAATACTCTTGTCCCGAAATAACCCCATCACTTTATCTCGCTGGGGTTGCGACAGATCACCGTGAATAGAATCTATGTCGTACCCCTCCCGGATCAGCTTTTCAGCAATGGTCTGCGCATCGGCCTTGGTGCGCGCAAAAATGATCCCATAGATCCCCGGATTAAAGTCGATGATCCGTTTGAGTACCTCGTAGCGACTGTGATGTTGTGTAAGATAATATTGATGATCGATGCTGGCATTACCGGCATTGACCTTTCCGATGGTCACCTCTACCGGCTGCTCCATATATCGCTTACTGACTTGTCTGATCTCGGGTGGCATGGTGGCACTAAAAAGCCAGGTGCTCTCTCGCTTGGGCGTATTCTTTAAAATAAATTCAATATCATCCTTAAAACCCATGTTGAGCATTTCATCCGCCTCATCGAGCACCACATATTGAATCTCCTCCAGGCGAATGGCCTTGCGCTCGATCAGGTCAATCAGACGACCGGGGGTGGCCACTACAATTTGAGTGCCTCTTTTCAGCTCCTTGATCTGCATCACGATCGAGGCACCACCGTATACGGCCGTTACACCCAGCGGCTCTTTTTTACCCTTGAACTTATCTAAGTCGCCTGTAATCTGAAGGCAAAGCTCGCGGGTTGGACATATGATCAGGGCTTGCGGATAG
>JBIIDB010000117.1:0-5641 GCA_044238505.1 Chitinophagaceae bacterium | reverse complement strand
CAAAAATACCTGCCCGAGTTCGGCAAGTATTTTAAAGGCTACATCACGATCCGGCATTGCCTAAGTCAAATGACCGGGATTGAACCCAAAGAAAAATCGCTCAGCCTTGCACAACGAAAAAAATTCACCTCCCTCGAAGAAGAAGTTAATGAACTGGTGAAATTGACTATCCGCGCCAAGCCGGGGACAGAATGCTGGTACAGCACATCGGTAGGTATCACTATTGCAGGACGGGTAGCCGAGGTGGTCACCAAAAAGAAATTCGACATTCTTATTAAATCAAAACTCCTGACACCGCTGGGTATGCGGCGAACTAGTTTCACCGACCTGAGCGGAGGTGCGCTGGATCCGTCGGCAGGAGCACAATCGACGGCCGAAGACTACATGAAATTTCTGCGCATGCTGCTTAACAAGGGAAAAGTAAATCAGATCCCCTTTTTAACTGACGCTTCGGTAGAAGCCTTGCTTCAACTTCAGGCACCCGCTTCGAAGGTGGCTTACAATCCGATGAAAGGGCAAGCCTTCGGTTACGCCCACGGCGCCTGGGTGCTGGAAGACAATAACGGCCCCGCTGCTGCGCTTTGCGCCCCAGGTATGTACGGCGGATGGTCAATGATAGATCGTTGCCGTGGTTACGCGTACCTGGTTATCACAAAAAATAAACTGAAAGAAGATAAAGCCGGTCTTCATTTGGAGATGAAGGACCTTATCGATCGCCAGTGGAGCGATCGCTGCCAATAATACCGAATCCACGTGCCGCCTTTATCGCAACATACCCGATTAGTCAAAGAAACAGCCTTGCAGCTGGGATTCTCGTATTGCGGAATTGCTAAGGCAATGCCTCTCGACGAGGATGCCCGTCGTCTCGAAAAATGGCTGCAGCAGGGAATGCATGGCAAAATGAAGTACATGGAAAATCATTTTGACCTGCGTATCGATCCTACTCGGCTGGTACCCGGTGCCCGGTCGGTGATCACGATGCTGATGAATTACTTTCCCACTGAACGACAAGCGCAAGAGGCTCCCAAGATCGCTACCTATGCCTGGGGAAAAGACTATCACTTTGTAATCAAGTCCAAACTGCAACAATTGCTGGCGGAGCTGCAAGAAAAGATCGGTGCTATTGCCGGACGAGGCTTTGTCGATTCGGCGCCCGTGCTGGAGCGTAGCTGGGCCTTGCGCAGTGGACTGGGATGGGTAGGCAAAAACGGGAATCTCATCAATAAAAAAAGTGGTTCCTTCTTTTTTATCGCTACGCTCATCACCGATCTTGTACTGGAGTATGACGACCCTTTCGCTAAAGATTACTGTGGCAGTTGCACCCGCTGCATCGATGCCTGCCCTACCGATGCCATCTTACCCGACAAAACCATTGCCGCGCATCAATGTATATCCTATTACACCATCGAATTAAAAGATCAGTTACTGCCGTCCGAAGCACAAGGAAAAATGGATGGGTGGATGTTCGGCTGTGATACCTGCCAGACCGTTTGCCCCTGGAACCGATTCAGCACCCCGGGTCATGAACCGGCCTTTGCCCCCCTACCGGAAATTTTGAATCTGAGTACTCGGGAATGGATGACGATGACCGAAGAGAAATTTAAAAAAACATTCAGCGACTCTCCCCTCATGCGGCCCGGCTACAAAGGGATCATGCGTAACCTTCAGTTGCTGCCAGCGTCTGATTGAACTTGCTGCGCGAGTTGTTGAAGTCCCTGCTCCATGATAGCCCCGAATTTATTTTCGAGCAGCAGGCTCGAAAATCGCTCCCACGGATACCAGTCAAAGTAAAAATTCATGTACCACTGCACGGTTACATGACGATCTGCCTGTGCCCCGATGAGGGTAAATCCCATATCGCCATCGATTGAGGCTGCCTGCAGACCCTGTACAAGCACCGTGCTGTCTTGTTGCGGCTTTATCAGGAGCGCGTTACCGTTGGGTGTGTGGATGCCGACCGGCCGACCCGCGTCGAGTTGTAGTGGCCAGTTGGCCGCCCCGGGAAACCACTGCTTCCAACGAGCGGGATCGGAAAGAAAGGGATAGACCGACGCACGAGAGGCTGAAATATCGACGGCCCGCGAGATTGTTACACGGGCAGGAAAAAACAACCCAATACACGTTAGCAGCAAGAATAAGATCAACAGGCTGGCCAAAAAAAAGGATACACTACGCATAACAGAAAAGATTATTCCCAACGAAGCAGTCTGGAAAGAAGAGCATAGACCAGCACCAGCCATAACAACAGCACCCCGAATTCCTTGCCGCAATCGAGCCATCCCAACCCTTCAAAAGAGATCTTACGAACGGCATCATTGAATTGCTTAAGGGGCAATACGTCGCAGATACGCTGCAGCCACCCCGGAAAAACTTCTACCGAAAAGAAAGTACCCGAAAGCAACATTTGCGGTAAAGCAAAGAGATTGATCAATAGCGGAATGGTGGCATCGGTTTTGGCAACACTACTGAAGATAAGCCCCACTCCCATAAGTAAGAGCAACATCAGCACCGTAAAAGAAACGATCTGCACCACACTTATCCACCCATGCTGCAACGTGAAGTCGAGTACCCAATGACCAAAGAGTAATAACACAAGAACGCTAAGCAATTGAAAGAAAATACGGCTTATGCCGATTCCAATTAAAATATTTATACGGTGTACAGGCGTGGCAAAGAAGCGCTTGAGAACCCCTTGTTCACGCAAGCCGTAAAAAGTAAACGCAATCCCAAACAAGGTTGAAAACAAGATCGAAAAACCGAGTTGTCCGGGTAGCACAAAATCGATAGGAAGGTATTTTCTTACCTCGCGTATTACCGGGCGATCGATACTAACATCCCCTTGGGGCAAAGAGGCCGCCAACCCCTGCAGTCGGATATAATCCAACAGATTCAAAAAGGGTCCGATAGTGGGACCACTGGCGGTGGTAGAAAAGAATTGGACCCGAACCGAAGCTAAGGTAGTATCGGTGGCAGCCGTATTGGTAAGCAGAACGGTTCCGGTCAGCTTTCCCTTTATCAACGCTTGCTGCAACTTTACACTATCCGAAAAACTGACCAGCTCAATGGCGGAGTTCTGGTGAAGAGCCCTGTAGAAAGCATGCGTGGTATCGGACCCGGGCAATACAGCGATCTTAAACGTGGTGGCACCCCCCGAGCCGAACGCCGAGAAGATGAGCACAAAGACAATAGGAAAAATCACACTAAAGACGATAGCGATGGGGTTAGCAACTATAGCCCTGAATCCTGCCTTGGTCATGGCCAACAATGCAGCCCACTGACTGTACGGAGGTGACGTTTGTGTAGACATCCCCGCAAATGTATTTTAAATTCATCATCTTTGACTTTTATGATACCTGCCTATTTGCTGACCGGATCGAACCTGGGCGATCGAAAAAAACAACTAGCGCAAGCCGCTGCCTATATCGATCAGCAAGCAGGACGGATCACTTCCATTTCTTCACTCTACGAAACAGCCCCCTGGGGTAAGACGGATCAACCCGCTTTTCTGAACCAGGCACTCTGTATTTCCACCCAGTTGACACCACAAACGCTGATGGAGACCTTACTGTCTATTGAACAACAAATGGGCAGAGTTCGTGCAGCGCGATACGGCCCCCGCGTGATAGACATTGACATTCTGCTGTACGATCAACTGGTGACTGAAGAAGAATTTTTACAAATCCCCCACGCCGAGTTACCCTTTCGACGCTTTGCATTACTCCCGCTTGCGGAGATCGCCTCCGGGTGTTGGCATCCCAAACTGCGATGCACCATCGATACCCTTTTGCAACAATGTCCGGACCAAAGTCCGGTGCATACGCTCAGTTGACTTTTCCACAACCGTCACCAACTTCTGCAGCGGGCAATGAATTAAAGTATCTTGCGGCTCAAGCCATGCCGTACCAGTTTATCACGATCGAAGGGAATATCGGGGCGGGTAAAACGACCCTTGCCCAACTACTAAGCCGTCATTTCCGGTCTAGGTTGATCTTAGAGGAGTTTGCGGACAACCCCTTTTTGCCCAAATTCTATGAAAATCCCAGTCAGTATGCCTTTCCGGTCGAGCTCTTTTTTATGGCAGAGCGCTACAAACAACTAAAGGAACTGTTGCAGCAACAAGACCTTTTCAAAGAGCTTACCATTTCGGATTATCTCTTTACCAAATGTCTGCTCTTTGCAAAAGTGACCCTCCCCGACGATGAGTTTCGTCTGTACCAGCGGCTTTTCGATATCATTCACCAGCAACTGGTACAACCCGATCTGCTCATCTATCTGCAAGCGCCGGTGTCTAAGCTGCAAGAAAATATTCGCAAGCGTAATCGTCCTTATGAAAAAAATATTCCCGACCAATATCTAGAGCAATTACAAGACACCTACGGGAGCTATATTCGCCAGCAAGCGACACGCACGTTGGTGGTAGATGTTACGCAGGCAGATTTTCTGAATAACGACCACCACTTGCAAACTATCATTAAAGCCATCGAAACAGATTATCCCGCCGGATTACACTATATTCAACTACCATGAGCGCCACTGCCCCCGGGAAGTTTTTATTCAAACAGATCATCAACAAAGAATTTACGCTCTTTATAGTGGCGCGTATCTTGTTTATTGCCGGACTACGGATGACCCCTGTGCTGTTGGGATGGAGGCTGTACGAGCTAACAGGCAGCAAACTGGCGCTTGGGATGCTGGGTCTCTCCGAAGTAATTCCTGCGATCGCGTTGGCCCTTCCGGCCGGGGTGCGGGTCGACAAAAGTAACAAGCAGCGTTTACTGGCCATCTGCATGACACTCTATTTACTGCTGATGATGGCGTTGGCCACGGTAACATCCGAATGGATGCATGCACACTATAGCACCCGACTAATCGAGTGGAGCATCTATGCGATCATGGCCGGTACCGGAGCCGTGCGTGCGTATTCCGGCGCTGCCTTCAATGCGTTTCTGGCACAGCTGGTTCCGGCCGATGCCCTGGTCAAAGCCGCCTCTATCAACAGCATGATCTGGCTTTTGGCCGCTGTGACCGGACCTGCACTGGCAGGGCTGCTGATGGGGTACACCAATATCACGATTGCTTTTATTCCGGTACTCTTGCTCAACCTCATCGCCATACTGCTTTTTATGCAGATCGCCCCGAAGCCCATCAGTTGGCAGGGTGGTTCGCGTACCTGGGAAGGCGTGCTGGAAGGTGTTCGATTTGTGTGGCGCCAAAAAGCCTTATTCGGGGCGATGAGTCTCGATATGTTTGCCGTCTTATTTGGCGGAGCGGTAGCCCTGCTGCCTGCTTTTGCCAATGATGTCTTGCACGTGGGGCCGCAAGGATTGGGATGGCTGGTGGCCGCTACCTATCTCGGGAATTTTTTAGCTATTGCGTGGCTGACCCGTTACCCACTTCAAAAAAAACAGGGAAAAAAATTACTGCTGGCCGTAGGCGGATTCGGGCTTTGCATTTTAGTATTCGCCCTCTCTACCCACTTTTGGCTAAGCTTTTTTGCCTTGTTAGTATCGGGCCTCTTTGATGGCGTCAGCGTTATTATCAGAGGCACGGTGGTGCAACTCTTTGTTCCCGACGATATGCGTGGAAGGGTCTCTGCCGTCAATTCTATGTTTATCAATTCTTCGAACGAACTGGGGCAGTT
>JBIIDB010000116.1:0-5665 GCA_044238505.1 Chitinophagaceae bacterium | reverse complement strand
TCTACGAGCAGCGAAAAAAATTATATTCAACTCGATCGCGGCGCGGCACACGGCATTACCGAAAATATGTCGGTGTTGAATTCCGATGGGGCCGCGGTAGGTGTGGTGGTCAATGTAAGTCCTCACTTTGCGCAGGTGATGAGTTTGCTGCATGTGCGGCAAAAAGTAAATGTTGCCTTGAAAAAAACGGGCGATTTTGGAACGTTGGAGTGGGATGGAGTCGATCCTGGTCTTTTAGTACTGAAGGGATTGCCCAAAAGTGTGCCGGTAAAAGTAGGAGACTCGGTAGTGACCAGCCGATACTCCTTTAACTTTCCTCCCGGTTATCCGGTGGGTGCCGTAGCAGCCATCATTAGCGACCCCGGCACTAATTTCTTTTTACTGAAAGTAAAACCCGCTGCTCGTTTTTATAATCTGCAACACGTTTTTGTAGTCGAGAATCTGCAGTACAGCGAGCAGGCACAGCTCGACGAGCAGACCCGTAAGCGAATCGAAGATCCCAAACGTAATCCCCGATGAGCGAACTTATACGAAATAGCATCCGGTTTATCCTCTTTCTCCTGTTTGAGGTCTATGTGCTGCATAGAGTTCCCCATTTGCATCGATTTATTTCTCCTTCGCTTTATTTCTTGTTCATTCTTTGGTTGCCCTTTTCGGTTTCGCCGCGTTGGTTACTGCTGATCTCCTTCGTTACCGGCCTTACGCTCGATTATTTTACACAGTCACCCGGATTGCATGCCGCTGCCTGTGTGCTGATCGCCTACGTACGCCCTTTTTTGATCACTGTATTGATGCCACGTGACAACACTGATTTTAATTACCGTGAGCCTTCGCCGCAATCTTTGCTGTGGGCACCCTATTTTATCTACATCTTGATATTGACCTTGCTGCATCATGGTTGGCTGGTGCTGCTCGAATGGATGAGCTTTGGCAGCTTTGGTGATTTTTTGGTCAAGCTGATCGCTTCGACCGCTATTTCTTTACTGCTCATTATTACCGTGGAGTTGTTGTTTCCGCGTAACATGCGCTACCGAACCAATGTGGGCGGGTAAACATTTCGTTAATGGCAGCGTATAACCAGTCTCGGAGTAATATTATTCGATTAGCGGTCATCCTCTCTTTTTCGGTGATCGTGCTGCAGTTGATCTATCTGCAACTGGTCGATCGTCGCTATAAGCAGCTGGCCATGGATAATGCGGTCTATGCAAAGGTCGTCTATCCTGAGCGCGGTATTATCTACGACAGAAAGGGAAGGGCGATCCTCAATAACACCATCATTTACGATTTGATGGTAACGCCTGCCGAAGTAAAAGGGATCGATACGCTCGACTTTTGCCGGCTGATGAATATCGATACGGCCGACTTTAGAAAACGCATCATTGAGGCGATCGTAAAAAATACAAGGGTAAGACCCTCGGTCTTTAAACCCATGCTCTCTCAAGAATTGCAGGCCCGCTTCGAAGAAAATAGCTGGAAGTTTCCCGGGTTTAACCTGGTGGAGCGGCCTTTACGGATCTATCCTTTTAACGCAGCCGCTCATATTCTGGGCTATGTGCGCGAGGCCGACAAGCGCGATATTGAGCGCTCACAGAATTTTTACCGGCAGGGCGATTATATCGGCAAGACCGGGCTGGAGGCTTTTTACGAACCCGTGCTGATGGGGCAACGAGGGGTGCAGTATATGATCAAAGACAACAAGAACCGGATTGTAGGACCGTATGAGAATGGCGAATACGATACCGCTGCCATTGCCGGTCGAAGTTTGTATACGCATATCGATATTGAGTTGCAGCAGTTGGCCGAAAAGTTAATGAGTAACAAGGTAGGAGGATTGGTCGCCATCGATCCTCGCACGGGCGGTATCTTATCGATGGTATCCGGACCCAATTATAATCCCAACGATCTGTCGGGTTCGGAGGGAAGCAAGAATTTTAGCCGCATGCAACTCGATGTGTCGGGTCCGATGCTCAACCGCGCCATTGCCGGCAAATACGAGCCCGGCTCTACCTATAAACCGCTGGGTGCGCTGATCGCTCTCAACGAAAATGTAATATCCCCTTCGTATGGGTATCCTTGTGGCGGACGTTATACGCTATGCGGTCATGGTAAGCCCGAGTGTACGCATGCGGGCGGTGGCCATGCGGCTAACGTGCGGCTGGCTATTGCCAACTCCTGCAATGCTTATTTCGCGCATATCTATCGTCTTACGGTCGATAATCCCAAGTACAAAAATGTGTATGATGGTTATCTGCACTGGAAGCAATACATGAATGCTTTTGGATTGGGAGTGCGACTGGGCGTAGATCTTCCCAGCGAAAGTGCGGGCGGTATTGCGGATACATCTGTATACAACCGCGAGAATGCCGGCCGCTGGACCTCTTGTACCAACCTTACACTGGGTATCGGGCAAGATAAAATGCAGACCACGCCGCTTCAGATGGCCAATGCCATGTGTATTATTGCCAATAAAGGATATTATTATACGCCTCATTTTGTAAAGCGTCTCGAAAATGAGCAAGAGCAAGACACGGCTTTTTTAAATCGCTATAAGATCCGTCACGATGTGCTCACCTATATTCCTGCCGCTGCCTTTAATGATGTGATCGAAGGGATGAGTGATGTAGTCAAAGTCGGTACGGCGCGCGGTGCCCAGATAGAGGGTATTGAAGTTTGTGCCAAGACCGGTACAGCAGAGAACTACACGGTACTCGATGGTCGCCGCATTAAATTGCCCGATAATTCGATGTTCGTTTGTTTTGCTCCCAAAGAAAATCCCAAGATCGCCATTGCCGTGTTTGTACAAAATGCCGGATTTGGGGCAACGTGGGCAGCACCCATTGCGCGGATGATGATGGAAAAGTATCTCACAGATTCGTTAACAGCTCGCAGCAAGGCCGATTCGGCGCGTATTGAGGCAGCCAATTTGATGCCTGCTTATTTTAAACGATTGCAATATCGTGAGGACTCTATTCGAGCCTTCAAGTGGTTTCAGACTACACGCGACAGCGCCTATATTGAGCGATACACCAGCGTTACATCGGCTATCCCCGCCGATCTTTCTCGAACCGTTGCCGTGGTAGGTAAGGGTACGATCCGTACAGATCGGCCACGCCCTGTTGCACCACCCAAACCCGTTTCTTCTGTCGATGAAAAACCGATGTTGGCTGCGATCTTGCCCGAGCGGAGCCTTCTCTTTAAAAAGGGATCTATGCAATGAGAAATCACTCATCCACCATATCAAAAGGCATAGACTGGAGTTTGATCTGGATCTATCTGGCACTGGTCGTGATCGGTCTATCGGCCATCTTTGCAGCCACATACCAGGAGGGCGATCCCTTTTTGCAAACTTTTCTGGCCTTTAAGACCGATTACAGTAAGCAGTTTTACTTTTTTGTGATCGCGGTTGTGGTAGGATTTTTTATTCTGTTGACCGATAGTAAATTTTATCCTGCCACGGCTAACTTTTGGTATGTAGTCGGGTTGCTTTTCTTGTTGCTGGTCTTTCCGTTTCACTCTCGGATCAAGGGCACAGAATCTATTATTCGTATCGGGGCCTTTAATTTTCAGCCCGCTGAGTTTTGTAAGCTGTTTGTGGCCTTGGCACTCGCCAAATATCTTTCTCGACCCGAAACCAATTTTAATTTACCGCGGTCACAGCTGCTCGCTGCTTTTGTAGTCTTATTGCCTGCCGTGTTGGCCATTTTGCAAAGTGAGACCGGTCTGGCACTCGTCTACTTTGCTTTTTTTATGGTGATGTATCGCGAGGGACTTCCTGCGGTGATACCCGCTATTGCGTTTTCGCTGGCCTTGCTGATCATTGCCAGTATTTTGATTCCGCCTAACGTGCTGGCCATTCTGTTGACTGTTGTGGCGCTGTTGCTTATCTGGTCTTCTCGCCGGCAGAGCCGACGACGCCGTCAGCTTTTTACCTCCATTGTGCTTATTTGGGCCATTGCCGTCGGCATTCAGCGCTTTGCCGTGCCCCTTATTTTCGAGAAGGTATTGCAGCGTCATCAGGTAGAACGTATCTATAACCTGTTCGGTAAGGACAATCCCTACGATCCGGTGCAAAACGTTTTATCGGAGTCGGAGGCCAAAAAGAAAAAAGAAAGTGGCAGTAGCTACAATGTGCGTCAATCCAAGATCGCTATTGGCAGTGGCGGGTTTTTTGGCAAGGGGCTGTTGAGTGCCACACAAACCCGGTATGATTTTGTTCCCGAACAGCGCACCGATTTTATTTTTTGCACCGTAGGAGAAGGATTCGGGTTTGCGGGCAGTATGTTACTGTTGGGACTATACCTTGCATTGTTGCTTAAAATGATCACGATCGCCGAGCGACAGCGCAGTGTTTTTAGCCGCGTGTATGCCTACGGCGTGTTCTCGGTGTTTTTCTTTCATGTAGTCGTCAATGTGGCGATGACCATCGGGTTGGCGCCTGTAATAGGGATCCCCCTTCCCTTTATCAGTTACGGCGGTACTTCGCTGCTTACTTTTACCATGTTATTATTTGTGTTGATCCGCCTCGATGCGGACCGGCAGATGGTGCTTCGCTAACCGTACCTTTGCGACGTATGATCATTCATCCCTTATCCGAAGGACAGTTTACCGTTGATCAAACAAAAGTGTTTGTTCCCTTCGATGCCTCGCAGCACCAGCTAACCGCGCGCCCCGCCGGCAGCTTGCTGGTAGAGATACAGCCTTTTGTTGTAATTACGTCTCAAGATGTGATCGTATTGGATGCCGGATTGGGGTATCGGATAGGAGATGAGTTGCAGCTGCACCGTCAACTGAGAGCAGTCGGACTACAGCCAGAGCAGGTAACGAAAGTGATCCTTTCGCATTTGCATAAAGATCATATCGGGGGCATCGCCTATACCGATCAGTCTTTGGTGCATCCTTCTTTTCCCCAGGCACACTATTATGTTCAACGCGAAGAGCTGCATTATGCATTGGCTACACCGACGGCCTCTTATTTGCCTGCTTTATTGCAATGGCTTTCTTCGTATGAGCGATTGGTGTTATTAGATGGCGCTACGCAAATTACCGAGGCGATACGTTGCGAACTTTCCGGCGGGCACTCTCCGTTTCACCAGGTGATCTGGATCTGTGAGAACGGGCAAACTGTTTTTTACGGCGGCGATGAGGCTCCACAGTTACAGCAAATGAAGCATCGATTCGTGGCTAAGTATGATAAAAACGGAAAAAGGGCAATGGAACTGAGAGCACAGTGGTGGCAAGTGGCCGAACAGGAGCATTGGACCTTTCTTTTCTATCATGATGTAACCAATGCGGTCTATCGCCGCTAATTGATCGGTTCGTGCAATAAAAATCTCCTGTAGTAAAAGATTAAAAGGGGCCTTGTTGTCTCGGCCCGTTGAGGAGGGGTCGTCCGTGCGGCAGTGGTCTTCGGGCACCCGGACCTCCTCTTCTCTCCTGTTGCAGATCGCGCAGGGTACGAATAAAATATTGCTGTAGATCGTAGATCTCGATAACGCGACGGTTTCCGACCACGGGACCGAACTCTTTTCGGTAGCGGAGTTGCAGATCGATGAGTTGTTGCTGTAAAAGCAAACGATCTTGACGGTTGCTTCGAAGGATGTCTCTGTATTCTCTTTCGTAGCGAATAAATAGCGGCATAAATTCAGTTCGCTCTCTTTCGCTCAGA
>JBIIDB010000115.1:0-5673 GCA_044238505.1 Chitinophagaceae bacterium | reverse complement strand
GCAACACCCATGGTGATCAGAAGTGGAATCACCACCAGTCGAGTCATGAGTCCTGCTACCAGTAACACCGCGCAAAAGAATTCGGCAAAGATGACCAGTGAGAGGGAGGCCACGGATCCTATGTGCAATGGGTCTGGAAAGTCTTTTGCTTTTTCTACAAAGTGTATCAGTTTATCAAATCCATGCGGTAACATCAGGCCGCCGGCTGTCAATCTCAGCAGCAGCAGCGAAAAAGAGACTGCATTTTCTGAATAGCGGGTGCTAAAAAGTTGTTTCATAGGCTGGATTTTCTCTCACAATATAAAACTAAGGCTTTTTTGTTAAGGCTCTCTTAAACCCCGACTTATCCACATCTGTTCGCAACGATTGCTTGGACTGCCCTGAAATATTTTGAATATTCGCTCCGTTATTACTTGACGGCATGCGTAAACCATTCTTGTTCTTTGCATTTACTCTTACTGTAATCCCGCTTCATTTCGCTATTGCACAGCAGGCGATAGGCGTCAATCCGTCAGAAACCTCACAGCTGGTAGCCCTCCAATCGTTTCAAGAAGATCATTTGGGGGCCGCGTGCCCTGTATTTCGTCAGTGGCGAGAGCAGTATAGGGGAGGGCTCGATGTTCATTTGCGTCAGGAGCAACAAGAGGTGGTCTTTTATGCATTGCTCTGTGGTCTGCGTCAGGCCGAGCCACAGGCGGCAAAAGACGCCCTGCAATTTTTGGCCGGTGCGCCCCTTCGTGTTTTTCAAGACCGGTTACATGCGGCGCTGGCCGACTACTACTTCAGAACAAGACAATGGGCAGATTGTATCGATCAGTACACCCAGGCCGGAATTACTCACTTTAACAATCAAGAAATTGCCACTTCTCAATTTCAGCAGGGGTATGCTCACTTTGTGCTGCAACACTATAAAGAAGCCAGCGCCTTTTTTAATTCGGTGCGTTCATTAACGCAAGGGGTTCATAAAAGTGACGCCACCTACTACTATGCACTGCTGTTGATCAAAGAAAGAAATTGGGAAGAGGCCCTGCTGCAACTTCGGTTGGTGGAGTTCGATTCCACCTATGGTCCCTATGCCCCGTATTATATCGCACAGCTGCTGCTTAGTAAGGGTCAGCGCGAAGAAGCTCTCTCGTATGTGCTGGCACGTCAACAGCAACTTCCTGTTCCCTATCATAAAAAAGAATTACAGCAGTTGCTGGGAAAGATCTATTTCTCACAAGGGAACTACGAGCAGGCATTGGCGCAGCTTTCTGCCTATGCGGATAATAACCAGGTGCTGTCGCGCGAAGACACGTATCAAATAGCGTATAGTCAGTACCAGACCGGAGCATGGTCTAGTGCCGTTGCTCCCTTGCGATCGCTCAGTAATCAGAATGATTCTTTGGGTCAGCACGCTCTGTTCTTACTGGGTGATGTGTATCTGAAACTGGGCGATCTTGCCGCTGCCCGCAGTGCTTTTTTGTTCTGCTCCCTCAACAGCAGTCATTCTCAACAGCGCGAAGCGGCCCGTTTTTTTCATGCCAAGTTATCGTACCAGCTGGGATTTTTTGATGAGGCCCTCTCTGGCTTGCAATCATTCATGGCTAATTATCCGAACTCGTTGTATGTGAGTGAGGCCAAGGAGTTGCAATTGGCTGTGCTGGCCGCTACCAGCAATTACAAAGAGGCGTTGCTCGTACTCGACCAATTGACTGTTCCTTCGGAATCCACTCGTCGTCTTTTTGCGCCCGTGTTATATGGTCGTGCCGCCGAGCTGATCAATGACGGAGAATTCGACAATGCCCAGCCCTTGCTCGATCGAGCCCTGGATGATCCCTATAACCAATCGCTGTTAGCCTATTTATTATTTTGGAAAGGAGAATTGGCTTTTCGCAGCCAGCGCTATCAAGAGGCGATCGATTTTTTACAGCAGTATCTGCAAAAAGGGGCTCCTGTAATGGGCGAGGTTCGTCCCCAGCACGCCCGTTACAGTTTGGCGTACGCGTATCTACGACTAGGTCGTTACGAGCAGGCCCTTTCTGATTTCAGAGCCGTTTCCGGTCAAGTAGAATCGAATGCCGGGCCGCTGGTGCAAGATGCCGTGGTTCGTGAGGCTGATTGCCTGTTGATGTTAAAGAGATACGGTCCGGCGGCGACCCTCTATCGAAAAGTCATTGATTATTTCTGGAGCGAGGCGGATTATGCGCTATACCAGTTGGCTGCCATCACCGGCATCAAGGAGCCAGACGAAAAGATCAGATTGTTGAAACGATTAGAGACTTCTTATCCGGGTTCCTCGTTCTTAACGGCCAGTTGGATGGCGATCGCCGATACCTATATGGAGGACGAGCGATTTACCCTCGCCAAGCCTTTCTTAGAGAAGATCATTGCTAACGAAAAAAGCAGACAACTTTTGCCGCAAGCGTACCTTAAGCTGGGTATTTCTCATTATAACAGCGATAATAATGCGGCGGCGCAAGAGCAGTTTACCTATGTGATCGATCATTTTTCGAACAGCGAAGAAGCGGCTGATGCACTCGAAAGCCTAAAGACTATCTATGTCGAAGAGGGGCGTTCAGCAGCATTTATCGATTTTGTCCGGTCAAAGGGTCTCTCTATTACTGCCTCCTCGGCCGACTCGCTTCGCTTTGCAGCTGCGGAGCAGCTGTACACTAACAAAGCATTCGCTGACGCCAAGCAGGCGCTGGAGCAGTACCTGGCCTCAGCCGATCGTCCCGCTTTTGCCCTGGATGCTTATGTTATGCTGGCTGCTATGGCGCTGTCGAACAAGTTGTCTGACCAGGCTTTGTTGTATTACGACAGCGTGTTGGCGTTGGCGCCTAATCGCTATGCCGAAGAGGCTGCTTTGCAGGCTGCCCGTATTAGTTTTTTTGAGCAGAAGAACTATCAAAATGCCATCCGTTATTATGGTCGTTTGTATGAACTGACCGGTATTGCCGCCAGCAAACTAGAGGCCTTGCGTGGCCTCTTGCGTGCCCACTACCAAACAGAACAACTCGATTCGGCAGCCGGGTGGGGGACACTTCTGTTGAACGAAAAAGGCGCCAGCAGCGACGACAAGGCGTTAGTGGCGTTGATAACAGCCAAGCGGTATATTCGGCAGTCAAAAGAAGAGGAAGCTCGCTTTAGTTTGCGACAGGTGATCGTGCTGAATAAGGCCTCACTGGCTGCCGAGGCTCGATTTGAGATGGCAGCCTCACTATTTCGCCAACAACAATATGAGGCTGCCGAGAAGGCCGCATTTGAGACTATCAACAAATCTGGGTCATACGAAGATTGGGTAACGCGTTCCTATTTGTTATTGGGAGATATCTACTTTGCTCAAAAAGATCTTTTCAATGCAAAGGCAACTTATCAGAGTGTGAAAGACAATGCCAGTAGCGAGGAATTACGAAAAGTGGCAGCCGAGAAGTTGGAGCAAGTGCAGCAGGCCGAGTCCGGTAAAGTAACGACACCTCAAAAAGTAAACGGATGAAAAAAAGCGGGATCGTATTCGGTTGTGTTTTTGTTTTCTGGATGGTAGCTCCTGGCCAGGTCTTGGCCCAGACCGATACGGTATCTTCGTCAGGGGTTACGATCGTATCGAGCTTTCGCCCGGTCTTAAAGGAGACGCCTAAAATCAATTTTTCTGCCGCTGCGCTTGCGGCTGATACAAGCCGTGCGGTGTCGCCTTACCGCGTTCCCAATCGTCAGCTTATGCTCGATTACACAGTTCGCTCCGTGCAGCCCCTTGCCTATGCGATTGATACAGCAAAACCGTTCACTAATCGCGCTTTTGTAAAGGCAGGATATGGCAACCTGCGCAATCCTTACTTACGCGCCGGACTCGATAGGGGAGATGGCTTGAATAAAGGGATTTCGGTGAGCGGGCACTATCTTTCGATGACCCAGCGCCCCGCTGCCAGGGATATGCGTTTTTACAGGGTGAGCGAGATAAAGGCCGATGGGTACACGCGGTTGAAGGGTTCGCCTTTCAGCCTCTCTTCAGCCGTGGGATTTAAGCGAGAAGGTATTCGCAACAACCTTGCCTATGATACGGCCCGAACTCTCACCAGCTTTTCGGAAGATTCAGTTCGTCAGCAATTTTCACTGCTATCTGCCCAGGTTCAGTTGCGTTCCATAGCTCCTAGTGCCAGTGGCATCAGTATCGCTCCCCTTATTCGCTTCTACCAGTTCTTCGATAATAGAAAAAACAGGGAGAGCCAGCTACAGATGCAAGCGCCCTTGCAAAAGCAGGTGGGTGATAGCTGGCAGATTCAAACCGTTTTTTCGCTGCAGTCCTTACGCTACATACATCAGCGAGGTCCTCGAATGCCCGTTGGCAGTGCCGATACGCTGCTGCAAAACACGTTGTTCGCCATTACACCATCAGTGCGTTACCAGCAGTCGTCTTTTCAAGTTCAGGCGGCGGTGAGTCCGACTTGGAATCAAGGTCGTTTTGCAGCGTTGCCTCAAGTAGGGTTGTCCTATGCACTACCCGGAAAAAAAGCCATGCTGCTCGCCGGTTGGAATGGGAAATGGAATCAGAACAGCTACCGCGAACTGGCTGTTCAAAATCCTTGGATATGGGCACCCACCTCTCTATGGACAAGCCGCGTTACAGAACGGTACCTCGGTGTCAAGGGGCAAGTAAATCCCCGGCTCAGTTACGAGCTGCGTACTCAGTTCATCACTTCCGAAGACCTGCCTTTGTTCATAAATGATACGAGTGCAGCTCCCCGTAGTGTCTTTAAAATCGTTACAGCAGCGCGGTTGAATCAATTGCAGTTGGATGCGCGCATCGCATACAAAGTAGCCGAGCAGTTTTCGTTTTCTTCGCAGCTGCTGCTGAATCATTTTTTTAAGCTGCAGGGCCAGCCGGTTGCCTGGGGCTTATTACCATTGGAATGGCAAAACTCTCTGCGGGTAGCACTAAGCGATGAGCTTTGGTTGCAGTCAGACCTGGTTCTTTTCAGGGGTGCTCAGAGCATAGATACTTACAAAGGAAATAACCGAGCCAAAGGGGCGGCCGATCTGAATGCCGGACTTTCTTTTCGGTTAAGTCGCACGCTGCAGCTATGGGCCCAGTTCAATAACTTATTTAATCAGTCTTATCAACGCTGGAACCAAAATCCCGTCTTTGGGTTCAATTGTAGCGGCGGCATCGTATTTTCGCTCGACGAAAAAAAGAACCCTTGAACGATCTGCTCAAAGAATACCTGCTATTCAAAAAGAAACTTCCGCTGGCCGGGCTGGGTGTCCTCTATCTCCAAAGAGAACCAGCTCGGTTTGACGTAGGCAACCGCCAGTTTATTCCTCCGCGTCAGGGCTATGAATTTCGCAACGGAGTTGTTGAGCCCATGGGTGAACTGGTTGATTGGCTCTCGGCCAGAATGGGTCTGGATGGCGCCGAAGCGATCTCGCGTTACCAGCGTTTTTGTGATGAGATGATACAGGCACTAAGCCAGCAACACACGCTCTCTTGGAAAGGATGGGGGTCATGGACAAAGGATGAGCAAGGGGCACTACAATTTGTAGCCGATGCCGGTTATTTGCAGCTAGCCCCCATCAAGGCCAATAAGATAATCCGTGATAATGCCGAGCACCAGGTGAGGGTGGGAGAAGAAAACAGGAGTTCGGTGGAGATGAGTCAATTGTTACATTCCAAGAAAGATACTTTTCCGATAGAGA
>JBIIDB010000015.1:0-19403 GCA_044238505.1 Chitinophagaceae bacterium | reverse complement strand
ACTGCGGGCAAAGACCATACAGCCTACCACCAGTGCCAACCGCCACAACAGGGCTGTTGTGTAAGAGTCCTGTAAGGTTACCAAGTTTCCTGATTGCTCAGAAAAGGACAACCCGGCGCGAACGCCCAGCGAAAATCCGACCAAGGCAAAAGGCATCGCAAAGATGGTATGCGAAAAAGCGATCAACCCCAGGTACTGTTGTATTCTTTTTTTCATGCTTTGTCAACTTGCTTTGGGAGGTGACGACGCACTAATTCCCATAGTACTACCCCGGCTGCGGTAGCAATATTGAGGGAATGTTTCATGCCGAACTGAGGGATCTCGATAAACCCGTCGCAACATTGCAGTGTGTCACTCTCCACACCGCTTACCTCGTTACCGAATACAATAGCAATTTTTTGATCCCGCAAAAGCGGGAGTTGATGGAGGGGAACACTGGCATCGGTCTGTTCTGCCGCCAGCACCTTATATCCCAGCGCCTGGAGTTCGCGTATGGCTGTATCGGCTTTAGCCGTCTGCTTCCATGGCACCGCTTCTTCGGCGCCCAGCGCCGTCTTAGCAATTTCTTTGTGCGGGGGGGTCGCACAGTAGCCCACCAGATATACAGCTTCTATAAAGAAAGCATCGGCACTTCGAAAGACACTGCCGATATTGTACGCGCTGCGGATGTTCTCGAGTATTACGACGATAGGGAAACGAGGTAATTCCCTGCACTGCGCAACCGATAATCTTCCCAATTCGTCACCACTTAGTTTACGCATGCGGCAAAGGTAAGCAGGGTTCCTTATTTTTGTCGCTCACGGTCAGCGCGCCGACCCCCTATGGCAAAAAGCACCTCAGCAGAAACGCCGCTCATGCAGCAGCACCGGGCTATTAAACAAAAATATCCCGATGCTATCCTGCTGTTCAGGGTCGGAGACTTTTATGAGACCTTCGGCCAAGATGCAGTCGTAGCCTCCCGGGTATTGGGCATTACCCTGACCAAAAGAAATAACGGAGCAGCCGCGGCGGCCGAATTAGCGGGCTTTCCGCACCACTCCCTCGATAGTTATCTGCATAAACTGGTCAAAGCGGGTCACCGGGTGGCGGTCTGTGATCAGCTAGAAGATCCCAAACAAGCAAAGGGTATTGTTAAAAGAGGGGTTACCGAAATGGTCACCCCCGGCACGGCCACCGGCGATAAACTGCTCGAGCAACGCTCCAATAATTTTTTGGCAGCCATCACGCCTCCCTTGGCGGACCAGTATGGATTGGCCCTGCTCGATCTCTCTACCGGTGAACTCTTGGTGGCAGAAGGCGGCAGTGATTACATCGATAAATTACTGCAGAGTTTTCAAGCCGCAGAAATTGTTTGCAGCAAAAAACAACTTAACGCGCTCAAAGAGCAGTTTTCGATTCGCGTCTATACCTATACGCTCGATGAGTGGATCTTTGATGCCACATACGCCACCGATTCGCTGCTCAAACATTTCGAGACCCACTCATTTAAAGGATTCGGCGTTGAGAACATGACCCTGGGATTAACTGCCGCGGGCGCCCTGTTTCATTACCTGCGAGAGACCGAGCATCCTCACTTGGAACATATCACAAGACTCCAGCGAATTGACCAGTACAATTTTTTATGGATGGATCGCTTTACCATCCGAAATCTCGAGTTGGTCAACGGCACACAACCCGACAGTCCTACCCTGCTATCGGTACTTGACAACACTGTCACCCCCATGGGAGCGCGCCTCTTAAAACGTTGGTTGCTTTTTCCGCTGATCGATCTGCACCAGATAGAAGAGCGACTGGGTTGGGTACGCTCGCTCATTCAGGACCGATCTGCAAGAGAGAGCCTGATGGCCGCCTGCAGCGAATGCGGAGATCTGGAGCGGCTGGCCGCACGGATCGCCCTTCGAAAAGTATCGCCTCGTGAACTGAGACAACTAGCCCGAGGACTGGAAGCCGTGGAGCGTATCAGACAGCTGGCCAGCCCGCATTCCTCCGAAACTTGGCAATCATTGCTGCGTCAACTGCCTGTCTGCACCGACGTGAGCAACCGTATACAACACACCTTGGTTGACCAACCCTCTTCTCTGATCCAAAAAGGGGGATGTATTGAGCAGGGGGTTGATAACGAGCTGGACGAATTGCGTGCCATGGCGCGGCATGGAAAAGAATACCTACAATCACTTTTACAAAAAGAAACCGCCCGAACCGGTATCAGCTCTTTAAAGATCGGCTTTACGAATGTGTTTGGATATTACCTGGAGGTAACACATGCCCACAAAGATAAAGTACCGGCCGACTGGATCCGAAAACAAACCCTGACACAAGCGGAGCGATACATTACCCCCGAGCTGAAAGAATACGAAGAAAAGATTGTAGGGGCGGAAGAGAAGATTTTGCAACTCGAAATAAAGCTATACGAAGAACTGGTCAGCGCATTACTGCCAGCTGTGCCTACACTGCAGCAAGTGGCTGCACAGATAGCTCACATTGATTGTATAGTCTGTTTTGCCGAGAATAGCATTCGCTACCAATACCACCCTGCCTCCGTTACTCGGTCCGAAACGCTCCGTATTTCAGAGGGCCGGCATCCCGTCATCGAACGGGCTTTGCCACCAGGGCAAGGGTATATCACCAACGATCTTCTGCTCAATAAAGAGCAACAACAGATCATCATCCTCACCGGCCCCAACATGAGCGGTAAATCGGCACTGCTTCGACAAACAGCGCTCATCACCCTCATGGCCCATATGGGTCATCCCGTGCCGGCCGCTGATGCGCACATTCCACTTACCGATCGCATCTTTACCCGGGTTGGCGCCTCCGATAACCTGTCGGCCGGAGAGTCCACCTTCATGGTCGAAATGAACGAAACGGCCTCCATCATCAATACGCTGAGTGCCCAAAGTTTAGTGCTGCTCGATGAGATTGGCAGAGGCACCTCAACCTATGATGGCATTTCCATAGCCTGGAGCATTGCCGAATTTTTAAACGAGAGTCCGCTTCGGCCCCTGACCGTCTTTGCCACCCATTATCACGAGTTGAACGAACTGGAGTCGCTGCGACCTGCCATTAGAAACTTTCATATCACTCACCGCGAGGCAGACAACAAGATCATTTTCTTGCGAAAATTGGCACCAGGGGGCACCACCCACAGCTTTGGCATTCACGTGGCAAAAATGGCCGGAATGCCCCTCTCCCTTACCCGGCGAGCCGAAGCCCTGCTGCGCCAACTAGAAAAAGGCCGGGAAGCCGGATCCCTCCGCGCCCCGGCAGGGGTCGAAGCCGACCAGCAGCCCGACCGGGTGCAGCTCTCGATCTTTGATGCCCATACCGAGACCTTCCAAGCGCTGCGCACCCTGCTGGCAGAAACTGATCTTAATCAATTGACCCCCCTTCAGGCCCTTGTCAAACTGCAGGAGATCAAGGAAAAGCTCAGCTGACGAGACCTTGGGGCTGTCCGGATCGTAAATTTTATATACTTCCTGAATTTTTCATACTTTTACCAAAATCTGTCAGTATGAAACTGCTTAAACCGACTGCTTATTTTTTGCTGATCTCGGTATTGTCTCTGACCCTTGCCTCTTGTGATCGTGACGCCGACCTGTATGTGAGAAAAGAATACGTAAAAAACGATATTCCTCTCACCGGTGCCCTCAACTTTCCACCCACCGCTTCTCCAGCCTTGGGTAAAATGAACATTCATTACAACACTACCACCAAGTTGCTGACCTACTCTATAAGTTGGTCCGGCTTGACCGGAGCCGTTAGCGGAGCCGCCATCCATGGTCTCGCCCCCACCGGATTCCCGGCCAATCCCGTACAAAATTTCAGCACCAGTGCCATCACCCGTTGTGCAACAGTTACCACTACCAGCTGTGGCTCTATCAGCGGCAGATTATTTGCCGATGGTGTGGTCGTAACCGAAGAAAATATCTTGAATGGTGTTTACTATGTAAGCATCCGCACCGCTGCCAATCCTTTTGGAGAGATCAGAGCACAGATCCGCTTCTGATCAATCGAATGACTGTATTTCAAAACCCTGCCTTTGGCGGGGTTTTTTATTACAAAGAAGTAAACCAGAGAGAACTGGGGTTATCAAAATCCCCGTGATAATTGATGAGCAGCTCTTCACCCTTTTGAATGTCTCGAACCGTACGGACAGAAATATAGCCGGCCTCAAAATCCATCTCGTATTCACAGTTACTGGGGCAGCCATGATTGTACAGGGGCACATACCCGAGTGCCATACAGGATTGGCGTTGCTGCGGGTCCCACTCAAAAATATAGTCGTGTAGTAGTGTCTTATCGATCAGCGTTCGGTCTGTCTGGCTCAATACGATTACCGGTGAGCGTTCTATAAGCTGTCCTGCCGGCAGCGACTCGTTAGTGAATACACCTCTGCCCTTTTCTATCGTAGGGGCAATATAGAGACAAGGTAATTGCATAAGAAAACCTACCGCGAAGTACGCATTTTCCTTTGTACTTTTGAAGCATGTCCGCCGAGCAAACACAAGCGTTATTGGCATCCGAATTCGAGGCACTGCTGCGATCGGAAGAAGGGGCGGCCCTTCGTGATTTTTTGAATGACCAAAATATCAGTGATGTGGCCGAGCTGGTAGACGTCTATCCCGACGAGGATATCACCATTATCACGTCGATGTCGATGCACCGGGCCGCAAGCGTATTCAAAATACTGGACATCTCTTCGCAAAAAAGCATCATCCATAAATTGCCGGCCTCGGTGACGGCCTCCCTGCTCAATGAATTACCGGCCGACGACCGTACCGACTTTTTAGAAGAATTGCCCAGCAATGTGGTGCGTGAACTCATCAAGCTACTCGACCCCGAAGAGCGAAAGATCACCCTCTCTTTATTGGGGTATCCCGAAAACAGTATCGGACGGCTGATGACGCCCGACTACGTTTACGTCTATGCGGCCGACACCATAGAACAGGTTTTTGCTACCATCCGCAAGTATGGTAAAGACAGCGAGACCATCAACGTTATTTATGTGATCAATGAGAAGGGAGAGTTGATCGATGATATCCGGATCAGTGATATTATACTGAGTGATCCCAATAAAAAAGTGGAGGAGCTCATCGACGGACGCGTCATTGCGCTGCATCCCGAGGATGACCAGGAGACCGCCGGTGATATTTTTAAAATGAATAACCGAGTGGCGTTACCGGTAGTCAGTCAAAGTAATAAATTACTGGGGATCGTAACGATCGATGACATTTTGTGGGTAACCAGCGAGGAGTTCAGCGAGGATATGCAAAAAATGGGAGGTACCGCGGCCCTCGAGGAACCTTATCTGGATATTCCCCTTCTAAAACTCTATAAAAAGAGGATCATCTGGCTACTGATCCTTTTTGTCGGAGAAACCTTTACCATCGCTGCCATGTCGGGCTTTCAGCAGACCCTCGAACAAGTACTGGTATTATCCACTTTTATTCCGCTGATCATCTCAAGTGGAGGTAACAGTGGCTCTCAGGCGGCTACCCTTATCATTCAAGCTCTCGCGCTGGGCGAGATCACCATCCAGGATTGGTGGCGCATTGCACGTAGAGAAATAAAATCAGGATTTTTTATGGGTCTGACACTCGGCGTGCTGGGCTTTCTGATCGTAATGATCGGCCATCTCTCGCTGGGTCTGTTCGGTCCGCATTATGCCACGGTGGGGCTGGCCATCGGCACAGCGCTGACCGGTGTGGTGCTCTGGGGTACCATGATGGGCTCTATGCTACCCCTCTTGCTCAAACGCATGGGCGCTGACCCCGCCACCTCCTCCACTCCCTTTATCGCAACACTGGTAGATGTAACGGGCCTGCTTATTTATTTTGGTACGGCCTATTGGATGCTCAGTGATCTCCTGGGCTGATCGATAGCTAGATAAGGATGCTATTTTTTATTTTTTGGGCCCAACTTTCGATGCGTTTTTTTGCAGGATTTATTGAAAAATAAACCCGCATACGTAGGTTTGTTCGACAAAATCCTGCTTATGTGTGGAATCGTTGGCTATACCGGAGGTCGTGAGGCTTATCCCATTGTAATAAAGGGACTTAAACGGCTCGAATACCGTGGCTACGACAGCACCGGTGTGGCACTGATGGGACCTTCCCTACGCGTGTATAAAAAGAAAGGAAAGGTCGCTTCGCTAGAGGAATCGATCGTGGGAAAAGAATTGGGGGGATCGACTGGTATTGGGCATACCCGATGGGCTACGCATGGGGAACCCAGCGACCGCAACGCACACCCGCACCTCTCTGCCAGTGGACAACTGGCTATGATCCATAATGGCATTATCGAAAATTACAGCCAGCTTAAACAAGAGCTGCTGAGCAAGGGGTATCAATTTAAAAGTGATACCGACACCGAAGTGTTGCTGAATTTTATAGAGGAGATCAAGCACAATAATGCCTGCTCGCTCGAAGAGGCCATCCGTATCGCACTAAAGCGCGTAACGGGCGCTTATGTGATCTTACTGATCGACCAAGACATGCCCGACACGATCATTGCGGCCCGCAAAGGAAGTTCGCTGGTGATCGGTGTCGGACAGGGAGAACATTTTTTGGGGTCGGATGCTTCGCCGATGCTGGAGTATACCAAAGAAGTGGTATATGTGAATGACTACGAACTGGCCATTGTAAAACCACAGGAGCTGGTCTTAAAAAATTTAGGTAACGAACGGCTTACTCCCTATGTGCAAAAATTGGATATAGAGTTAGCCGCCATTGAAAAAGGAGGATACGAACATTTTATGCTCAAAGAAATTTTTGAGCAACCCAAAACTATTTTCGATTGCTTACGGGGGAGACTGCACGCCGAGGACGGCACTATAACGCTAAGCGGAATCGAGCAATACAGCGAAGCGCTGCAAAAAGCCAATCGCATCGTGATGATCGCCTGCGGCACCAGCTGGCATGCCGGACTAACGGCCGAATATATTTTTGAGGAGTGTTGCCGGCTCAATGTAGAGGTCGAGTACGCCTCGGAGTTCCGGTATCGCAATCCTGTTATACATCCCGGCGATATTATACTGGCTATTTCACAGAGCGGTGAGACCGCCGACACGCTGGTAGCCATCGAAAATGCCAAGGCCAAGGGAGCTATCATATTGGGCGTAGTGAATGTGGTAGGTTCTTCGATTGCCAGAATGAGCCATGCAGGCGCCTACACACATGCGGGACCGGAGATTGGAGTCGCCTCTACCAAGGCCTTTACGGCGCAGCTGGCCGTTCTCACCATGATCGCATTCAAAATTGCACAACTCAGAAATAGTATCAGCCCCGAACGATTGTCTACTCTGCTGCACGAACTAGAGGCGATTCCTGCTAAAACAGAGAAGATCCTTTCCAATATCGAACCCATACAGCAAGTCGCCAAACAATATGCACAGGCGCGTGACTTTTTATATCTGGGTCGTGGGTATAATTTTCCGATCGCCCTCGAGGGCGCACTCAAGCTAAAGGAGATCTCTTACATTCATGCAGAGGGATATCCCGCCGCAGAAATGAAACACGGACCCATTGCCCTGGTGGATGACCAACTGCCGGTTGTAGTGGTAGCGACCAAGGACTCGTATCACGAAAAAGTGCTGAGCAACATGCAAGAGATCAACGCCAGAAAAGGAAGAGTGATCGGGATCGTTACGGAAGACGACCAGGCGGCTATTGAACTCTGTGAAGCGCACCTGGTCGTACCCGCTGCCGATGAGATGCTGGCTCCCTTGCTCAATGTGATCCCGCTACAACTGCTAGCCTACTATATTGGAATCGAAAAAGGGTGCGATGTGGATAAACCCCGCAACCTTGCCAAGTCGGTCACCGTAGAGTAAGCGCGCTCCATACGCACATACCTAACAAAAACAGTTAGTAGCGAAACCGTCAATCCGAACCTTTATTCTTGCCTATGAATATCATCCACAAACAACCGGTCTCTTCACTGGGATTTGGCTTTATCGAGAAGCCCTACCTGCCCAAAGGCAAAGACGAGTATTATTTACGCGACCGGCAGCATCGCAGTGAACACAGCTACCGAAAATTGAATGCGAAAGAAATACAGATTCTTCAAAAAAATGATAACAGTGCCGATGACTGGAACCATGTAGAAGTGGCCGACCCCTTCGATGCAAGACTGATTAAACGCTGCAGTTTCTTTGGCCGCATTCGGATAGGTATCTTACAGCCTTTTTTCCACGAATTCAATAACCTGCGGATGCCCGTAGGCATCTATAACAGTACTATCATAAGCTGTGACCTTGGTGATAATGTAGTCATTGACCAGGTCAGCTTTATGAGTCATTACATTGTAGGCAATGATGTGATGCTCGTCAATATCAAAGAACTCTCCGTTTCTAACCATGCCAAGTTCGGAAACGGTATCGTTAAACAGGGAGAAGACGAATCGGTACGCATCTGGATGGAGATCTGCAACGAGAACGGAGGACGTAAAGTACTTCCCTTTAATGGCATGCTGGCCGCCGATGCCTGGATCTGGTCCAAGTACCGCGCCGATCACGCGCTGCTCGAAAAGTTGAAAGATTTTACTGATGATAAGTTCGACCGAAAAAGAGGATACTATGGAAAGATCGGTGAGCGAACCGTCATCAAAAATTGCGACATCATCAAAGATGTATGGATCGGCAGCGATGCCTACATAAAGGGAGCCAACAAACTCAAGAACCTGACGATATCCTCCGACGAAAAAGCTGCTACGCAAATTGGGGAAGGTTGCGAACTGGTCAATGGTATTATCGGATGGGGTTGCCGCATCTTCTATGGCGTTAAAGCAGTTCGCTTTATGATGGGCAGTCATTCACAACTAAAATATGGAGCACGGTTGATCAACTCTTATTTAGGCGATAACTCTACCATCTCATGCTGTGAAGTGTTGAACTCCCTGATCTTTCCCGGACACGAGCAGCATCACAACAACTCTTTTCTTTGCGCAGCAGTCGTACAAGGCCAAAGTAATATGGCCGCAGGGGCCACTATCGGCTCTAATCATAATTCAAGAGCAGCTGATGGAGAGTTGGTGGCGGGCAGAGGATTTTGGCCTGCGCTATGTGTAAGCGTAAAACATAATTCGGTATTCGCTTCGTATACCATGATCGCTAAGGGTGATTATCCTTACGAACTATATATTCCATTGCCGTTTTCGCTGGTCAGCAATAAACCTGACACAAACGAGCTGACGGTGATGCCCGGCTATTGGTTCTTGTATAATTTGTATGCCTTGGCCCGCAACAGTGATAAATACAAAGCCAGAGACCAGCGTATTGACCGAACACTAACATTCGAATACGATTACCTGGCACCCGATACCATCAATGAGATCTTCGAGGCCCTGAGACGGCTAAAAGAAGCCACAGGACGCGCCTATGCAAAGGCTGAACAAAAGAAAATCTCACCACGGCTGCTCAGCAGCACGGGCGAGTGGCTGCTTGAGAATAATACCGACTACGTAAACTCCATAGCCATAACGGCCGATGGGTTCGAGAACAGCAAACGGAAAGTGACGATTCTCAAAACGGCTCAAGCCTATCAAGTCTATAAGCGGATGATCGTTTTTTATGCCGTTGAGCAGTTGCTCACCTGCTTCGAAGAACAAAACGCTAGCTGGGCGGCGCTGCGTTCGCTGTTGCTGCAGGCAAAAGGAAAAAGAACAGCCTGGAAAAATCTGGGTGGACAATTGATCACCGAACAGGCACTCTCCCAGTTGTGTAAAAAAATAAAAACGGGTGCCTTGGAGGGCTGGGATGCCATTCACCAATGGTACCGCGATCAGTCGCTGCTCTACCCCAAGCAAAAACTGATACATGCGCTGGCTGCCCTCTGGGAGGTAAGCGGAATGGGGGCCTCCCACATAAGCCGATCCCGAGTCGAGGCGTTGGTTCGGGAAGCCATGGCCACTAATCGGTGGATCGAAGAGCAGCTGATCGCCTCACGCACCAAAGACTATCAAAATTCGTTTCGGAAAATGGTCTATGAAACCGAAAAAGAAATGAATGAAGTGATGGGAAAATTGGTCGACAATCCTTTTATTGCACAGTACCGTAAGAAAACAAGGCAATTCGAGCAGCGAGCAACACAGCTGTTGCAAATGCTTAGCCATAAAAAATAAACTCAGGGGTGAATCGGCATATTGTACTGAAGAGCGATCTCTCGTAATTCGAAGACCTTTTTGATCCCTACCTTTTCCATGATCCGAGAGCGGTGAGTACCGATCGTACTTTTATGCAACTGCATGATGTCGGCAATATCAGTCAGCGAGTACCCCTTGATCAAAAAAGAACAAACCTCCATTTCTCGTTGTGATAACTTATCGAACGGATTCTCGGTACGAGACAATAAAAAATCATCAGACATTTTTTGCACCAGTCTAGAGCTCAGATAAAGCCCTCCCTGCAAAATAGTACGTACGGCCAACATTAATTCTGAGGGCGGGTTTTCTTTATTGACAAAACCTTTGACTCCCAACCGTAAAAAGCGCTTAGCATAGACTGTATCCGGGTTCATCGAAAACATCATGATCAGCTGCGTGGGCTTCTTGGCCAGCATATAATCGATAACGTTATGGATGTTAGTGCCGGGGATATTAATATCGAGTATCGCCAGATCGAAATCATGTTTATCAAAACCTGCCATAGCCTCATTGGCCGTAACAAAGGAAGAGAATTGCGCGTCCGGATATTCGAGCTTTAGTACCACTTCCAATCCCTGCAGGGTAATAGAGTGATCGTCTAACAAAAGAAATCGCATCAGGAGTTGGTTTTGTAATAAAATCCTTACAGAAGAATTTCTACAAATTACTCCAGCCCGATAATTTTCAATGTAGTAAAAATTGGAATTTTATGTCGTTTTTTTACTACCCTACTTTTGCTTTATAAGCAATGCTGAAATAACAGGTCGCTCTACTCCATTATCACCGGGTCTGACAGTCAGCTGATTACCAATAACCAGTGAGGTTGAACCGCCCCCATCCAGGTTGATGGCATCTGTGCAACCCAAGCCGCCGAGCATAGAGGCCAGGTCGGCCAAATTGATTCCGGGGTATCCGGCGCCGGAATTATCGCCTTCCACTGCTAACAACACGACCCTTCCGGCAGCAGTGTAGCCGAGCGCCGACCGAGGACGAGAGGTTGTATTATTGATGCTGATCAATTCCTCGGTATCAGAGATGCGGACCACGCCGCCCCGTAGCAGCATCGGAGAACCTCCAATGGCAGATACCGCACTCCAGGGACTTCCGCCTGCTGGAAAATTCTCGGTGGGTACGGCCTGCGGCGCACTCCCCTCGGCATTAGGACTCGGAGCCGCATACGCATAAATGTTATCGTTGCCGGCCCCTACCGAGTAGACCCAGGCGGTCGTGGGTGCCCCTGTTGAAGTCATACCAAAGGCGGCTCGTGTAGGATAATAGGTGGTGTTCGAGCCATTGAACAGCCGGGTAACAGCTTTGATGTTGGGCGCACTGGTAACACCGTTATATTTGATCAGGCTGTACGATTGATTACCCCCATAAAAACCACCGTTGATCGCCACATGAACCAACCCCGGCTCGGCAGACGCAAATTGACTGGTGGTCCTGGCAGTGCTACTGACCACAGGTTTAAAATCAAATCGTCCGGTCGAGGGATCGAAGGCCACGCAAAATGCCTTTACTTTTCTGCCATTAAAAATTGTATCGAAGCTGAAGGCCTGCATACCCGATGGAAAATTCAGGGAGAGGGCAGCAGCGTATTTCCAACCGGGCGCCAGGGTAATAAGCGGCACCACAGGTGCAGGCGGATTACTACCACCACCACTGCCGTTACCACCGCCGTTCGATGACTTAGAGCAAGCTGTAAGCCACACCACGACACTTATAACCAGAAATAGATTTCTCTTCATAATCATCAATTTTTATAAAGGGGAATAGACGTTCGATTCAACGTTTCGTAATAAAAGAAAACCTCGCCCTCAAATCCGTAGCGCCGATTGAGCAAAATAAACTGTTGCATCAAGGTATCGCTGGCCTGGTAGCCATCCCCCAACGAAGTCAGCATACCCGGAAATACCTGGCCACGCTTTGTCGGAGGAATTTGCTGCTGCAACTGCTTTAACAGCGTCTCATAGGCCATACTATTGTACCGATATAACTGTGGAAACAGCGCATCGGCATAGCCTCCTTCGAGCCAAGCCGGCCAATCCTGCAAATACTCCTCTTTGCTCCAGGGATAGATGCTGGGAGCCCAACTGACCATGCAATCAGCACGGATCGATTTGACCGCACTGTATACCTGTTTTCCAAAAATACTCAGCTGATCGGCCTTCCACTGCAGCCATTGCTTTTGCTTGGGATCTTGCGGCGGAGCAGCCCCCCCATGAGCCACAGCATAGCGCTGCAGCGTGTACGCATCATAGCCTCCTTCGGCCGGCATGGCGGGGAGTCGATCATCTCCCTGAATACCATCGACATCGTAGCGGCGTACCACTTCGGTGACCAGTGAGAGCAAGAGTTGCTGCGGACCGGGATGAAGTGAATTCCACCAGTAAAATCCATTTTTTTGCAGCAACCCACCTTTGTTGTTGCGCCCTACCCAATGGGGATAGCGTTGCAGCCACCGATTATTGCTGTCGCGATGAGCATACGAAAATCCAAACTCGAACCAAGCATGCACTTGTAATCCCTGCGCATGTGCCTCGGCGACGATCTCTTGCAACGGATCGCGGCCCGCAAAATCGGGATGCTGCGCTATCCCAATATATTTTTTTTGTACCCGACTGGGGTACAGTGTGTATCCTCCATTCCATACGACCACAAAAAGATGAGTAAATCCATATTCCTTGCAGCGACCTACGGTCCTTCGGATCTGCTCACGTGAACGAAGGGCATCGCTAGCCACATTAGTGATCCAAACACCCCGAACAGGCTGTGTAATCGGCGAGACAATAAAATTTCCAGCCTGCTGCTTTGCTTGTTCGCCATGGGAATGCTGAAGAGCCATACGGTCCTGGGCAGCGACGGTGGCTGACAGAATAAGACCTGTCACTGACAGGCCACAAAAAATAAAAATGGCAACAATACTGGTGCGATGCATAAGTTAGTGTGAAGAAAGAAGTTGTTGACGATATTCCATATAACGGTCATAAAGATGATGAGCAGCCCCATACACCGATTGCGGACTCATAAAATGTGAGAATTCGAAGGTGATGGCCTTGTGGTATCCAACGCGGGCAGCAGCCTCCAGTTTCAAACGCAACTTTTCGAATTTGATCGGCAAAAATTTAATAGGCATATCCCGGTCAAAACTCTCCGCATTGGTCCAGCATTGCATTCCGTAGCGATCCGCCAGTTTTTTGTTCACAGCGAAAAAGTCGTCCAGCTCGTGGTAATTGATATGTCCGTCCTGAAAGGCCACAGCATCAACAGCCCCCTGTATGCCATCAAAGATCTCGTTCCACTCTCTTTCATGATCTTGCAAAGAAACGGCCTCCTCTTTACTCAGCTGTCCGCTGGCAGCCAGCACCGCCTTTTTTCCATCTATCCAAGGGGATATAAATGTGGGAAGTCCCCCGCTAACTTGTTTGCACTGCAGCCCCAGTGTACGAAAAGCCTCGATGGCTCCTTTTGTCTTACGACTTATTTCCATGCTCAGATACCAGCCTTTAAAAGAAGAATAGTGGCCATAATTCTTCCAGACCTCATCGATCACAAATCGATTGATGTCTATCTCGTGTTGCATATGGCCTGTATCCCAGTACGCCCCACTGTCGTAGAGGCCAAAATAAAAATGCATGTTGTATCGATCCGATAACTCCAGAAATAATTTAACCAGATCGACCGGAGGGGTAAAGCAATGATTATTCTTGATCAGATAAGCAGAGGGGTACGTCAAAAAATCACGATACCCGCTGCGGATCAGGATGACGGTATCGATACCGGCCTTTTTCATATGCTGAAAATCAGCTTCCCACTCGGCAGGACCCCAATTCTGGTGAGGAATGTCGTGACTGATCTCGTCTAAGAAGGTTCCGGTTATTAGCATAGTGAGCTCTATTGATCGGGTTCGATTTTCTTTAAAGGTACAAGCCAACTCACTACAAAAGCAGGAATGGTAGAAACCAACACCCACAAAAAGAACTGTTGGTAACCCAGTGCATCAGAGATGGCTCCGCTGATCATGGAGGCGAGCGTATAGCCCAGGTACGTGAGCGCACTGCCAAAGGCATAGTGCGCCATCTGGTAGCGGCCGGGGGCCAGTTGCTGCATTATGAATAATATCAAGCCGATAAAACCGAATCCGTAGCCAAAATGCTCTACCGAAATAGCGAGACCCACGACCCACTGCGTGGTCGTTTGCGTAAGGGCCAAATAGGTATAGGCGGCAAAAGGGAGATTAAAACAAGCACAAAGCACCATCAGTGTTTTTCGCGTGAGCCCTTTATTGGCTACAAAATAGCCAGCCAAAAGCGATCCCAGTACAAAGGCGATCGTACCATAGACACCGGTGAGCAAGCCCACGGTAGCTTCGGTGAGTCCGAGCCCCCCGGCACTCCGCTCTGCCTTTAAAAACAGCGGCATAATTTTTATGGCCTGCCCCTCTGCAAAACGATAGAGCATAATAAAGAGGATGCCCCACAATACATGCTTCTTGGTAAAGAAACTGATCATTACATCCCGTAACGTACTCCATACTTCACGCTGACTCGAAGCTGCAGCTTCAGCGCCAACAGCCGTACTTGCTTTGTCCGGCAGCATACTTCTATTATAAAGACCCAACACTAACATCGTAACAGCGTATACCAACAACACGATGGCCCAGCTATCCTTGGGGTATTCTTCCCCGCTATCGACCAACGGCATCAAGATGCCGGCTAAAAAGACCATACCGCCGTTAGAAAACAATTTAGCCACATTATAGAACGTACCCTGCCATCCCACAAAACGGGCCTGTTGCTTGTCCGAGAGCTCCTGTAAATACAAGCCGTCGGCGGCTATGTCTTGGGTGGCACCAAAGAAAGCCGTAATAAAAAATAAAACCACAGAGTAGGTGAAGAAAGAATCACTGTACAAGGTCAGTGCCGATAAGGCCAGCAATAAGGCGCAGCAGAGCTGCGAAATGTAGATGTAAAACTTTTTTGTCTTGTATAACTCCATAAAGGGGCCCCATAACGGTTTAAAACTCCAGGGCAATATGATAAGGCCGGTCCAAAAGGCGATCTGGCTGTCGGTATACCCCATGCTCTTGTAAAGCAGGGAGACCACCGTTCCGCCTAACACCAAATTCGGCAGCCCCATGGCAAACCAGGTTGTGGGTATCCAGCGAAGTGGATTTTTCGGAGTAACGTCAGTCGTAGGCAAGCGGATAGATTTAGTCATGGAAAGGTACTGGCTAAATAAATTATTTTAAAAACTTTTTATGATTTTATAATAATTATTAGATAGATTCGGGTCTTTGTAGTTCACGCTATTGCCGCCTACACTATGCTACCCTATTCACAGGTCCTGACCCTGCTAAAAAAGTTTCTGCTTCTTTTGTTGGTCACGCTGCTGCTGTCGGCGGGCTGTAAGAAAAAAACGACCCCACCCAATCCTGTTGTTCCTCCTACGCCCGCTTGGGATCCCAATGCCATCAGAGGCGTATGGGTCACCACTACGGCCAGTACCGCACTCGACAACAGAGATCAGATCAAACAAATGGTCGCTACTTGTAAGGCTGCCGGCATCAACCATCTTTTTGTAGTGGTGTATAACAATGCACGAACTATATACCCCAGCTCTGTGATGAACAATCTGATCGGCAAACCCATTTTGGAACGGTTTGCCGGAAGAGACCCTTTGCAAGAATGTATCGAAGAGGCAAGGGCCGCCGGACTTAAAGTGCATGCCTGGTTCGAGTATGGCTTCTCCTCTTCGTACAGTGCCTCCGGTGGACCGATCGTAGCCGCTAAACCCCATTGGGCCGCAAGAGATTTGGCTGGCAATCTAGTCGTCAAGAATGGATTTGACTGGCTCAACGGCATACATCCCGAAGTACAGCAATTCATGATCAACCTGTTTAAAGAGGTCGTCACTAACTATGCCGTGGATGGTGTGCAAGGTGATGACCGACTGCCTGCCATGCCAACGAGTGCCGGTTACGATCCCTATACCGTTTCATTGTATCAATCAGAAAATGCAGGCGCATCCCCACCCAACACCATCAATGATGCAGGATGGATCAACTGGCGCGCCCGAAAACTGAATAGTTTTCTTAAGCGCCTTCGTCAAGAAGTAAAAACCATCCGCCCCTCGCTACAGTTCACCATGTCGCCCAGCCCTTACCCTTTTAGCTTGAACGAATACCTGCAAGATTGGCCCACCTGGGTAGACAGCGCTTGGGTAGATGCTGTTTTTCCGCAATGTTATCGCTATGACATCAATGCCTACAACAGCTTACTGCTGCAACAAAAAAACAACTACCGAAACAATTTGGTTCCTCTTTACCCGGGTATCATTCTCAAATCGGGAACCTACCTTGCCTCACCGGGCCTGCTAAGCCAAATGGTACAATCGAACCGTAACAACGGATTTAAGGGAGAGGCCTTTTTCTTCTACGAGGGCATCAAAGACGGCCCTGCCTGGTTCCAAGGACAATATCCTTTTATCAAATAAGAAAACATGCGCATCGTATGGCTTTTAGGTTGCTGCTGGATAACAAGTCTGTTGCAAGCGCAGCCCACTACCAAATGGGTAGACCCCTTTCTGGGAACGGGCGGACATGGACATGTGTACCCCGGCGCCACCGTTCCTTTCGGGATGGTGCAGCTCAGTCCCGATAATGGTGATGAAGGCTGGGATTGGTGCAGCGGCTATCATTATAGCAGTAAAACCATCGCCGGATTCAGTCATACGCATTTGAGCGGAACCGGTATCGGGGACTGGTGTGATATTTCTGTATTGCCACTTACCGATACTACTGCCATTCGCGAGCAAAAAATTAAAATTCCTTTCTCTCACCAAAGTGAGTTGGCACGACCCGGGTATTATCGAGTGACCCTGGGTAATGGCATCAACGCCGAGCTCAGTGCTTCGGATCGTACCGGATTTCACCGCTATACCTACCCCGACAAAACCGGATGGCTTCGCTTTGATATGGGATTTGCCATCAACTGGGACCAATCTACCGACGGCATGTTACAGCTAGTAGATCCGTATACACTGGTTGGCTATCGCTACAGCACAGGCTGGGCCAAAGGACAGAAAGTGTATTTCGCTGCTCGCTTTACACTTCCGGTCAGCGGCTACTTTTTTATTGACGACTCCATCCAACAGGGTCAACAAGCTTGGGGAAAAAAAGTAAAACTGGCGCTGCAATTTAGAACGACGTCTCCCCTACAGATGAGCGTATCACTAAGCAACGTCAGCACCGAAAAAGCACTGGCCGAAGCCCGATTACAAGAGCCCGGTCAACTCGACGAATATGCCCAGGCAGCCACGTTACGCTGGGAAAAAGAATTAAGTAAGATTCGGATCGATACCAGCGATCCTAAAAAAGCCACTACTTTTTATACGGCTCTGTACAGGACCTGCCTGGCACCTGTTATCGGCAGCGACCGCGACGGCGAATACAAAACTTACCGGGATCAGCTGCGGCGTTTCACCAATGGGAAAAACAAATACACCATCTTTTCGCAGTGGGATGTGTTTCGCGCGCTTCATCCGCTGTTCAGTATAACACAGCCGGAGCGTCATACCGATATGCTGCAAAGCATGATGGCCTTCTATGAAGATAACGGCTTGTTACCCGTTTGGGACATTAGCAGTTGGGAAGCCAATACCATGACAGGCTATCACAGCATTCCGATCTTGGCCGATGCCCTTTTAAAGGGAAACAGAAGTCTTGACCCCGAACGCGTATATGCCGCCATGAAAAAAAGTGCGCTTCAAAACCAACGCGGTACCGCGGACTATATCAAATATGGGTACTTGCCGCAAGATAAACATGGCTGGAGCGTAACCATTACGCTTGAGTACGCCTATGATGACTGGTGCATTGCCCAAGTGGCTAAAAAACTGGGTAAAGAAGAAGACTATACACTCTTTATGAAAAGAGCGGCCTCCTATAAAAATCTCTTTGACACAAACACCGGTTTCTTTCGCTCCAAGAATAGCATGGGGCAATTTATAGAACCCTTTGATCCCCTGCTGAGCGAACACGGCTTCGACGGTCAATACATTGAGGGTACCGCCTGGCAACATAGCTTCTTCGTGCCGCACGACGTAAAGGGATTTGCAGCACTACATGGCGGGGAGCAGGCCCTGATAAAAAAACTCGATCAGCTTTTCTCGGCGCCTTCGGAATTACATGGCGATAATGTATCGGTCGATGTCACCGGGCTCATCGGGCAATATGCACATGGCAATGAACCCAGTCATCACATAATTTACCTCTACACGGCACTGGGGGCTCCGGATAAAGCGGCACGCTGGCTGCAAGTGGTAGCTGACAGCATGTACAAAACCGGCCCCGACGGACTGACCGGTAACGATGACTGCGGACAGATGAGTGCCTGGTATGTCTGGACGGCATTGGGCATGTATCCGCTAAATCCGGCCAGTGGCGAGTATGTGTTCGGAGTTCCGCTCGTAACCGCTGCCCGTGTACAACTTCCTTCACAAAAAACACTTCTTATCGAGGTAAGAAAGAAAAAAGTGGCTGGAAAAACCGGTATCGCCTCGATTGAGTTCAATAAAAAAAATATTCCGGTAACAAGTATTTCGCATGAAGCACTCTTGAAAGGAGGCACGCTAATCTACACGATCTATGAGTAAAGAGATGTATGCTGCTTTTAAAGGAATGTGCACTCTTTCTATCGGGTTTGTCTGGCTGCTACTTGAAGGCTCCCTGCCTTGCGCGGCCCAATCACTACACACGGATTATTTTAACGCCAGGCTGATTCCCAAAAAAGGCCTGCGGCTCAGTGTCCGAAATATTCCGATCTCCACAGGCTCCGAAATCAATTTTTTTACTCCAGACCGAAAACAACACGAATACTACTTTACCTGGTGGGAACAAGATGCCGACTCTTCTTTGCCGGGTCGCGATATTCTCTACATCGGAAGCAACAATACCGCCATCGGCGGTACGTTCTCACTCACACAAAAAGAAAAAAGCGCACAGATCGTTATCGATTGTAAAAGAAATGATCGTAAAACAGGGCAGGCCGATGTAGTGTATACTAAACTATGGCTTCCCTATTTGGCCAATGCGAGTTGGAAAGATAGCCGAGGCCCCATAGCCTACGAGCAGCTGGATACGTTCTACGATACGGTGCTCTATGTTTTTTCTCCGCTGGGTAACCTTCGCTTCAGTAATAGCCATCCCTTTCGACTTAAAAAAGACGAGGACCCCCACCCTCGATTCAATGATTATTCCAGGC
>JBIIDB010000114.1:0-5692 GCA_044238505.1 Chitinophagaceae bacterium | reverse complement strand
CATGTCCCGGATGTGTCTCAAAACCGGGCCAGTATACTTTTTCTACTTTCGGATGGTTGACCAGCCATTCAGCTACCAGCGCGCCATTCTCGCAGTGTGCCTTCATACGAAGCCCCAGCGTTTTAATACCGCGAAGTACCAAAAAGCAATCCATGGGTCCGGGTACAGCGCCGCTGCTTTTTTGTATAAAGAAGAGTTGCTCACGCAGGGCATCACTGTTGGTGGCCAGTGCTCCCTGTATAACGTCGCTATGCCCACCTAAATATTTGGTGGCCGAGTGCATGACAATATCGGCACCCAGAGTAAGGGGTTGCTGCAACGCAGGAGAGGCAAATGTATTATCGACCGCCAGCAAGATACCGTTCTCCTTAGCTAACGAGGCCACAGCTGCGATATCAGAGATATTCATCAGCGGGTTCGTGGGCGTTTCGATCCAGATGAGTTTGGTCTTGGCATTGATCGATTTTTTGATCTCGCTCAGCTGTGTGGTGTTGACTTGATGAAATACGATGCCGAGTCGCGAAAAGATCTTGGTAAATAAACGATACGTACCACCGTACATATCATTGCCACAAATCACTTCATCGCCGACGCTCAGTAACTTGATGACGGCATCGGTGGCAGCGACTCCACTACTGAATACCAACCCATGTTTGGCTTGTTCCAGCTGGGCGATGGCCTCTTCGAGCGCCTTACGCGTTGGATTTTGGCTACGGGCGTATTCAAAGCCTTTATTAACACCGGGGGCCTCTTGAACGTAGGTGGATGTTTGAAAGATCGGGGTCATGATGGCTCCGGTCGAGGGATCGGGATGCGCTCCTGCGTGTACGAAGACAGTGTTATTACCCCATTTTTTTTCTTGTGCTGCCATGTTATACTATGTTTCAGAATTTAAATTGAATTCTTGCTTCCCAATTTTCCCACGCTACAATCAGCTCGGCCTTCTCTTCTTTTTCTTGAAAGACCATGGTAAAGTATTCGAGGGCCAAGTTGGTCTTAGTGACCGGTACGTCGAACCTGGCTACATCGGTATGCTTTTCTTGTAGTACGCCCCAGATGTCAGTGGTACTACTCAGTACAAAGGTCCACGTGTCAGGGTGAGGAATACATGAAAGTGTGTAGCGACCGGCTTTGATGGGTTGATGCTCGATAAAAGCATCTTTGAATAACTGTAATTCGGTGGCTTCGTTGGCACCGAGTCGCCATCCCTGTTCGTATTGAAGAATATCGGTAAAAAGTTTACGACCCTGTAGATGCGGACGGCTATAGATGACCCTGGCCAGTGGGGGTGTTTTTATATCACCGGTCAGTCGGTGTTTTGGATAGTCGACAGGCCAATAGCTCATATCCATTGGAGAGATATCGACCGGGGCATAGGGATTGATGACCGGGCTGACTTTACCGGTGGCAATAGGAGCGATCGGATCGAGGGTGACTGCATCCGAATTCGGTTTTTGGGGCTGATGACAAGCCAGCAGACTGATACTCCCTACCATGGCTAAAAGATATCTCACAGGCTGCAGCAAATGGCTAAGCATACGATTCAAAATTAGTTGAATTTACCCTTCACAAATCGCGTGATCTCGTTGACCAATTCGGTCATTACCGGCAGTTTGGGGTTGGAGTAACTGGCTATGTTTACGGCGGGTACCGGGCTATCGATCTTTTTTAATACATGATTCATGTGTTGAATGAGGACGAGCGTTGCCGTTGGCTTGGCAGCGGCCAGTAACCGGGCATCTGTTTCTTTTACCTGCAGGTCATTGGTACCTTGTATGATCAGCGCAGCACAGTGGAGCGCGCGCATCAGCTCTTGCGGATCATACTGTAGCCAAGAGATCATATAGGGTTGCACCGAAGGTCGAAATACAGAGAATAAAAGCGGATGGGGTTTGGCGATCCGCTGCCCCATTAACAAGGTATCGAGATAGCGGCCGGCTAATTTTTTGAGGGAATCAGGTCCGCCACCTGCGGTAAATTGTTCGCGTAAAACAGCATCGATGGACCGCCCTGCACCTGCCAGGCTGATAAATCCGCTGATCTTTTCGGTTTGTGCGGCACCGAGCCCTACCAACGATCCTTCGCTGTGCCCTGCCACATAGATCTTTCGAAATCCCTGTTGGCGAAGCCAGCGGATCCACCCGATGGCATCCTCTACTCCATCGCTGAATTGCATTTGCTCTTCTCGAAGCTGCTTGATCTGGCTGTTGGCTACGCCTCGTTTATCATAGCGAAGGGTGGCGATTCCGTGTGTTGCGAGACTATCGGCCAGCTGGAGTAACGAATTATTTTTTCCGGGTAACAGCGGGCTGTTACCATCACGATCCGTAGGGCCAGACCCGGCGATGATCAGCACCACAGGGGGTTTTTTAACGCTAATGGGGGTAAATAACGTTCCTCTAAGTTTTCCCCCTGGTATGGGCAACTCCGCTTCTTGTTGCAGGTACAAACTGGGTTGAAGCGAATCGGTCTTCGTCGTAGCGCGCTGCAGTAACGGGGTTTTTTCTGCGGGGTGTGGCAAAGAGGCCGTCTGTCCTACAGCGATCGGCACCGGTGCAATCTGTACAGAAGCAACCAGCAGGCCCAGTATACCTCCAATGAGACGTCGGTGATTTTTCATACCCGCAAAGTTGCGAGTATTTCACTTCTTAGGCATCCTTTATCTTTGCTGCTCCCGCAATGTCTCACCCTTTTGTGATCTGAAGGCGGATCAAACCCATCCTCCATGCAAAAAGGACCCATTTCTCAGTTTGTTCAGCATCATTATCGTCATTTTAATGCCGCGGCTCTGGTAGATGCTGCCAAGGGCTATGAGCAACATCTGTTAGAAGGCGGAAAGATGATGATCACGCTCGCAGGTGCCATGAGTACAGCAGAGCTCGGCGTTTCGCTGGCCGAAATGATTCGCCAGGGAAAAGTAGATATCATCAGTTGTACCGGTGCTAACCTGGAAGAAGACGTGATGAACCTGGTGGCGCATTCACACTACAAGCGAATTCCTAATTACAGAGACCTGACTCCCCAAGAAGAGTGGGACCTGCTCGAAAATCACTATAACCGTGTTACGGATACTTGCATTCCCGAAGAAGAGGCTTTTCGCCGATTGCAAAAGCATCTCGTTAAGCAGTGGAAAGAGGCCGAGGCTAAGGGGGAACGCTACTTTCCTCACGAGTTCCTTTACAAAGTGGTGTTGTCTGGGGAATTAAAACAATACTATGAGATCGATCCTAAAGACAGCTGGATCGTAGCGGCTGCCGAGCGAAATCTGCCCATTGTGGTACCCGGCTGGGAGGATTCTACCACCGGCAACATTTTTGCCAGCTATGTTATCAAAGGAGAATTAAAAGCCTCTACCGTAAAGAACGGGATTGAGTACATGGCCTGGCTCACCGAGTGGTATCGGGCCAATTCTGGTGGTAAGGGCGTTGGATTCTTTCAAATCGGCGGAGGTATTGCCGGAGATTTTCCAATCTGTGTGGTGCCGATGATGTATCAGGATCTGGAATGGCATGATGTGCCGTTCTGGAGTTATTTCTGTCAGATCAGTGATTCTACCACTTCCTACGGATCCTACTCCGGAGCGGTTCCCAACGAAAAGATCACATGGGGTAAGCTCGATATCCATACACCCAAGTTCATTGTAGAAAGTGATGCCACGATTGTGGCACCCTTGATCTTTGCCTGGGTGCTGGGGTGGTAACGGATAACGGTATAAGCGAGCGTAAAGAACGATGCTCGACTCCTCTGATTAGCGTCCCGGGGGCATTCCCAACGGCATATCTCTTTTTAGCATCTCGTCGCGGTTGGCCATTTCCCAAGCTGTATAGAATACCAGCTGTGTGCGCTTGGCCATTAACGGATAGTTGATCTTATCGGGAGTATCGGTAGGCTTGTGATAATCGGCATGCACCCCGTTAAAATAAAAGATGATGGGTACGCCCTTGGCGGCAAAATTGTAATGATCGCTACGGTAGTAAAAACGATTAGGGTCTTTCGGATCGTTGTATTTGCGATCCAGCTTCATATTGAGGTAGGTCTTATTCACCAGATCGGTGATGGGGGCCAGGTCGGAACTTAGTTTATCGTCTCCGATCGTGTATACATAGTTCGTTGAATCTTTATCGTTGAGATAATCCGAACCGATCCGTCCGATCATGTCGATGTTCAGGTCTACGCTCGTTTTTTCTAACGGGAAGACAGGATTTTCTGCGTAATACTGACTGCCCCAAAGTCCTTTCTCCTCTCCGCTTACGGGCATCAGGAGAATACTGCGGCGAGGTCCTTTGCCCGCTGCTTTGGCGGTCATGAAAGCTTCGGCCAATTCCAAAATACCGGTAGTTCCACTGCCATCATCATCCGCACCATAGTAAATAGTACCATCGCTGCGCTTGCCTACATGGTCGTAGTGGGCCGTGATAATCACATACTCATCTTTTTTGTCACTGCCTTCGATCACACCCATTACATTCGAAACCGTGGCAGTGATGGTTTGCTTGCCATAGCTTACCGCGGTAAGTCCCCGATAGGGTTTGTGCGCAAAGGCATTCGCTTTTATTTTTTGAGTGAGTGATTCGGGTTCACTACCCAGCAGCACTCCGGCTACCTTGGCAGAGATGTAACAACCAAACAATGATTGTGTGGCCTTAAATCCATTCAAGCTCCAGTTGCCGGTGACTGCTGCGGCTCGGCGCGGAAAATTGCTATGTACAATCAGTACGCCCGCTGCTCCTCTGCTGAGTGCTGTGTTGAGCTTACCATTCAACGAAGCGGGCGAGGCAAATCCTCCCACGCTGGGTTTGTACCCATCGGGCGTTCCATCCATGATCAGCACTAACTTACCAGTTACCGGCAGGTCTTTATAATCGTTACGCAACTCTCCGTCGCTGATACCAAATCCGGCAAATACGATCTCCGAAAACCGCATGGAGGCGCTATAATTACCCGGTAATGGTTGAAAGTCTTCATTAAGGGTATAGGCGGTGCCGTTGATCTCCAGGGAAGCCGAGGTCATGGAGTCTTTATAAAGCGGGTAGTACTGGCGATAGCTTCCGTTATTGCCCGGCAGCAAACCCAATTGACGAAAATGATTTTCGATATAGCCTGCTGCTTTATCAAGACCGGGCGAGGGTGTATCGCGTCCTTCCATCTCGGGACCGGCTAACGTATACAAATGTTTTTGCATGTCCTGTGCCGTAATGGTAGCCGCAGCCTGCAAAGCCGCTTTATCTTTCTTTTGTGCCAAAAGAATAACAGGGCTCAGCAGGGCCAGGAAAAAAATAACTCTTTTCATGAAAGTTGCATTTATACTAAAGGTAAAAGATAAGCCATCAGCAGCCCGCAATTTTATCGATGCGGTTCTGGTGACGCCCACCCTCGAACGGGGTAGCTATGAAATCCAAGACCATCTGAAGGGCTAATTGCTCCGAGACAAAGCGTGCCGGCAAGCAAATGATATTCGCGTTGTTGTGTGCACGAGCCAGCTTGGCCAGTTCTTGTTCCCAGCAAAGGGCTGCCCGTACCCGGGGTTCTTTATTGGCGGTGATAGCCACGCCATTGCCGCTGCCGCAAATCAAGATCCCAAACGCGGCCTTGCCTTCGGCTACCTGTTTGGCTACGGGACGAGCCATATCGGGGTAATCGACCGAGTCGGTGCTGAACGCACCGTGATCACTCAGGTTCCATCCCTGTTCGC
>JBIIDB010000112.1:0-5800 GCA_044238505.1 Chitinophagaceae bacterium | reverse complement strand
CCCGAAGATTGCAATGCCGAAAAAATCGATGCGGAGTATAAAAGCGGCGAGTTACGCATTACGATCCCCAAAACGGCCATCAAAAAACCAAAGAACGTGCATACGATACCCGTAGGTTGAGTAACCACGCCGTCTATGCTGTACGAACGTGCCGGACCTCCCGATTGCGGGAGGTCTTTTTTTTGCAAAAATGCCGCAGGCAACGCAAGGAGTTTATATTTGCTACATGCACATCGATATCCTCACCGTATTGCCGGGGCTACTCGAAAGTCCTTTTGCGCACAGCATCATGAAAAGAGCGCAAGACAAAGGACTACTATCGGTGGCGGTGCATCCGCTTCGACAATGGGCCGTAAACGAATACGGGCAAGTAGACGATTATCAATATGGAGGTGGTGCCGGCATGGTGATGATGTGTGAACCACTGGCTCGTGCCATCGAAGCACTGTCGGCCAAGGGCGCTTACGATGAGATTATTTTTCTAACGCCCGACGGGGAGACCTTTGACCAACCGATGGCCAACCAACTTTCGCTTAAAAAAAGATTGCTGTTGATCTGCGGACATTACAAAGGGATCGATCAACGTATTCGCGATCATTTTGTTACCAGAGAAATATCTATTGGCGATTATGTGCTCAGTGGCGGGGAGTTGCCGGCAGCCGTCTTGGTCGATGCGATCGGTCGGCTTATTCCCGGCGTTCTCAACGACGAAACTTCTGCACTCACCGATTCGTTCCAAGATCAGCTGCTGTCACCCCCTGTCTACACCCGGCCCGAAGAGTTCAGGGGGTGGAAAGTACCTGATATTTTGCTCAGCGGTAATCATCGACTAATTGAGGAGTGGCGACACGAGCAAGCACTCGAGCGCACCCGCGTGCGTCGACCCGATCTGCTAAACGACTAATTTTTTACTATGCCTACCCCACGAAGAAACTTTTTAAAACAACTCGCCCTGAGTAGTTCGGCCATGGCAGGCGCCCTTCCGTTGTTGGCAGCCAGCGACGAGCAAGTAGAGAGAGCCGAGCGATTGCAGCAAGCCGCACCGTCCTTCAACATGTGTGGCTATGCGGCTCCCAAGATCGACAATGTTCGCATCGGCATTATCGGCGTAGGCATGCGCGGCTCGGATGCCGTAGAGCGATTATCGTACATAGAGGGTACCACTATCGTCGCCCTTGGCGACAAATATCCCGATCGTATTGCGCGTGCGCAAAAAACGCTGGCGACCCTGCAACGTCCGGTTGCCAAAGAGTACAGTGGCGAAGAGGGCTGGAGAAAAATGTGCGAAGATCCCGATATTGACCTCATCTACACCTGTACGCCCTGGACCCTGCACACCCCCATCGCCGTTTATGCCATGACGCAGGGAAAACATGTGGCTACCGAAGTACCGGCCGCCCTAACACTCGATGAATGCTGGCAACTGGTCGATACCTCGGAGAAAACCAAACGGCATTGCATGATGCTCGAGAACTGTTGTTACGATTTCTTTGAACTACTTACCCTCAATCTGGTGCGGCAAGGGTTATTGGGCGAGATCGTTCACAGCGAAGGAGCCTACATTCACGACCTCTCTCAAGACTGGCTCTTTAACAAGAAAGCCTATGCCGATATGTGGCGCCTTAAACTGAATATAGGCAAGCAAGGTAATCTTTATCCAACGCACGGCTTAGGACCGGTGGCGCAGTGTATGAACATCAACCGCGGTGATGTAATGGAACACCTGGTCAGCATGAGTACCGAAGACTTCAGTCTCTCGCCGCTGGCTAAACAAAAAGCCGCCGCCGATCCTTTCTTTGCTCCGTATGCAGATAAATCCTATCGGGGTAATATGAACAATACGATCATCCGAACCGTCAAGGGTAAAACGATCTTATTGCAACACGATGTATCTACCCCCCGCCCGTACTCTCGTATTCATGTGCTGAGCGGCACCAAGGGCATGGCGCAAAAATGGCCGGGGCCGGCGCGGATTGCTTTCGGCCACAGCTGGCTAAAACCCGAAGAACAAAAAAAAATCGAAGACAAGTACACCCTTCCACTGGTCAAGCATATCGGAGACATCGCCAAAGAGGTAGGTGGACACGGGGGCATGGATTTTATAATGGACTGGAGGCTGATCGATTGTCTGCGCAATGGACTGCCGCTCGATCAGGATGTTTATGATGCTGCAGCCTGGAGTTCAATAGTACCCCTGAGTATTCGCTCGGCAGAGAAAAAGTCCAGGACCGTGGATATTCCCGATTTTACGCGCGGAAACTGGAAGACGAATCAACCCGTGGCATTGCACCTCGACGGCGGGGCCACCACGGGGGTACGCAGCATTGACAAGAAAAAAGACTAAGTTGTCGTTTTCTTTTTACGTCGCACGCTTAAACAAAGCGGCGCCATTTGCCGAAAGCGTTTATTTTTGGAGAGCTAACGTATGAGACCCCTGCCTGCTCAATTGCTCGACCCCACGTACCAGTTACCGTTGCGCTATAGCCGCTACGAAAAGTTTTGGCTGCGATATATCAACGACAGCCGGGATCTTCCTTTTATACATTTGCTGACCGCCATTCATGTGCTGGTGATACCCCTTGCCATCTTGCTATACACACCGCTATTGCAAGGTCCGCTGTGGTGGTTCGCTTACGCTTTGTACTTCTATATCGCTCAACTATACTTTAAGGGTCGCTTCGGGCTGATGCTGCATTGCATCTGTCATCGAAAATTATTTAAAAAAGAAGTGAGCTTCTTGCAGCATTGGGTCATCTGGGTCGTATGTCCTTTTTTTGGACATACCCCGGAAACTTATTTTGCCCATCATATGGGCATGCATCACGTAGAAAATAATATGGACGAAGATGCCAGCAGCACGCTGCGCTACCAGCGCGACAGTCTGCGAGGGTTCCTGCAGTATGTATTGCGTTTTTTAATACTGGGATTCAGGGATACGTTCCTTTATTTCTTTAGCCGCAACAGAAAGAAGTTTTACCTGCGGCTGACAGCGGGTGAAATCTCCTTTTATGTATTCTGCGCCCTGATGGTCTGGTACAACTGGTTCGTAACCTTGCTTGTTTTTATTATTCCGTTTGTATTTGCCCGCATTGTGATGATGCTCGGCAACTGGGCGCAACATGCCTTTGTTAATCCGGACCATCCGGAGGAGAATACGATCAACTGCATCAATACCCCCTACAACAAGACGTGTTGGAACGATGGCTATCATTTTATACATCACGAAAGACCCGCCCTGCACTATACCGATATTCCCGGCGAGTTCCTGAAAAGAAAAAGTGAGATGGCCAGCCGAAAGATCTTGACCTTCGAAGGGATCCACTACCTGCATATTTTTCTGTGGCTGATGACCAAACGATACGATAAATTGGCGGCACGACTGGTCAATATCGATGCCATGTTCAGTAGCGAAGAGGAAGCGATCGCTACCTTACGGCAACGCACCCGTAAGTTGCTCTGATAGCGGCTGAACATTCTCGTACCGACTAGTCCGCTCAAGCCTCTTGACCTGTCCACAACGCCCCACCGATCGAATCGCGCGAAGCTCCGGTAACAGAAGAAAGCACGGTATATTCCTGTCTCCAGCGCAACACCGCCATAAAGGCCATGATAAGCGCCTCTTTGTACTGTACAATATCGATTGGGGGAACTTCGACTACTACGCCCAGGGGTTCTACCGCTTTGCGAAGCTGTGCGATCAGAAAATCATTGCAGGCGCCACCACCGGTAGCCATCAAGCGAGTGGCTGATACTTTATTTTCAGTGCGCACGGACGCCAGTTGTCGTACAGACGCGGTTATTTGCAAAACAATATGCTGCGTGTAGGTGGCCAACATATCAGCCACAGAGAGCCCGGACGCCTGCACAAGAGGAAACACCACATCTGTTCCAAAATCATTGGCCAGCGATTTGGGATAAGGCAACCGATAATACGGCAGGTCCTCGAGTTTAGCCAGCAGCATTTGATCGATGGTTCCCGCAGCTGCCAGCGCACCTCCTTTATCGTAGTCTAGTCCTTTTAGCGCAGCGATCATATTGAGCACCCGGTTAGCTGCGCAACAATCAAAGGCTACGTAGGGCTCGCCGGCATATGAGATATTGGCAATGCCGCCGATATTCAAAAAAAAGTCAGTGTCCTTGAATAAGTACTTTTCTCCAATGGGAACAATCGGCGCCCCCTGTCCGCCCAGGGCTACATCCATAGCGCGCAGATCCGTTACTACCGAAAGTCCGGTAAGCGCCGCCAGCGAAGCTCCATCTCCCAACTGCCCTGTCATATGCCGGGCGGGCAAATGAAAAGTAGTATGTCCATGCGAACCTACCACAGCCACTTTGTAGTGCAGCTGATGCCGATCGATAAACGCATTGACCTGCTGCGCTAACCAGCGACCATAATCGGTATGCAGCAGGCAGTAGTCTCTGGCAGCGAGTTCAGTGGCGCCACGCAGCCTTCCGATCCATTCTGTCGAGTAGGGTACACATTCGGCAGCCCCGAGCGTAAAGCTCCACTGTCCCCCCTGCTCCAAGAAAGTAACATATACTATATCGAGGCCATCCAGGGAGCTGCCGCTCATCAGACCTATTGCGCGATATTCCATGCAGTGAATTTTGTAGATTTGTAAAAGTAGCTTTTCTACCGAAAACTGTCGTATGGTCATTAATCTTAGTCAATCCCATTCGCTGGTCAGCAATTGGGTCAGTGAGTTGCGTGATACCGCTGTGCAATCCGACCGAATGCGTTTTAGAAGAAATCTCGAACGCATTGGCGAAGTAGCCGCCTACGAGATCAGCAAAACCTTGCCTTTTATCGAAAAGGAGGTGTCGACTCCCTTGGGCACCGCTACGCAAAAAGTCTTGCAGCAGTATCCTGTGCTGGCCACCATCCTGCGGGCAGGTCTTCCGCTACACCAGGGGTTACTCAATTATTTCGATCAATCCGACAACGCCTTTATCAGCGCCTATCGCAAACACCACCCCGACGGCAGCTTTGAGATCAGCCTGCAATATGTATCAAGCCCCGAACTGACTGGGCGAGTGCTGATCATTGCCGATCCCATGCTGGCCACCGGTGCCTCCCTGGTCAAGACCATTCAAGAGCTCAAAGAGGAGGGAGAGCCCAGCGAGATCCATGTAGTGGTGGCCATTGCCTGCACCGCCGGTATCGAAAACCTGCTCCGACAGGCTCCTTACGTAAAAATTTGGTGCGGAGACATTGACGATGAACTCACTGCAAAAAGTTATATAGTGCCCGGCCTGGGTGATGCCGGCGACCTGGCCTTTGGCCCCAAGCTACAGAGCTAATAACTCACTGAAATTCCGTAACTTTCCCCTTCGGCTGTAAAGTAAAAAGGGATGGCCATGCAATCCCGAGGCCCTTATTGCGTTATTGAATGTCGATGAGATCGATCATATTGACCCTGACTGTAATGGCTGTGTTTGGCATTTCTGCCCAAGCACAAGACCCTAATTTTTCGCAGTTCTTTGCCTCTCCCCTTACCCTCAACCCTGCGCTGACCGGTAAGTTTGACGGGGCCGTCCGCGTGGCCGGTAATTATCGTAATCAATGGCCCACTATCGAGAATGCATTCGTTACACAAACGATATCGGTTGATTTTGGATTACTGCCCAACCGAATACCCCTTACCGACAACATGGGAGTAGGTTTGTTGGCCATGAGTGATGTAGCCGGGAACGGCGTACTCACCACTAATTATGCCGGCCTTTCGTTCTCGTATCACAAAGGAATGGATGAAGATGGGTTACACCAGGTGGGAGTAGGCTTCCAAGGGGCATTTATCAA
>JBIIDB010000113.1:0-5800 GCA_044238505.1 Chitinophagaceae bacterium | reverse complement strand
GTTCAGCGTACATCGGATATTCGGATTATCGGCGAATCCAATTCAGAGCCGGAGTTGTTTCGCTTGCTTGAAAACGTTCAGCCGGATGTGATCTTTTTGGACCTTGATCTGCCTATGAGCAGAGGGTTTGATACACTTTTACAGATCCGTAAAGCTGCCCCCCATACGAAGGTGCTGTTGCTTGGATACGATCTTGATCCGTTTCTGGCAGAGAAATTGTCAAAGGCGGGCGCCAATGGATTTTTGTCCAGGTCCTCGGCAATACCGGAGGTAGAGTCGGCGATTCGAATGGTCGTAAGCCAGGGTTATTTTTTTTCTGAGTCCGGTGGCGAAAAAGAACTTGAATCGGTCTTTAGACCGATACCGGTGAGTGGTCTTCGGGCTCAGCCCTCTCTTACCGAAAAGGAAGTAGCTGTACTACGGCTGATCTGCCAAGAGCAAAGCACGCGTGATATCGCCTCCTCTTTATCCCTTAGCCCTCGCACCATTGAAAGTATCCGGGACAGGATCCGTATCAAGACCGGCAGCCGCAATTTGGCCGGTATGGCGTTGTTTGCGCTTAAATATGGGCTTATTCGACTAGGATGATCGTTTGTTTTTCAATGGGGCTGGTTTCGGGTTGGTCAATGGCTATTCTCCCTGCATTTTTATAAAGGGATAATTTTGACTGCCGGGCGGCAACTATTATCAGTTCAGCTTGTTTAGCGGGTATGAAACATGCTGTTTCTGTCTTTTGGTTTCGCCGCGATCTGCGTCTGCAAGACAATGCAGGCCTTTTTCAGGCTTTAAAGGGCAACCACCCTGTTTTGCCCTTATTTATTTTTGACAGATCTATTCTGGACGAGCTGGAAGATCCGGCTGACGCTCGCGTGAGTTTCATCCATCATTCGCTACTTGCCCTGCAACAGCAATTGGTAGCGGCCGACAGTACCCTGCTGGTGCGACACGGATGGGTGCACAAGGTTTTTGAAGAGCTGTGTAATGAGTACGATGTCAAAGCCGTCTATACCAACAATGATTATGAGCCCTACGCCAGAAAGCGGGATATGCAGATGGCTGATTTTTTTGCCAGCCGCTCAATCGAATTTTATTCGATAAAAGATCAGGTTATTTTTGAGAAGGCAGAAGTGGTAAAAGATGATGGATTGCCTTACACCATATTTACGCCCTACTCCAGAAAGTGGCGTGCCACTATAACAGCTGCTCAATTGCGTTCGTTGGGGTCTGAGAAGCTCATGGGATCTTTTTACAAACAACAGGCGCTCGACATACCTTCTTTACAGCAACTGGGATTTAGCTCGACCACTACTTCTTTTCCTCCGTCAAAGTGGGATAAAGACATCATCAAGCGCTATAAAGAGCAGCGCGATTTTCCATCGGTGGTCGGCACGTCGAGGTTGAGTGTGCACCTTCGTTTCGGTACCCTCAGCATCAGAGCCTTGGCCCGCGAAGCGGGATCCCTCAATGAAAGTTATTTATCGGAGCTCATCTGGCGCGATTTTTATCAAATGATCCTCTGGCATTTTCCGCAGGTGGTGGCCTCCAGTTTTAAGCCGGCCTACGATAGAATCAGTTGGCGCAACAACGAAAAAGAGTTCGAGGCCTGGTGTCAAGGACGCACCGGCTATCCTATCGTGGACGCAGGCATGCGCGAATTGAATCAAACCGGTTTTATGCATAACCGGGTTCGTATGATCGTCGCCTCGTTCCTGACCAAGCACCTAATGATTGACTGGCGCTGGGGCGAAGCTTATTTTGCCAAGAAATTACTCGATTTCGATCTGGCTGCCAACAATGGCGGATGGCAGTGGGCCGCGGGCTCGGGTTGTGATGCGGCTCCTTATTTCAGAGTCTTCAATCCCTACATCCAAACAAAAAAATTTGATCCGGAACTTCGGTATATCCGTCGGTGGGTACCCGAATTTGAATCGTTGGATTATCCGGCGCCCATTGTAAAGCATGAGGTAGCAAGGGAACGTTGTTTGCAGGTGTACGGAGCTGCTTTAAAAGATCGTAACTCCTGAACATTCTTACGGATTCAACATCCAGTTGTTGAAAGGCGGCAAGTCGTCGGTAGCATTCGCATCCTTACCACCCATTAATTGTCGATACACCTCGTACAACCTGCCAATGGCTTTTTTGCCGTCGCGACCCAGCGAAAGGGTATAGTCGTTCACATAGAGATCGATGTGTTGCTGCATCACAGCTGGTTCCATGCTCTGCGCATGCGCTCGTACAAATGCGCTGATCGTATGTTGTTGCCGGGCTCTTCGAAGACTGGCAGCGATCAATCGTTGTATGGTTTCACCGATCGAACCGGCCAGCGATTGTTTGATGGCAATTCCGCCCAGTGGTATCGGCACGCCGGTTTGCTGTTCCCAATAAGTGCCCAGATCCATTACCTTATGTAACCCTTTTGCCTCGTAGGTAAAGCGGTTCTCGTGGATCAGTACGCCCAAGGTAGTTTGACCAGACAAGACGGATTTTTCTATTTCTGCAAAAAGCATAAACTGTTTTTTCAGCGCCTCCGGATAGGCCATCGAAAAAAGTAAATGGGCTGTGGTGTGTTGGCCGGGCAAGGCAATCGTACTATTGTTCACCAAAACAGGATCAACCCCTTGGGGCTCTTTAGCAACCAGTAGCGGCCCGACTCCTTTACCGAGTGCGGCTCCGCTGTCGAGCAAGCGATAGTTTCCTTGCGTGGCAAACAGGGCCGGAAAACTTAGTTTGGTCACATCAAGCCGTTCCTCCAGGGCCCATTCGTTCAGGGTCTCTACATCTTCGATGTACAGTTCAAACTCCAGTCCCTCCGTATCGATCAGCTGGTTGACCATGGCATCAAACACGTAGGTGTCGTTAGGGCAGGGAGAAAAACCGATGCGGATCTTCATAGTGTTTGCAATACCTGCAGCAGGGCTTTATTTAATTGCGTAACGGCCTCCGAAAGTTTCCAATTCTTTTTATTTCTCTCTGCGATGTAATTACTTACGCTGCGCAGTTGTAAGAAAGGGATCTGCTCCATCAGGCATACATAATGCAGCCCCGCACCTTCCATAGACTCAATGACGGGAGCGAATAATTTTTTATACTGTTGCACCCGCCGCGGGTCGGTCGTGATCTCATTGACCGAAATGGCATTGACCTTAGGCAGGCCCAGGCCGCGAAATCCTTTCCAGGGATTAACGAGCCATCCTTTTTTGAACGGGAATTGGTCGGCGGGCACCAGCTGCAGATCAAAAAGTGTTTTTAGTTTTTTTAGTTCCTGCACACTTTGGTCGGCAACACAGTCTTGGCCGATGGCCACTACAGTACCCAGCGGCATCTTTCTATTGAAACATCCTCCGACGCCAGCCTGAATAATCAGGTCAGGTCTTTTGATGGAGATCTGTTTTTGCAAAGCATAGGTACTGGCCATAAGGCCGATGCCGGTGATCAGCATATCTATCTCCATGTCCTCTCGTATCCCCTTGGATAATTCCTGGAGCAGGGGAGCGATCTCGATGGGTGTAGCAGCTGCGATCAGGCAATTCATACCCGTAAAATTAGCTGAATGTCACTAACTTTGCCCTTCACCCTTTCTCCGCCCTATGCTGTGAGAAAGCTAAAAGTAAAGCATGGTTTACTTAACCCGTATCGAGCATTTCAATGCCGCTCATCGTCTCTACAATCCCGACTGGTCTGCCGAACAAAACGAAGAGGTCTTTGGTAAATGCGCCAATGCCAATTGGCATGGTCACAATTTTGAATTGTACGTGACCATCAAGGGCCTGCCGGATCCCGATACCGGATTTATTTTTGACGCCAAGCGGCTGAGTGCCATCGTTAAGGAGCGGATTGTCGACAGACTGGACCACCGTAATCTAAACTTGGATGTCGATTTTATGCAAGGGAAACTATGCTCGATCGAGAATCTGGTGGTCGGCATTTGGAAGGAACTGGAGCCGGCTATGCCCCCTCGGGTGCAGCTGCATTGTTTGAAACTGGTAGAAACCCCCAAGATATATGTTGAGTATTATGGGGAAAAATTACCTTAATTTTAAACAAAGTTCGAACTAATCGTTCGTTGACTTGTTTACCCTACGTCCGACAAAAGTTTTATTTAACTAGTATGCCAAAACGAGTAGCCGTTTACAGAAAAGAGCATTTCAATGCCGCCCATCGGCTGTATCGTCCGGACTGGTCTGCCGAACAAAACGAAAAAGTGTTTGGCAAATGCGCGCTCCCCAATTATCACGGACACAACTATGAATTGATCGTAAAAGTGACCGGCGAACCAGATCCGGATACCGGCTATGTGGTCGATATGAAATGGATCAGTGATCTGGTGCAAGCACAGGTCGTCGAGCGTTTCGATCATCGTAATCTTAACCTCGATACCCATGAGTTCAAGGTGCTCAACCCCACGGCCGAGCATATTGCCATGGTTATATATGATTTGCTGCGTGCTCATATCGATCCCAAGCACGAACTGCAGATTCGACTCTACGAAACGCCTCGCAATTTTGTTGAATATCCCGCTTAAATAAAAAAATCAATGGCTTACCACAAATCAGAACAGTACGATGAGAAAGCCACCTCGGTGCTCACCCAACATTATAAAGAAGCCATTGCCTGGTTGGGAGAGGATCCCGAGCGGGAAGGACTGCTGAAGACCCCCGAGCGTGTGGCCAAGGCCATGCAGTTTCTAACACAAGGGTACCAGCTCGATGCCAAGGCCATTTTGAATTCAGCCAAGTTTCATGAGGATGTCAGTGAAATGATCGTGGTCAAGGATATAGAGGTCTTTAGTATGTGCGAACATCATATGTTGCCTTTCTTCGGTAAAGCGCATGTGGCGTACATCCCTAATGGGTGGATCACGGGTCTCAGTAAAGTAGCCCGCGTGGTCGATGTGTTCGCCAGACGTATGCAAGTGCAGGAACGACTCACTATACAAATAAAGGATGCTATCAAAGAAACACTCAATCCGTTGGGGGTAGCCGTGGTGGTCGAGGCACAGCATCTTTGTATGATGATGCGCGGCGTACAAAAACAAAATTCTGTCACCACTACCTCAGCTTTTGACGGCGAGTTTCATAAGAATTCAACTCGCAGTGAATTTATGCGTCTGATCGGTGCCAAACTAAGCTAAACCTATCTAATCTATTCCTTGCTATGAAGCATGCATATGTTTTTCCCGGACAGGGCGCTCAGTTTCCGGGTATGGCCAAACACTATTATGAGCAATCGGCCTTTTCTAAAAAAATCATGGAGCAGGCCAACGAGCTGCTGGGTTTTCGTTTGTCGGATATCATGTTCTCGGGTAGCGAAGAAGATCTTCGTCGCACTGATGTAACGCAGCCCGCCATCTTTTTACACTCGGTAGTGGCTTACAAAAGTATTGAGCAGGTTAAACCCGATATGGTGGCCGGTCATTCACTCGGCGAATTCTCTGCACTGGTGGCGGCCGGTGTGCTCAGTTTCGAAGATGCCTTGCGCTTGGTAGCTGCCCGTGCCAATGCTATGCAGCTTGCTTGCGAGCAACAGCCCGGCACCATGGCTGCTATATTAGGACTGGCTGATGAGAAGGTGGCCGAGATTTGTGCCGCTATTCAAGAGGTAGTCGTACCTGCCAATTATAATTGCCCTGGCCAACTGGTGATCAGTGGTTCGGTAGTGGGTATCGAAAAGGCTTGCGTGGCGCTGAAAGAGGCGGGCGCCAAAAGAGCACTCGTGTTACCAGTCGGGGGTGCTTTTCACTCTCCGTTAATGAAACCTGCCGAAGAGATCTTAAAGACGGCTATTCAGTCTGCTACTTTTT
>JBIIDB010000111.1:0-5875 GCA_044238505.1 Chitinophagaceae bacterium | reverse complement strand
TGATGCTGCACGAAATTGGCTACCGAAAAGAAGGACAAGATCGTAAAATAACCAGTCAGCTGGTAGTTACAGGAGACGACTCACGCAGCACCGCCATGGCAAAGACGGTGGGTCTTCCGCTTGCAATGGCTGCCCTGCTACTGCTGCAAGAAAAAATCAGGCTGCGTGGTATGCAGATTCCCACCCATCCGGACATCTACACACCTGTTTTGCAAGCATTAAAAAAAGAAGGGATAGCGTTTACAGATACAGATCACCCTGCGATGTCATAAACAGCCGATTGGAAATCAAAAGAGGATCTGTATAGTGACTATCAGTGCCCTGCCAGTTCCAGGATGATCTTCCATTCCTTATCAGTGACGGGCTGTACCGATAAGCGCCCCAGTTTGACCAGTGCCATATTGGCTAATCGTTTGTCGGCCTTTATCGTAGCAAGTGACACGGGTTTTTTTAGGGCCTGAAAAGGTTTTACATCTACGGCCACCCAGGCTGTCTCGGCAGTAGTGGGATCTTGATACGCCTCTTTTACAATCTCGACAATACCGACTATTTCAACACCCTCGTTGGAGTGATAAAAGAAGGCCAGATCGCCCTTTTTCATAGCGCGCAGATTATTGCGGGCTGCGTAATTACGAACCCCGTCCCAAAAGGTTTTTTTGTCGTGGAGCAACTGCTCCCACGAATACTTAAAGGGTTCTGATTTCATTAACCAATAGGCCATAACAGACGTTTTTACCAACCCGACACCAGCACATCAGCCAAGTGCATAGTAGTCAGGTGATATCCTTTTTGATTGATGTATCCTTGTTGGTGCATCAGGCAAGACAGATCGGTAGAGATCAGATAATCGGCTCCGGTGGCTAACGCATTTTCTACCTTCTGCTCCCCCATGGCTACCGAGATATTTTCGTATTTGACGGCAAAAGTGCCTCCAAAACCGCAACAACTCTCTGTATCTGCCATCTCTACCAACGATAATCCCTTTACGTTCGACAGTAATTGCCGGGGTTCTTGCCTGATTTTACACTCCCGAAGGGCCGCACAGGAATCGTGGTAGGTGGCAATGCCGTTTAACTGTGCCCCAAAAGAAGTCTTTTGAAGAACATTTACTAAAAAATCAGAAAATTCATAGGTACGTTGCTTTAGATCTTGTACCTGATGATGTACCGAAGAATTATCGAAAAGACGACTGTAATAGTTTTTGACAAATCCAGCACAACTGGCACTGGGGGTTACAATAGGATCGCTGCCCTGAAAATCGTTGATGAATTTTTGACAAACGGACTTTGACTCTTCCCAAAAGCCGGCATTAAAAGCGGCCTGACCGCAACAGGTCTGCTTGGTATTGTAAGAAACCGTACAACCGGCTTTCTCTAACACCCGCACCATATTGAAAGCCGTATCCGGATACAGCTGATCTACAAAACAAGGTATAAAAAGCTGTACGTTCAAAAAGCTGCGGTTAGATTAGTTGGCAGATTGATAAACTCCCATACGAGCCAAGTATTTTTCGGCATCGTAAGATTGTTGGCTACGGGGATACTTTTCGCGAATCTCCTCGTAGAGAGCAATAGCTTCTTTTGTGTCCTGCAGCACCTGATCGGCCAAATAAGCCGCCATAAAAAGATATTCGGGAGAGTTCGCCTCATCTTTTTCAAAATGGCGAGCCGCCTTCTTATAGTAGTCCAACGCTTCTTTACCCTTGCCACTGTCTGCGTAGGCATCACCCAGTAACTTGTAGGCACGAGCTTGAACCCCTTTCGAGGAGGTGCTGAACTTTTCGAGCCACTGAATGGCTTTATCGTTTTCGCCGAGTTTAATGTAGCAACTGCCTGCATAGAAACAAGCCAGGTTAGCAGCATCGGTTCCACTGTAGCGATCGATCACTTTTAGGAATCCCAGGTTTTGACCATCGCCATTGAGGGCCAGCGAAGCAGAATCTTTTCGGTAATACTCCTCTGCTCTGAACATTGCCTCCAGTGCCTTGGCTTCGCGCGGTTGTTGGTAGAGTTGCTGGTAGGCGAACCAGCCGGCCACGGCTACCACAATCAACAGCGATACGATGGATAAAGGTTTGCTGTAGGTAAGCCAGAATTCCTTCAATTTGTCTAACACACTTTGATTGGGCTCTGTCATGAGTGGAGTTTTTTGCTCAGCCATAGTTATTTATTTGATAGAAAAGTATTAATCGGTAATAAATGGATAATGTGGATCAACATACACGTCTTTCAGTACCTCGCTGTCATCAGGCCAGGGACTCTCCTCGGCAAACTGCACCGAGGCGGCCACCATAGCGTCCACGCGTTGATTGATCGCCTCTATATCGGCCGGTGTGGCAAACTGATTCTCCTGTATAGTTTGCAGTACTTGCTGTATAGGGTCTTTACCGCGGTAGTCGTCTACCTCCTCTTTGCTGCGGTATTTCTGCGGGTCGCTGATGGAATGTCCTTTATAGCGGTAGGTCTTGATCTCTATGAGAGTAGGTCCCCCTTTCTCGCGGGCCCTGTTGACAGCCCGGCTGATGCCATTGTGCACGGCTTCGGCACTCATCCCGTCGATGGTATCAGCCGGCATTTCGTACGCATCGGCCAATTTGTAAATGTCTACGACATTGGAGGTACGTTGGATAGAGGTACCCATGGCGTAGTTATTGTTCTCGCAAATAAAAACAACAGGAAGTTTCCAAAGCATTGCCAAGTTGAAGGTCTCGTGCAACATGCCCTGGCGCGCAGCTCCGTCGCCGAAAAAGGTCAGTACAACATTATCGCTGTTGCGGTATTGTTCAGCAAAGGCTAATCCGGCCCCCGTGCCGATCTGCGCACCCACAATTCCATGACCTCCGTAAAAGTTGTTTTCCTTGCTAAAAAAATGCATGCTGCCTCCCTTGCCCTTGGCACATCCGGTGGCTTTGCCATACAGCTCCGCCATACAGCTGTTGACGGTGACTCCCTTGGCAATGGCCAATCCGTGGTCACGATAAGCAGTGATAAAGAGATCTTCGGGACGAGTGGCGGTCATACAACCCGCGGCGATGGCTTCCTGCCCTACATATGCATGAAAAAAACCACGGATCTTACCCTCCATTTTGTACTTCTCCTCCGCCATCAGTTCGAACTGTCTGATCAGCTGCATCAATTCGTACCAGTACAGGTAGGTTTCTTTCGAAAATTTAGCTGTCAAGGGTATCAATTTTGAGTCGCAAAAATAAGGGAAAGAGCGCATATTAGGTAAATTGCAGACCAGCATGCTCCGGTTACAAAAAATAGCCCTTACGCAGTTCAAAAACTACCCCCTTTTCGAGCTGGGTTTCGACCAGCAAGTCGTGGGTATCTGCGGGGCTAACGGTGTGGGTAAAACCAGCCTCCTTGATGCCATTTATTACCTGGGGCTGACCAAAAGTTATTTCAGTCGCCACGACGAACAGGTCGTTCAAGCCGGCTGCCAGGGCTTTCGGATCGAGGGCCAATTACAACTAGGACAGGTTCGCACCGAAATCACCTGCGTCCTTAGAGAAAATGGTAAAAAGGAGTTGGCTGCCAACGGAACCATCTACGATCGGTTGTCCGCACATATCGGAAAAATTCCTGTGGTGGTGATCGCCCCGGACGATGCCGTACTGATTACCGGAGAAAGTAAAGAGCGTAGGGCTTTCATAGACCAGCTGTTGGCACAGATCGATCCGGATTACCTGCAACGGCTCATTCGCTATAACCGCCATCTGTTGCAACGAAATGCCCTGTTAAAAGACCCTTCAGTGGGTACCCCCGCCAACAAGGCATTACTCGACGTGATCGATGAGCAACTGGCCTTGGAAGGTCAATTTATTTACGAATCTCGCACTGCCTTTTTATCTTCTTTTATTCCTCTTGTAATCGAAGAGTATCATGCCATAGCCACTACTGAACATTCCCCCGTGCGTGAAACGATTTCGATTTCTTACCAGAGTCATTTACAGCAAGCGTCGCTGGATACCCTGTTGCGCAGCAGCCGGCATGCCGATCTGAGCGCACAACGTACCACCAAAGGGATCCACCGCGATGAGCTGATCGTAACGATGCTCCACCAACCTTTTCGACAACTAGCCTCGCAAGGCCAGCGAAAAAGTTTACTTTTTGCTTTAAAGCTGGCACAGGCCGAGGTCATAAAACAGAAAAAAGGGTTCGCCCCTTTGTTGCTCTTAGATGATGTTTTTGAAAAGCTGGACGAAAACAGGATCGAGAATCTGCTTCGAAAAGTCTGTGCCGATTCCGGCAGTCAGATTTTTATTACCGATACCAGCGCAGATCGCCTTGAACGCCAATTGTCTAAACTTGGGGTTCCGTTTCAGCTCGTTTCGCTCTAAACCACCCCTATCTTTGTGCAATGGCAGAGTACTCCATGGCCGAGGCCTTACAACAATTTCTGAACGAGAGTCGCATCAAAGGCGATGTACAGGCTTTTCAGATTCAAGAAGCTTGGGAGTCAATCATGGGGAAAACGGTTGCCAGGTACACCGACACTATCAAGATCTTTGGCGAACGATTGGTGATCTCTACATCGGTAGGGCCCTTAAAAAATGAACTTCATTTTCAAAAAGAGTCGATCATTCGCCGGGTGAATGAAGCCATGGGCGCCGATGTTATAAAAGAGGTCATCATTCAATAACCGAATTCCAACAAGGCAAGCTTCTTTTGGCCAGGATGGTTCCTTTCTTTACCAGCATTACGGTAGGGTCTACACGAGCCGCCGTTTGAATGGCTTTCAAGTCACAGCTGTATACGGGTACATCTGTTAGCCCGGCCCGGGAAAGTTGCGTGGAGGCCTCACTGGTCTGTGCAGTAATAAAAAACACAGGCAGCCCTTGCGCGCGTGCTTTTTGAGTCAATGCAATAAGGTCGTCTTTTATATTGTCAAATGACGTGACGGTAGAGGCCCAGATCCAAATACTACGATCAGTGTCTAATATGGCCTGGGTAGAATCAACGCCTGAAAGACCCTGCAAGGCAAACCCTTTGATGGGTGGTTCGTTATTTCTACCCTTTCGAATCAGTCTGTCATCTCGTTTTACGAAAACATATTCCGACGAAAAATCGGCAGGAAAATCAGTGGCTGGAAAGCGAACTTCTTTTCCGTTCTTTCGGTAGGTAAACTCGATAATAAAACTATCTGCAATTGCATTGGCCGGCATTTTTAGTCCCGCTGGAATGCTGGCCCCCTCTTTATACGGCAGACAGTCCACGGGCGGCAAGTAACGCAGCGCATACCCCTGAAGACCCACTGAGAAGAAGGCGGCCAAGATCACCGGAATGCATTTTTTTAGAGTGAACGATGATCGATCGGATGTCTTGTAAAAGAACAACAGTAAAGCGATGAGTAACGTTAGTAAAATGTCTTTTCCAAAAGAGAAGCCAGCTGATATCGGCAAGCAATCGCCAAAGCAGCCACAGTTCTTAGGCATCCCCGTAAAAAATGTATATCCGGTGAGTCCGGTAAAAAGTAAAATGAGTAAGAGTAGCAGCCAACCCATGTAGCGAAAAGCGAACCCGGTCAAGAGGGCCACGCCGGCAATGATCTCAACACTGTTTAATGCAACCGATGCGGACAACGTATACCCGTCGAGCCCGTGCCAACCCCATACTTCAAAGAATTCTTGCATCTTGTAACTGAGCCCTAAGGGATCATTGGCTTTTACCAGGCCAGAGAAAATGAACAGGAGCCCTACAAACCAGCGTACGAGCAGTACAACAATTTTCATAAGAGGATCAAGGCAAAAACAGCATAATTAATAATGTCTTGGTAATTGGCGTCGATCCCCTCGCTAATCAATGTCTTTCCGTTGTTTTCGAGGATCTGTCGAATGCGTTGCAATTTCATCAAGATCAAGTCTACAAAACTC
>JBIIDB010000014.1:0-19999 GCA_044238505.1 Chitinophagaceae bacterium | reverse complement strand
GCTCACTTTGACAGTGTCGCAAACTGGTGTGCGCACACCGGATGGCAAATGAATACACATGCCATTGGTGACAGCGGAAACAGAACCATCGTGCAGATCTACGGCCGCTACCTAAAAAAGGAAAAGGACATGCGCTGGAGGATCGAGCATGCCCAAGTCGTAGATCCGGCCGATCTGGATCTTTTTGGAGCCTATGGCATTATTCCATCCGTACAACCCACGCATGCCACCTCTGATATGTACTGGGCCGAAAAGAGATTAGGGAGTAAACGCATTGGATCGGCCTATGCCTATCAACAGCTCTTGCGTCAAAATAACTGGATGCCCCTGGGTACCGATTTTCCGGTAGAGCATATTTCTCCCTTTAAAACATTTTATGCCGCCGTGTTTAGACAAGATGCCAGCGGCTGGCCGCAGCAGGGCTTTCAACCAGAGAATGCCTTATCACGCGAACAAACACTCAGGGGAATGACCCTATGGGCTGCCAAAGGAAGTTTTGAGGAAAGTAAAAAAGGAAGCTTGGAAAAAGGAAAATGGGCTGACTTCATTATATGTGATCAAGACCTGATGACCGCCTCGGGACCGGCCATTCTGGGAACACGCGTACTGGCCACCTATATTAACGGAGAGCGTGTATACGCAGGTAAAAACTAAATGGTTCAAGGAGACTACATAGACCACTACCAGATACTGGGGCTGGCGCCGGGCGCTACGCCCGAGCAGATCAAAAAAGCCTGGCGAAAAGGAGTACTCGATCTGCATCCCGATAAAACAGGCAATGACCCTGCCCTATCCGTTCGCTTCACGGCCCTTCAACAAGCCTATGAGGTGCTAAGCGATCCGCTTAAAAAAATACAATTCTTACAAGAGCGCTGGCTTCGCAAAGCGCAAGGGCAAACCACCACAACCAGCGGCCTAGATCTGGCCAGTTGGATCAAAGACTGCCTGGCACAAGAAAAAAAAGTAAGTACCCAAGATGCTGACCGCATTGATCAACAAGCGCTGCAGCAAAAGATCGAAGAACTGATCAGCCACGAAAAGATCAGTTTCCTGCAAACCTATGCACATCCCGAGGCCCTGCTAACCGGTGCCCGGCTGTTATTACAAGCCGCAACAGCCCTCTCCTATGATAGGTATCAAAAAGTACTGCCCTTGTTGATCAAGATTGAGCCTGCAGACCTGTTATGGCAACAAGAAATTAACCAGCGGCTTCAACGAAAAAAAAGAGAGTATACCTGGGATCGCTACCGGGTCGTATGCCTGGTTATCTTATCGATTTTGCTGTGCCTACTGATCGCCAGTTAGCAGTGAGCCCATTACGCTCCCTTACTTAATCTCCGCAAAGAGTGGCGGTGAACTTATCTTTGCGCCATGCATTTTGTAAGCGTAGAGAATTTAGCTAAAAGCTATGGAATTCATCCTCTGTTTTCCTCGATCAGCTTTCATATCAGCCAGGGCGATAAAATTGCTCTCATTGCCCGTAACGGATCGGGCAAGTCGACCCTGCTACGCATCTTGGCCGGTCAGGAGACGGCCGACAGCGGAACCGTGTGGATCAATAAAGAAGTGGATGTGATATTATTTGAGCAAGAGCCCGCCTTTGATGCTAAAAAAACGGTGGCCGAAACCATCTTTTTTTATGATCATCCTCTCATGAACGCAGTACGCGCTTACGAAGCAGCAGCCGCGTCTCAAGATGCTGATCAACTCAACACTGCCATCATCGCTATGGATGAGTTGGGCGCTTGGGATATGGATGCCAAAGTCAAACAGATATTAGAGAAACTTCGAATCACCGAACTACATCAACCGATCGGCACCTTGAGCGGAGGGCAACGAAAGCGCGTAGCGTTGGCCAAAACACTTATTGACATTGGATTTGAGCATAAACACTATCTGCTCATTATGGATGAACCCACTAACCACTTGGACGTAACCATGGTAGAGTGGATGGAACAGTTTTTGAATCGCGAAAACCTGACGCTCATACTGGTGACGCATGACCGTTATTTTCTGGATAATGTTTGTGATGAGATCTGGGAGCTCGACGGCAGCGAGCTGCATGTATATAAAGGCAACTACGAGAATTACCTCGAGAAAAAAACAGCACGCGTAGAAAGTGATAAAGCATCCGTAGATAAAGCACGTAATCTATATCGAAGAGAGTTGGAGTGGATGCGAAAACAACCCAAGGCCCGTACCACCAAAAGCAAGAGCCGGCAAGACAACTTCTACGTCATTGCCGAAAAAGCTTCGAAGCAAACCCAGGAGGCCTCGTTACAGCTCTCCATGAAGATGAGCCGACTAGGAGGCAAGATCATTGAGCTTAAAAAACTGTATAAGAACTACGGAGACACGGTTATTTTGAAAGGCTTCGACTACACGTTCAAAAAAGGGGAACGCGTGGGGATCATCGGCGCTAACGGCGTTGGAAAATCTACCTTTACCAACATCCTGCAGGGTATTGAAGCCGCCGATAGCGGAAAGATCAATGTGGGTGAAACCATCGTCTTTGGCAACTACTCCCAACAAGGACTTCAACTGAAAGAAGACCAGCGCGTAATTGAATTTGTAAAAAATATTGCCGAGAATTTTCCACTGGCTACCGGAGGATCCTTAAGTGCTGCCCAATTTTTACAGCTATTCCTGTTCGATCCCGACAAACAATACACCTATATCAGCAAGTTAAGTGGCGGCGAAAAACGAAGATTACATCTGCTCTCTATTTTATTTCGCAACCCGAATTTCCTGATTCTCGATGAACCGACTAACGACCTGGATCTTCCTACGTTGGCCGTACTCGAAAACTTCTTACTCGAATTCAGCGGGTGCCTCATTATCATCTCGCATGACCGCTACTTTATGGACCGACTGGTCGATCATTTACTGATCTTCGAAGGACAGGGCGTCATCCGCGATTTTCCGGGCCACTACAGCCAATACCGCTTGGAAGCTGGCAAAAAAGAAACTGGCGAAAAAAAGAGTGACGTGGACAATCGCCAACAAGATGCGAAAGAGAAACCACCGACCGTCTCTCCCGCCACAGTAACGGAAAAGAAACCGCTCTCCTACAAAGAAAAAAGAGAGTTTGAACAACTCGAAAAAGAACTACCGCTGCTGAACGAGGAAAAAAAGAGAACCGGCGAGGAACTGGCGGCCGGCAACTGTACCTATGAGCAATTGACCGCTCTTTCGCTACGGATGGAATCTCTTACTACTGAAATTGACGCTAAAGAACTTCGCTGGCTGGAGCTGAGTGAACGCTCTTGATGTTATTCTTCTAAAAATTCCAGATCCTTGTAAAAGGTCTCTTTGGTCAGTAAAGCCGCTGTCCAGGTGATGGCCATGATGATGACCCCCGTAATGACACCGGCCTTGACATAGCCTACCGAAGGCATATGTTCAAGCCACTTGAAAAGAGGCAAGATGAATATAGCCAACATCCCTCTGACCATGTTCGGAATGGTCGTGGCCGCAGTAGCGCGCAGGTTGGTACCGAATTGCTCGGCACCCATGGTAACAAATATGGCCCAAAAGCCCGTCCCAAAACCAAGCCCCGCGCAGATCAAGTATAACCGGGCGGCTGTTCCCTGCCAAAGGGTTGTAAAAAACAGAAGCATGAACAGCATGGTGATGGTATAAAAAATATAGAGTGCGCGGGTACGGCTTCGTAGCCATTGGCTGACCACTCCAATTAAAATATCGCCTACCGAGATGCCGGCATACGCAAACATGATGGCCTTACCCGGATCAATCTTTTCGGTGATGCCGAAGGCCAATGCAAAGTCATTAGAGAAGGTGACAAGAATACCGATCACATACCAGGTGGGTAGTCCGATCAAGATTCCGAACAGATATCGCTTAAAGCGGTCGAAATTAGAGAAGAAAAGAAAGAAGTTGCCGCGCGATACCTGTTTCTCCTTTACCTGATGGAATAAACTGGATTCCAACACCGAAATGCGTAACAATAATAATGCGATGCCGAGTCCTCCCCCAATGAAATAACAAGTACGCCAGTCGAAGGTCTGCTTCATAAAATAGGCCAGAATAGCGCCCGTCAGTCCAATACCCGCTACAAAAGAGGTAGCGAGTCCTCGCTTTTGCTTGGGAATCACTTCGGAGACCAGCGTTATACCGGCCCCTAACTCACCAGCCAATCCCAGCCCGGCAATAAACCGTATCCATTTATACTGCTCTACCGTTTCGACAAAACCATTCGCGATATTAGCCGCCGAATAAAGAATGATAGAACCGAACAAAACGCTCAGCCGCCCTCTTTTATCGCCGATCACACCGGAGATGATCCCTCCCAGCAACAAACCCCACATTTGCCATTGCAAAATAAGTTCTCCGTCTAGTTTGACCTGTTCGGGACTGAGGCCCAGCGACTGCAAACTGGGAATGCGAATAATTCCAAAAAGCAACAGATCGTAGATATCTACAAAATAGCCCAACGCTGCTACAACTACCGTTACATTAAAAAGAGGATGACGGGGCGAATTATTCATTTGACTTAACCTTTCCGGCCACCATCTTTATAATAACGGGAGCCGTTGTGACCAAAACGATGACAAGCACAATAATTTCCAGGTGCTCCTTTAGATCGAAGCCATAAGAGGCCAGTATCCACTTTTGTAAAAAATAGCCGGAAAAGATCATTGAGCATACCCACGAAATACTACCCACCACATTAAAGAAATGAAAACGGGCCCTGTCCATTTGCACGATACCTGCCACAATAGGAGCAAAGGTCCTGATCAAAGGCAAAAAACGAGCTCCGATAACGGCCAGGCCGCCGTGCTTTTCATAAAACTCTCTGGCCTGATGCAAATACTTCTTTTTAAAAAGCAAACGATCTCTCCACTGGTACATGGCAGGGCCCACTTTTCGTCCGGTCCAATAGCCCACCATATTACCCAAGATTCCCATCGTCGCGATCAGCGCCGACAACACCAGAAGATCTACCCATTCATTTCGGACCATACCCAGTCCGATCATATCTAAAAACTGATGGGCCAGTCCCGGCACTACTTCTCCTGTTTTACGGGTGATCTCGTGGGCATAAATACCGGCCACGAACAAAAGCGAATCACCGGGCAAAAAGAAACCCACGAACAAACCCGTTTCGGCAAATACCACAAAAAGCAGCAACCAAAGTCCTCCGTTCTCGACATAAAATTGAGGCTGTAAAAGATTCGTCCAGTGAAAGGCCTCCAGTAAGAAAATAGACATACAACAATAAATTATAGCAAGATATTAAGAGAAAGCTTCGGTGCTGTCAAGTTCACCCTCCCACTTGCTCACAACCGTAGTGGCCAATGCATTGCCCACTACATTGGTAGCGGAGCGAAACATGTCGCAAAAATGGTCGATAGGCAAAATCAACGCCACCCCTTCCGGAGGAATATTGAACATAGCACAAGTAGCCAATACCACCACAAGCGAGGCACGAGGTACTCCTGCAATGCCCTTACTCGTTAGCATCAGCACCAGCAGCATAGTGATCTGTGTGCCAAGGTCGAGGTGAATACCGTAGGCCTGTGCAATGGCCATACTGGCAAAAGTCATGTACATCATACTGCCATCAAGATTAAAGGAATATCCCAATGGCAACACAAAGGCAACGATCTTGTCTTTACAACCAAAACGCTCCAACTCTTCGGTGAGCTTCGGAAACACCGCTTCGCTGCTGGTCGTACTGAAGGCGATCAGTAATGGGCTGCCGATCCGCTTGAGCAATGCAGTCATTCTGGCGCCAATAATAAGGTAACCGACTCCCAGTAGCAGCACCCAGAGCAGGGCGATCCCGACCAGGAAATAAACAAAGTAGATGAAATAAAATTCGAAGATGCCCAACCCGCGTGAAGCGACGACCGCACATAACGCACCGAATACACCCAAGGGAGCGATGTTCATTACATAGCCTACCATCTTTAGAATGATGTGCGAAACAGCATCGAGGGCTTTTATGACTGGCTTAGCCTGCTCGCCTATTGCGGTGGTAGCTACGCCAAAGAAGATCGAGAACACTACTAATTGGAGCACCTCATTGGTAGCCATGGCCTCCATAACGCTGCGTGGAATAATATGCTCTACAAATTTTTCGAGCGAAAACTCCTGCTTTTTAGTCATGAGGTCTTTGACCCCTTCCGTGTCGGCCTGTGACAGATTAATATAATGCCCCGGCTGTAACAGATTGACCAGTACCAATCCGATGCTGAGCGAAACCAACGAAGCCGTAATGAACCACAGCATGGACTTTCCTCCCACCCTTCCGACTGCCGACAAATTACCAAGCTTGGCAATTCCCACCACCAGTGTCGAGAACACCAGCGGGGCGATGATCATTTGCACCATCCGGATAAACACCTTACCCAGCAACTTGATATTGGCCGAAAACTCCTTGATAAACGCCGGATCGGCATTTACGTGTACCAGATAGCCAACGGCAACACCGGCCAGCATCGATAACAAGATATAAGTAGTAAGTCGATTTGTTTTTTTCATGGCAGGCAGGTTAAGATTACGGCACACCGAAAATCGGTAAAATCCGGCATTCAAAAAATTTTAGAAAGCCTTTATATTGCATGCCTATATGCTTTAAATGAAGTAACTTTCTTCTCTCACCAAACTCTGTAATATGGCGGAGCACCATCCCTCTTTTAAACCGACGCTGGGACTCTTGGACGGAACCATGATCGTAGCGGGATCGATGATCGGATCAGGTATTTTTATTGTGAGCGCCGACATCTTGCGCAATGTGGGTAGTGCCGGCTGGCTGATCGCCGTGTGGGTACTCACAGGATTTATGACTATTACGGCCGCCGTGAGCTATGGAGAACTGAGTGGCATGTTTCCAAAAGCAGGCGGTCAGTATGTTTATCTGAAAGAAGCCTACAATCCACTGATGGGGTTTTTGTATGGCTGGAGCTTTTTTGCCGTAATACAGACAGCTACCATTGCGGCAGTGGGCGTAGCTTTTTCTAAATTTTTAGCTTACCTGGTTCCAGCATTGGGCAACAACCACCTGCTCTACGATCTTGGTTTTTTAAAAATCTACGCAGGACAGTTGGTAGCGATATTTATCATCATTCTCCTCACCTATGTCAACGCGAGAGGCGTTCGGGAGGGAAAGCTGATTCAGACTATTTTTACCAGTGCAAAATTGTTGGCCTTATTCGGGTTGATCGCCTTTGGTTTTTTATTGACCAAAGAAAGTCACTGGAGCGCCAACTGGTCGACCGGTTTCAGTGCCTTGCAAAATACCGGACTAAAAAATGAGTCCGGAACCTTAGTGCCCGGCGCTTGGCTGCCGATATCGGGCGCAGCCCTCATGGGTGCCATTGCCGCTTCGATGGTGGGATCTATCTTTAGCTCGGACGCCTGGAATAATGTTACGTTCATTGCGGGCGAAATGAAAAATCCTCAGCGCAACATCGGACTCAGTCTGTTGTTGGGCACCTTGATCGTTACGGTCATCTATGTTTCGGCCAACCTGATGTATTTACACGTGCTGCCCCTAGACCAGTTGGCTTTCCCAACTGATGACCGGGTAGCCGTAGCCGCCGCTAACAGCATCTTTCCCTCGTTCGGAACGGTCTTGATCGCTTTGTTGATAATGGTATCGACCTTTGGCTGTAACAACGGTCTGATCATGGCCGGTGCCCGCGTTTACCACACGATGGCCAAAGACGGCCTGTTCTTTAAAAAAGCGGGCGAGCTCAATGCACAATCGGTACCCCAAGCGGCTCTTTGGGTGCAGTGTGCGGTAGCATCAATCTGGAGTCTGAGCGGTCGTTACGGGCAGCTGCTGGATATGATTTCTTTTGTAGTTGTCTTGTTTTATATGCTCACGATCGCAGGCATTTTTATTTTGCGCAAGAAAAGACCTGAGCTGCCTCGTCCTTATCGAGCCTTTGGCTACCCTTTCTTGCCCGCCTTGTATATCCTGATGGGCGCTGCCTTTTGCATACTGCTGATCATTTATAAGCCCGAGTATACCTGGCCGGGCCTCATCATCGTTTTGCTGGGAATTCCACTTTATTATCTGGCGCTGGGCCAAAGGACTTCGCCCATAAAAAATGAATGATTTTTAGGATCAATCACTATCTTAGAGATTCCTAAAAACCAACGCATGAGCTTATTTGTAAAAAAGCCGCTTGACCAGATCTTGGCACAAGCGGCCGACAGTGAGAAAGGTCTTAAAAGAACATTGGGCGCCGGCAACCTGGTCGCCCTGGGTATCGGAGCCATTATCGGCGCAGGATTATTTGTTCGTACCGCTGCAGCTGCCGGTCAGGCTGCCGGACCCGCCGTTACGATCTCGTTCATCATCGCAGCCATCGGCTGTGCTTTTGCCGGGCTTTGTTATGCGGAATTTGCCTCGATGATTCCCATTGCAGGAAGTGCTTACGCCTACTCGTACGTGACCATGGGCGAGCTGATTGCCTGGATCATCGGATGGGCGCTGATCATGGAATACGCATTGGGTGCGGCCACCGTTGCCATTGCCTGGAGCGAATATCTCAACAAACTATTGGGAGGGGCCATTCCGTATGAATGGTGTCACTCTCCCTTCGAAAGCTATACCGATACGGCCGGCGTGCTGCACCAGGGCATCATGAATGCGCCCGCCCTGATCATATTACTGGCCCTTACCCTTTTGCTGATCAAAGGAACGCAAGAATCGGCCATTGTCAATGCTATTATCGTTTTTGTAAAAGTAGCCATCGTCATATTGTTTATCGCCATTGGCTGGCAATATATCCGCCCGGAAAATCATACGCCCTACCTGATTCCCGAGGGAACTGCCGCCGTAACGGACCAAGCCGGTAAAATTATCGCCGATTACAGCGGATGGAACAAACATGGCTGGGGCGGAGTGCTCGGTGGGGCCGCCATTGTATTTTTTGCATTTATTGGATTTGATGCCGTAAGTACGGCTGCTCAAGAGGCCAAGAACCCCAAGCGCGATATGCCCATCGGTATTATGGGATCGCTGGCGGTTTGCACGATCTTATACATACTCTTTGGACATGTATTGACCGGCGTGGCCCCTTGGACTGATTTTGTAGACCCGGAAAAAGGAAGAGAAGCCTCCGTTGCCTATGCCATCAGTACGTACATGAAGGAGTACCAGTGGCTTGCCGATGCTGTTACCGTAGCCATCTTGGCCGGTTTCTCTTCGGTGATCTTGGTTATGTTGATGGGGCAAAGCCGGATCTTCTACACCATGAGCAATGACGGCCTTATTCCCAGCGCCTTTGGGGAGCTTCACAAAAAATATCAAACTCCTTATAAGGCCAATTGGATCTTGTTTGTGTTTGTTGGTGCGTTCGCTGCCTTTGTTCCCGGACATGTGGCAGGCGATCTGACCAGCTTCGGTACCCTGTTCGCCTTTGTACTGGTGAGTATCGGGGTCTGGATACTGCGTGTTAAATCGCCGCACATAGAAAGACCTTTTAAAACTCCTGCCGTGCCATTGGTCTCCACCCTGGGCGCCATCATTTGTTTGGCCATGATCGCCGGACTCGACGGGCAAACGCTCAAGGTGGCCATGATATGGATGGCTATCGGATTAGTGATCTACTTTACCTACAGCCGTCACCGAAGCAAGCTAAAAACTTCGTAAAAGACTCTCCAAAACTCATATAACGATTGCTTGCCAACGCTTCGTTATAAGAAACCGCCTCACTGAGGCGGTTTTTCTTTTGCCGCATTGCCGTATTTTTGCATCCCTTAATCCTCTGCCGTATGGGACGCATATTTGAAGTGAGAAAATCGACCATGTTCGCCCGTTGGGATCGCATGGCAAAACAATTTACCCGCATTGGGAAAGAGATCGTCATCGCGGTAAAAGCCGGAGGAACCGATCCCAATACCAATCCTGCACTTCGCAGATGCATTCAAAATGCGAAATCGGTCAATATGCCGAAGGACCGGGTAGAGGCGGCCATAAAACGCGCGCTCGGAAAAGAGATGGCCAATTACGACGAGATTTTGTACGAAGGATACGGACCCCACGGAGTAGCCATCTTAGTCGAAACAGCCACCGACAACCATGTGCGAACGGTAGCCAACGTAAAATCTCATTTCAATAAAGGCGGAGGCGCCCTTGGCATCAGCGGCAGCGTTTCTTTTCAGTTTAAAAAAATGGGGGTATTTAAATTAAAGCCAGAGGGACTTGATGCAGAATCGTTAGAACTAGAGCTGATAGATGCAGGATTGGAAGAACTGGGCGAAAGCACCGGCGAAAACGGCGAAGAGTTATTAGTGGCCCGCTGTGGATTCACTGACTTTGGTAACATGCAAAAGGCCCTAGAGGACAAGTCGATCACTCCCTTGAGCGCAGAGCTGGAGTGGATCCCCACCGTTACTGTCCCTGTAACCGATGAACAAGCAGAAGAAGTAAGTAAACTGATCGAAAAATTAGAACAGGACGAAGACGTACAGAAAGTGTTTCACAATATGGGCTAAGCGTTGCAGAAAAGCAATGCGCCACTTGATGCGAAATGGTCGTTTACTCGGCCATCATTTCTTTGATTACGCTTTCGATCTCCTCCGCGTTGGGCTTACTGAAATAATCCCCGTCACTACCGTACGCAGGCCGATGCGCCTTGGCTGTAATAGTGCGTGGTGCCACATCTAAATACCGGTAACCACCTTGCTCCTCCATCACTTTATTGTACATATAGGCTGCCGCACCACCGGGAACATCCTCATCCACAAACACAATACGATTGGTCTTTTTAAGAGAATTGAGAATTTGGTGATGCAGATCGAAAGGAAGCAGGGTCTGCACATCGATCAACTCACAGCTAATACCCGCTTGTTCGAGCTGCTGCACCGCTTCGGCAATGATACGCAACGTTGAGCCATACGATACGATCGTTACATCCGAGCCGGAATGTATAACCTCAGGAACTCCCAACGCAACGGTGAAGGTGTCGAGATTGGAGGGGAGTTTCTCTTTTAATCGATAGCCGTTGAGACACTCAATAACAAGACCGGGATCATTCCCTCTCAGCAAGGTGTTGTACATACCGGCGGCCTGTGTCATATTGCGTGGCACACAAACATGCATACCTCGTAGCGAATTAATGATCATGCCCATAGGAGAACCGCTGTGCCAAATACCTTCGAGACGATGCCCACGGGTACGCACAATAAGCGGACAGCTTTGGCGGCCCGCTGTGCGATAATGAAGTGTGGCCACGTCATCACTGAGCGGTTGTAACCCGTATAGTAAATAGTCGAGGTATTGGATTTCCGCAATAGGACGAAGACCTCGCAATGCCATTCCGATACCACTTCCCATAATGGTCAGTTCACGAATACCGGTATCGAAGATTCTTTCTTTGCCGTGCTTCTCTTGCAAACCGCTGAAACCTTGATTTACATCGCCGATCTGACCAAGATCCTCTCCAAAGGCCACCAGTTTTGGGTTGATAGAAAACTGTTGATCGAAGTAGCGGTTGATGACCTCGAAGCCATTGAGAACCGGAGCCTCCTCTGTGTAGATCGGTGCCACAGCAGCGACCTGCAATGCGCTCTTGGGCCCCTGGTCGTAGAGATAAGAATTATATAATCGTTGATTCTCTTGTATCAAATCGTTATAAAAATCTTTGGCTGCGGCAGCCTGCGGTACAGGACCCGCCAGTTCAATGGATTGATAAAGCGCCTTCATAACCTCTCTGCGCAGCGGATCACGACTGGCCTGTAACTGGGTGCAACGCTGCTGAAGCGCGGCAGCCTTTTTGGGAACGGCCTGCGACAGGGCGGTGATGATAGCAACCGCTTTATCGACTTGCTCTTTTACCGGTTGAATATATTGCCTCCAGGCTGTATCGCGGCTTTGTTTGGCCTGCTCTCTAGACTGGACTTGTATTTCGTCTAACTCGGCGGCTGTGGCCAACCCATTTTCCAGTAACCATTGACGCATCTTGACAATACCGTCCCATTCTTTTTCCCAACCAAGTCGCTCTGCCGACTTATAGCGCTCGTGACTACCCGAAGTGGAATGACCCTGGGGTTGCGTTAGTTCCTCCACATGAAATAACACGGGTACATGTTGCTCTCTGGCCAGCCTGATACCCTCTTCGAATACCTGACACATGCCGGCATAGTCCCATCCCTTAACGCGATAGATCTGCAAGCCACTTTCGTCCTCGCTTCGTTGCATGCCTTGCAAGGCTGCCGAAACTGAGCCTTTGGCTGTTTGATACTGCTTGGGTACTGAAATACCGTATCCGTCATCCCAGACAAAGACCGCCAACGGGATCTGCAATACCGTAGCGGCATTGATAGTCTCCCAAAAATGTCCTTCGCTGGTGGAGGCATCCCCGATGGTAGCAAAACAAACTTCGTTTCCGTTATGCGATAGATGCGTATACCCGTGAAGAGCTTTTACCTGCCGAAACAAGCGGGAGGCATGCGCCAGACCTAATGCGCGTGGCATTTGACCGGCTGTGGGAGCAATATCGCTGGAACTGTTTTTGGTAGCGGTGAGATCGAGCCATTCGCCCGTTGCATCTACCGTGGGGGTAGCAAAAAAACTATTCATCTGCCGACCGGCACTAAAGGGCTCGCGGCCCAGATCGGGATCAGCGTAGAGTTGGGCAAACAACGCCTCTGGAGTGCCCATACCGGTGGCCAGCACAAAAGTCTGATCACGGTAGTATCCGCTTCTGAAATCACCGGGTGCAAAGAATTTAGCCATGGCCACCTGTGCCACTTCTTTTCCATCGCCAAAAATGCCAAACTTGGCCTTACCGCCGAGCACCTCCTTGCGACCCAGCAAGCTGATCTCGCGGCTCAGACAGGCGATGCGGAAGTCCCTGACAACCTCCTGTTTAAAAAGATCGTACGACAATTGGTCAGGATGCTGGTCTTTCATGCCGCAAAAATAAGAAGAAAGGGCGGGGTTATAGAAATGCTAAAAGCATGGGAGTAAAGTGGGAAATTTTGCGTTCTGCAGGGGTTTTTGCTATCTTTGAATCATAAATTCATTATTTATGAAAAAGATATTATTCGCATCCCTGATGCTGGTTTTTTCGGTTTGCACATTTGCTCAATCCAAAGTTGATGCAACGGTAAAAATGAACACCGAAAAATACGATTTTGGCAAGATCAAACAAGGTGAGCCCGTGACCTATGCCTTCGAGATCAAGAATATTGGCGACAAGCCCCTGGTGGTAGAGAACAGCTGGGCAAGTTGCGGATGCACTACTCCCGAGAAGATCACTGAACCCATTCAACCCGGCGCTTCTGCCAAATTGAAAGTCCAGTACAATGCTGCAGCGGTGGCTCCTTTTACCAAGGACGTTAACATTAAATTCGCCGGCATTGATGAAGTGAAGATCGTAAAGATCGTAGGCGAGGTGTTGAGTGCAGAAGCCTATGCCGAATTACAAAAGCAAGGCGCCAAATCGGCCAACAAATCCTGATCTTGAACTGATCGCTATTCAACTAATTTGAAACCCTCCCTATGCGGAGGGTTTTTTTATCGTAGTAATAAAATAGTACCCTTTAACGAGCTACCATCAGGCAAAACAATCTGGTAGATGTACAGGCCCGTCGAAAGAGGGAGCCCTTTGCAGGTACCGTCCCACGCTACCGAATTACTGCGAGATTGATAGACCACCTGCCCGGCCCTATCATATACATTGACAAGGGCTCCCAGCTCAGGCCCCAGGTAGGGAATCACCCAGCGATCATTCTTACCGTCTCCGTTCGGGGTAAACGCATTGGGCACAAAGAGTGACGCTATCACCTGCACAGTAACGCGATCTGTACTCACGCAGCCATGGCGGGTAGTTACAGTCAGGCTATACTCCGTGGTGGAGACAGGATCTGCTATCGGATGTAGTGCGGTGGGATCTGAGAGTCCTGCCGTTGGTGACCAGGCATAGCGGGTGCCACTTTCCTGGTTAGCGTCCGCCATCAACCGAATCGGCCTACCCCCGAATTTGACCCTGTCGGGTCCGGCCTGTACCTGCGGAAGGTCAAACACATCCACCCATTGAATGTTGCTGTTGATGCGACAAGAGGGGGTCGCTATCGAAGAGGGAGGCGCCACACCCAGTCGATACAAAAACAATCCGGGTCCGGCTGCCGACCGGGCATATTGAAGCGAAGTAGCCCCTGCAATGTCTGTCCAGGTTCGTCCGGTATCGCGACTCAACTGCCACTGGTAGGAAATAGCTGATGAAGGGGTCGAGACTTGTGCCTGAAAGGTGTATAGACGCTGATCAGGGTAACAGACCCGGATCGTATCACCCAGTCCTAACGCTGTAGCGGCCACAACGGGGCCACAAGCGCGAAAACTAATATCATCAAGAGCCAGGTCGTTCCCTTGTCCGCCGGGGGCATTATTAGTAATACGCAGGGTGACAGGAGCGCTTGCGTTGCTATTGGTAAAAGAAAAGCCTACTTGTTGCCAGGTGGGCTGTGAAAAAACTTCAATATCGCCGGTAGCGTGTTGCGCCAAGACTGTGCCGTCCGCGGCCTCTATCTTAAATAAAAGATTGGGCTTGATGAGAGCGGGATTATTGACCACATTGAGCACCCAGGCCGAGAACACGTACGTAGTGTTAGGACAAAGGTTACTAAGTGTCTGCACAAAAAAATCACCCGGGGTCTGCGAGGCGTTGATCATCATAAAGGCACCGCCTCCCGTATGATCACTGCTGACCGTATGCCACTGCCTGCCACAGTTCGATTGCGAAGTAGTAATGCTATAAAACCCGTCATTAGGGCACGCAGAAGTAGTCAGCTGATACCCCGGTGCCGTAAAACTGGCCGGTGCAGCGCCCGTCCCAAAATCAATGTTGACCACCGGATCGCCCAGACTTCCGGAGCAGACCTGCGCTCGCAGGGTCGCTCCACTAAAAGAAGCAAAAAGAAACAGTACTATAATTCTTATAGCCATAGAGACTGGCGCAAAGGTATTGGTTTGCATACTACGGCTCTTGCTTACCTTTGCCACATGCCTACTATTGCCAAGCGCGGCATAGACATGCCCGCCTCTCCCATCCGCAAACTGGTTCCCTTTGCAGAAGCTGCCAAAAAAAAAGGCATCAACGTATATCACCTCAACATTGGTCAACCCGACATCGAAACGCCCCCCGCAGTGTTAGAGGCGGTGCGAAAGGCCAACATACCCGTATTGGAGTATAGTCACAGTGCGGGTAATGAATCGTATCGAAAGAAACTGGTCCTCTATTATGAGAGAAATGGGATCGCTGTCACAAAAGATCAGATCATTGTGACAGCAGGCGGCAGCGAAGCCATCCAGTTCGGATTCTTTGCGTGCCTCAACCCAGGCGACGAAGTGATTATACCGGAGCCCTTCTACGCCAATTACAACGGTTTTGCCTGCGCAGCAGGAGTGACCGTTATTCCGGTTACCTCTTCGATCGAGAGCGGGTTTGCGCTGCCTCCGATCCAAGAGCTTGAAAAAAAGATCAGCGCCCGTACCAAGGCGATTCTGATCTGTAATCCCAATAATCCGACCGGCTATTTGTATAGTGTGCAAGAAATGAAGGCCCTTCGCAGCATCTGTTTAAAGCACGATCTTTTTTTGTTCAGTGACGAAGCCTACCGCGAGTTTGCATACGAAGGGACCTGTATGAGTGCACTCCAACTGGAAGGCATGGAGCAACAGGTGGTGGTGATGGATACCATCTCGAAGCGCTACAGCGCCTGCGGCGCTCGTATCGGAGCCTTTGTGACCAAGAACAAAGAAGTGTATGATGCGGCTATGAAATTTGCTCAAGCCAGACTGAGCCCACCTGGTCTTGCCCAGATTTTAGGAGAAGCTGCCGTGGATCTCCCTGCTACTTATTTTGATATTCCAAAAGCCGAATACCAGACCCGCAGAGATCTGCTGGTCAAAAGGCTTAATCAAATACCTGGGGTGTACTGCCCCAATCCCGGTGGTGCTTTCTATGCCATGGCCAAACTTCCCATTGATGACAGCGACCGATTTTGCCAGTGGCTGCTGGAGTCTTTCTCGTACGAGAATCAAACCTTGATGTTGGCCCCCGGTACCGGCTTTTATGGCACGCCGGGACTCGGCAAACAAGAAGTCCGACTAGCCTATGTGCTCAATACAACGGCTATTAATGCTGCCATGGATTGTCTGGAGAAAGCAATACAGGAGTATCCTGGCAAGAGTTGATTCGACCGCCTGGTCGTCCTTACAAATTCTCCATATGCCATACTCCTTTAGCGGTGAGTTGCAAGCTTGTGCTTGTCAATAGCAAAGTGGGATCGATAAGACAAAACATTTCTTATCTTTCCTACTATGAAAAAAATCTTTTTTCCTGCACTCCTGCTTCTGATCTGCCAGCAATTATCCGGTCAGTGGAATCCCAACACCCTGATCAATGTAGAGGTTTCGACCCTGCCGGTGGCAGATCTGCAAACAGTCATTACCAGCACCGGCAAGACCTGGGTGGCCTTCTATCATGCCAATGGCGGCAACTACGATATGCGCGCCCAGTTGCTCGATGTGGATGGCACCAAACTGCTGGGTCCGGATGGTATCTTAGTGGATAACCAGCCCTCCGGAACAGCGACCTTCGTTTACAGTATCTGCAAAGATGCCAATGATAACCTGGTCATCGCCTACCAAGACCAACGCAGTGGCTCGCAGCAGGCAGTGGCCTATAAAATATCACAAACAGGAGCTCACCTCTGGAGTTCGACAGGTGTTATACTGGGAGCAGGGCTGGCGCCCTACCCTGCTGTGCTGTCGAACGGCGAAACGGTCATAGCTTGGAATGAGTCGGGCAGTAATACGTTGAGATTACAAAAACTAAACTCAACAGGCATACCCCAGTGGAGCACTCCCCCATCTGTGATGGTGGGTACTTCCACCACCACCCGAGGCCAGATTATTCCCACCCTGAATGGAACATTCACACTAGTTTTTCAACGAAGAAGTTTCGGAATCTCCACCACGTTGTTCGCGCAACGCTACGATAACGCTGGCACAGCCCTTTGGGCCGCACCGGTTCAATTATGCAACCAGACTACTGCATCCGTACGGTATTACTCAGGATTTAGTGAGGGGGATGTAACGTATTACGGCTATTACAGTGCTCAGGGAAGCCGCTTTAATTCGTGGCTGCAACGCATCAATGCCGACGGAAGTCTGCCCTATGGCATCAACGGAGCTGCCTTTAGCACGGCGAGCGGTAGCACAGACCCTTATCAGCAAGTCACCCATATTGCCGCTGCGGCTCAGTCATCGGTTGTTTGGTCGGTGTGTTCTTTTAGTAACACCAGCCAATCTCAATATGGCATCTACGTACAAAAATTCGACAAACAGACCGGGGCCAGATTACTCACCGATAACGCGCAACTGGTGTATCCCATCAGTGCTTCATTTGATGTGCAAGCCGGAGATCTTTCGCTGGTTAATGATGCCCCTTTCTTTATGCACTATGATGCGAGTTATAAGATCTATGCGACCCGCCTGGATGCGAACGGAAATTTTGTATGGCCGGGTAACCGAATAGAGTTGAGCTCGACTACAGCAGGCCCCGGTTCACCTAAAGGCCGCTATGCTTTTAAGGCCCTGAACAACGCGCAAGCGATTGGGGTATGGACAGAAAATCGCAATGGAGTAGAAAAAGCCTATGCCCAAAATATCACGCCCGGTGGCTTGTTTGGATTGGATGTAACCACACAAGGGAATGTACCTGCAACAATCACAACGAATGCAGGCACCTTACAACTGGTTTCGAGTATTTTTCCGAGTACCGCCAATCAGAGTGTTACGTGGAGTATCGCGCCGGCCACAGGGGGAGCCACGATCTCGGCGGCCGGCCTGGTGTCGGCCAACACGAATGGAACAGTGTGGGCAAAAGCTACATCGGTGGCTGACAATACAGTGTCTGATTCGCTGTTGATCACTATTTCGGGACAGACATCGGTTACGCCGGCCGGATTTTTATTTTCGAGCACTCAACCAGCAACGGCTACCTGTGGTAGTGCTACAACGCTTTCGATTTTATTGGGCACCACCGTAAGCGGTGGATTCAATGGCCCTGTTTTACTTAACGCCACTGGTCAGCCGGCCGGCACCACGGTGGCGTATTCGACTAATCCTGTTGCAGCAGGCAGCAGCGTTACGGTCACCTTAAACAATACCCAGCAACTTATTGCGGGGTCCTACACCATCACCCTGGTCGGCACATCGGCGGGAGTTGCCTCACAAACAACAAACCTGCTCTATGTAATTACACCGGGAGCAGCACCGGTCATAAGTGCCTCCCCGCAAGATGTTTCGATCTGCGTAGGTGGCACAGCGAGTTTTACAGTAGCAGCCAACACCGGAACGTACCAATGGCAACAACGCAACAGCGCCTCCGGTACCTGGGCCAACATTTCGGGAGCCACGGGTTTAACGTATTCCATTACTGCTGCAGCCCAGTCGCTTTCGGGCTCACAATACCGTTGTGTAGTAACCAGCAACTGTGGAAGCAGCACTTCGGGCATAGCAACCTTAACGATCCTTGCAGCCACCGCTCTATCACAACAACCTGCTTCGCAAACTATTTGTGCCGGCTCAGCCGCAACATTTAGCGTCACTGCCAGCGGTCTTACCCTTCGCTACCAATGGCAGATCAGCAGTGGGACCGGTTTTATCGATCTGCTGAATGGCCCCAACTACAATGGTGCCACCACGAGCAGCCTAACCCTAACAAACAGTGCCGTGAGTTTTTCGGGTAACCAGTACCGTTGCGTGGTAACCGGAACCTGTGGCAACAGCGTCACCTCCGCTGCTGCCGCACTCACTGTGCATGCCCCTGCTACCATCACGCGCTCTCCCTTGCTGGCAGAGGTATGTGCCGGCGCCCCGGCCAGTTTTGGTATTGCAGCCACCAGCATTCCGCCTGCTATATTCCAATGGCAGCTGAGCACAAACGGAGGAAGCAACTGGACAGACATTGCAGGCGCTACCTCTTTTTCGCTTTCACTAGCCACCACCACGAGTGCCATGAATAATAATCGATATCGCTGCCTGGTCTCCAATGCCACCTGCACCACACCCGTAGCCTCTACGCCGACCACATTGCAGGTAAGAACCCTTCCCACCATTGGGCTAAATGCACAACCACTCACTTCCTTACTGCCCGGGCAAACCACTACGCTGACCGCTACGCCCTCATCCAGCACAGGAGGAACCATTTCAATACAATGGAGTTTCAATGGCCAACCCACCCCATCACTCTCCGGAAATTCGATCAACGCCACGGTGGCAAGTATTGGATCTTACCAAGTTTCGATCGCTGAAACATGGACCAGCGGATTAAGTTGCAGCGGCTTATCGCCCGTTGTCAGCCTTAACGCTACGCCTTCAGACCAGCTCTTCATTTATCCTTCGCCTAACGACGGCTCCTTTAACCTAGCTTACTACTACGGACAAAGCGGGACTACCTCAAGGCAAGTGAATATCTATGACACGAAAGGCGCTTTAATTTATCAAAAACGATTTTCGGTCTCCGGCGCCTACACGCTGCTTCCAATCGAGTTACCCGCAGCAGCGGCCGGACTTTATGCAGTGGTAATAGGCGATGCCAGTGGCAACAAATTGGCCAGTGGAAAAGTGATCATCAGATAAGGGCTTAGTATGAAAATAAGAACAGGGATTATTGTATTCTTTTTACTAGGCACATACAGCCTGGTCGGACAACCGTTTATCAATGAGATCAGGCAATTTCAAAAAGCGGATGTCGAGCAGGCGCCACCTGTAAATCCGATTCTGTTCATCGGTAGCTCCTCGTTTACCTACTGGAAAGATGTGTCTGATTATTTTCCAGGCCGCACCATTTTAAATCGAGCCTTTGGCGGATCATCACTGACGCATCTGATCTCATATGCCAACGAAGTGATCTTTCGTTATCAGCCTAAACAAATTGTAATTTATTGCGGCGAGAACGATCTGGCCACCAACGAGCAGGTAACCGCCGATACGGTACTACAGCGC
>JBIIDB010000013.1:0-20061 GCA_044238505.1 Chitinophagaceae bacterium | reverse complement strand
TCGTAGAGAACAGATCGATCTCGATCACTAAGCACACTGGCCTGACGATCCCTGTCTTTAACTTGCACGATAGGGCCCTCCGGTATAAAAAGTCCGGCCATTTGCACCACATCATAAAGCGAACCACCGCCGTTATTACGCAGATCCAGTATGATACCTGCCACCCCCTCCTTCTTTAGTTTCTCAAGTTCCTTGGCTACATCGGTATAACAACGCCTGCCTTTAGGATCATCGAAATTGGCGTAGAAGTCGGGCAGAAAAATGTATCCGATCTTGGCAGTGCCTTCCTTAAGCAAGGCACTGCGGGCATACCCTTCGTCTTGCACAATCTTCTCGCGAATCATCGCTACTTCTTTGATATCGCCGGCCGGTTTACGGATGGTCAGGCGTACTTCGGTATTCTTTTTTCCGCGAATCAGCTTTACGGCATCCGTGGTCATAAATCCTGTTAGATCGACTGGCTCTTCTTTTCCCTGCCCTACTTTCAAGATGATATCACCCGATTGGATCTGTCCTGACTTGTACGCGGGACTACCCGTGACCACACTGGTGATCTTGATATTTCCGTCATCGTACTGAAGCATGGCCCCGATCCCAAAAAACTCACCACTCATCTCTTCGTCGAAATATCGTTTATCGACAGGGGGCATAAACTCAGTATGCGGATCCATAGAAGTGGTAATGGTGTTGACCAGCAAGTTGAACTTGTCGTCTTGATTGAATTTAAGCCGCCATCTGTCGAACGTGCGGTCCATGAGCTTACTTACCTTTTCGCGGGCCTCTCTTTCTAGTGTCGAATCAGCTTTGACCACAAACCCTTCTTTGGATCTATTGCTGGCCCGCTGCTCAAGCGCATCGGCATAGCGTTCCAGCGTCATAAACTTCAACTTGCGCCTCCACCGCTCCATGCGCTCTGCAGCGGTTGCCGGAAACGGAAGCTTTTCAGCATCCAACTCGGCTTCCTCCTTAACGGAAAAATCAAAAGGCTTGGCCAGGAATTCTTTCGAGATCAAAGCGGCTTCTGCCATTCGCACATCGAAAACGGCGGCAGCTTTTTTAAAGAACTCAACCGAAGCCCCTTTCAATTCATCATCGATCGTTTTTTCATAGATCCGCAACTTCTCTATATCGGAACTGAGCAGCATGTTTTTTTCTGGATCCAACTCTTCGAGGTAGCGCGAAAATATCTTTTGTGAAAACGCATCGTTTATGGGTTGCGGACTAAAGTGCCCCTCCTCCAACATACGCCCTACCAAAACCATGATTTTTTCATAGCGCCCGGGGGGATCCGCCGGTCCTTTCTTTCCCACAGCATGCAGCGTCAGGTATCCCAAACCGGCCAGCAATAAGATCAAAATCGGTATTCGCTTCATATTCAACCAGTATTTTAAAGAGAGATTCATGGATCTCAAAAATAGTATAAAATGGCGGGGGTTTTTTTGGCATCTGCGAAAGTTGCTTACCTTTGCAATTCTTTAACCGAAAAGGTCGCCTTGGCGGTATTTTGGTTGATTACGGTGGCTATAGCTCAGTTGGTTAGAGCATCAGATTGTGGTTCTGAGGGTCGCCGGTTCGAGCCCGGTTAGCCACCCCAAAGACCCCGTCGCGTAGGCGGGGTCTTGCATTACAACTACTATGGAGTATTGGCAGGTTTTTCTAATCTTGATCTCGGGATTTATTGGATGGATCACCAATTGGATCGCCATCAAAATGCTGTTTCATCCCCGAAAGCCGATAAGGATACTGGGCATTACCATTCAAGGTATCTTCCCCAAGAACCAAAGCCAGTTTGCCCAAAAATTGGGCAAATTAGTAAGTGGCGAATTCCTATCCTTTGCCGACATAGAAAAAAAGATCAGTGAGCCCGGTAATATCCAAAAAATGATGCCACTGATCGAGACACACATCGACACTTTTTTAAAGGAACGACTTAGCGAACAACTACCCATGATAAGTATGTTCGTAGGAGAAAAGACCCTCTCTCGCCTCAAAGCCACTTTCCTCAAAGAGATCGAAACACTATTGCCTCCGGTGATGAAAACGTATGCGGGTCAACTGAAAAGCGACCTGGACCTCGAGGCCATCATTACGCAAAAAGTAGCCCACTTCTCCTCTGACAGGCTGGAAGAATTGCTTTACCAGATCATGTCCAAAGAGTTTCGATTCGTGGAATGGGTAGGCGGTTTGATCGGATTACTCATCGGTTTGATACAGGTGTTGATCACCACGTGGGCCAATTGAACATTTTCCATTCATACTTGTTATTTACCACCGATACCAAATTGGCTGAGATCCAAAGGTTTAAACTAGATTTTTCGTCTAACTGCAAAATTCTTTCATGAAATATCTCTACGCTCTTTTGCTGGCCTTGACCCCCTCCATTTTTGCTCTCTCACAGCCCCCTATGGGCATGAGTCGAGGCAATACGTCCGGAGGAGCCCGTCCGCAGCTCAATGGCAACTTTTACGGTAAGGTGGTAGAAGCGGCCAGTGGAAAAGCAATTGAGTACGCTTCGGTACAACTGCTGCAAAACAAATTAGACACAGCCACCAAAAAAAGAAAGGACCAGGTGATCGCGGGCATGCTAACCCGTGCTAATGGAGAATTTCGGCTCGAGAACATTCCGGCATTCGGACAATATAAACTGCGGATCAATGTAGTGGGCTACACTACCTACGAACAGCCCATAGGATTCGATATTAAAATGCCGCAAGGGGGTAATGCCGATTTCTCAGCTATGCTATCGGCGCTCGATAAAGATCTGGGCAATATAAAGATCAGTATCGCTGAAAAAACGCTTGAGAACGTGACGGTGAATGCCGGTACCTCCGGTCTTAAACTGGGTATTGATCGAAAAGTATTCGGGGTTGACAAAAACATTGTTTCAGCAGGCGGAACGGCGGTAGATGTGATGCGAAACGTTCCCTCGATTAATGTTGACATCGATGGTAATGTGACCATGCGGAACAATACACCGCAACTATTTGTAGACGGAAGACCTACTGTACTGACTCTTGAGCAAATACCTGCCGATGCCATTGAGTCGGTAGAGATCATCACCAACCCATCGGCCAAGTTCGATGCGTCGGGAGGAACGGCAGGCATCTTAAACATCATATTAAAGAAAAATAAACGGGTCGGGTACAGCGGTAATGTACGCAGCAATATCGACTCGCGGGCCCGCATCGGAATGGGCGGTGACATCAATATCCGACAGAATAAGCTCAATGTGTTTGCCAGCGCAAATTTCAACCAGCGAAAGTCGATCAGTAACGGCTTGACCGACCGAACGACTCTTATCACCAACCCCAACACCATGCTGCACCAAGAAGACGAGAGTATCAGCGTGGGATACTTTATGTTTTTCAGAGCCGGCCTTGATTACTTCATCAATAACCGAAATACCTTCTCGGTATCCATGAACAAAGGCGGCGGGCAATTCAAGCCGACTAACGTAGGAGACATCACAGTTGACTCCCTGTTCAGCAACCCCAAAAAATCGAACAGCCAGCGTAACTCGGACTCGAACAGTGAATTTTCTTTTACCGGCATAACCACTAGTTTTAAACATCTGTTTCCGCGTGCGGGAGAAGAGTGGTCGATCGACCTTACTTACAATCTTAGCAGCAGTAACAATTTTAACCAGATCACAACCTATTATTACGATAATCCGCTCTCTTCCTCTTTCAGAACAGCTGCGCAGCAACAGGATGGTACCGGTGAAAACGACAATTTGGTCATTCAAACAGATTATGTGCGCCCGCTGAGTGATAAATCGAAATGGGAGGCCGGATTACGTGCGCAATTCAGGAACGTAGATAACCGCAACGACTTCTACCTGGTTAACGGAAGCGCCCTTTTCTATGTTCCGGCCCTGTCAGTCAATTATAATAGCCACGATAACGTGTTAGCCGCCTACAGCACCTATTCGAACCAGATCAAAAACTTCGGCTATCAAGTAGGGCTCAGGGTCGAAAGCAGCCGCTATGATGGGGTCTTACCGGACTTAAATCAACAATTCAGCATTGATTTTCCGGTGAGTCTTTTCCCCAGTGTCTTTCTGACCCAAAAAATGAAAAAGAATCAAGATCTGCAACTGAACTATACCCGCAAGATCAACCGGCCCAACTTCTTTCAACTCTACCCTTTTACCGACTTTTCCGATTCGCTGAACCTGAGTCGCGGTAATCCTAACCTCGTCCCCGAGTTTACTAGTTCTGTTGAACTCTCCTACCAAAAAACCTTTGCCAATAAGGATAATTTTATTGCGTCGGCCTACTTTAAACACACCGACAACCTGATCACCCGCTATCAAGATAAAGAGACTAATGCCACGTCTGGAAAAGAGGTATTGATCAATACGTTCATCAATGCCAACAGCAGTTATGTAACAGGTCTTGAGCTGGTGTCAAAGAACAAAATGAGGCCTTGGTGGGACCTGACTACTAACTTTAACCTCTTTACCTCTGTCATCAAACTCAGTGATCCTACATTAGCCAATATAGATCCGTTCGCTTCGTTCTTTATCAAACTCAATAACAGCTTTAAGCTTCAAAAGAGCCTAACTCTTCAGCTGTCAGGAGAGTACCAATCGCGTTCAGTATTACCACCCGGCGGCAGTGGCGGCGGTGGCGGCGGCCGTTGGGGCGGTGGTATGGGTGGTATGTTTGGAGGGGGCATGTTCGGCCAGACCAGTGCCGCACAGGGGTATCAAAAAGCAAATTATTTTGTGGATGCGGCCATTCGTTTCGAATTCGGGAAAACAAAGCAAGCGAATCTATCGTGGAATATCAATGATATTTTCAGAACACGCAGACAACAGATCTTCTCTTCTTCTGCCCTCTTTGTGCAGGATGTCTTCCGTCGCCGAGATCCGCAACTGATGCGATTGAACTTCGGGTGGCGTTTTGGAAAATTCGACCCTAACCTGTTCAAGCGTAAAAGCAATAAACTGATGGGTGAAGGCATGGAAAATATCAATATGTGAGCATAGCAAGAAGGCTTCATATTGTCTGTCCGGTGGCCCCCTGGCCCCTAACGAGCGGAAGCCAGATAGATATGTTTTATCGTATTCGGAGTTTGCATGCAGCGGGAATTCGCATCATCCTCCATTATTTCTCGTTGCCTGAAGAGCGGCATGCAACAGAGCTCAACCCCTACTGCGAGGCTATTCACATCTATCCACTGATCAAAAGAGGATCCAGACATTTACCCGAAAGCATTCGCCTTCGCCTTGATCCGGACTTGCTGGAAAGATTGCAAGAAGACAACGACCCGATCATTTTAGAGGGCTTATCCTGCTGTGGTTTTATTGAAAAACTGGTAGCTGCGAAGCGAAAAATAGTGGTTAGAATTCAGCAACTGCAACATCGTTACTTGCATGAAAAAGCCATGACGACCCGACATCCGCTAAAATGGATCCACTGGCGGATCGAAAGAAGAAAACTGCTTCACTTTAAAAGACGTTTACCCGCCACGGCAACCTACGCCTGTGTCAATCTAGGCCAAGCGGCTTATTACAGAGAGCAGCTGGGGATCGCAACATCAGTTTCCCTACCGGTTTTTTCTCCCTACGATTCCGTCCGCTCGAAAGAGGGCCTTGGAAGTTTTTGTCTTTTTCAAGGAAATCTATCCGAAAAAGAGACAGAAAAGATTCTTGTCTGGTTACTTACCAAAGTGTTTTCCAGAGTGCCTATTCCCTTTGTGATCGCAGGAAAGAATCCATCGGCTCGCATCGAAAAATTAGTACACCTCTATCAGCACACCTGTCTGGTAGCTGATCCCGGTGAAGCCGAGTTGGATGACCTGATCCAAAAGGCGCAAACGCATGTGCTTCCTTCCTCGATAAGCTCGGGGACCAGCCTCAGGCTGCTTCATGCCGTCTCGATGGGAAGACATTGTATCTGTAATACCAACGCACTAAAAGACACGCCACTCAAAGAGGCTTGTTATAGCGCCGACACGGCAGCGGGAATAGCCTCTTTGATCACCCAGTTGCAACATCGTCACTTTGGAGAAGAGGAAATCCGTATCAGAAAGAGAATGCTACAAGAGACCTTTGACACCCATAAAAATACGGCTACCCTTATTGCATATTTATGGTAGCATTATCGACGACCTTGCCCTGCTCAGTACGGATTAAACGGGCAGGAAACTTCTGCACTACAATATAATCGTGCGTAGCCATCACCACGGTAGTATTATAATCTCGACAAATGTGGAACAGCAATTTCATGATCTCGTCTGAGGTTTCCGGATCGAGATTACCCGTGGGCTCATCCGCCAAGATTAACTTTGGCGAGTTAAGCAAGGCGCGGGCAATATCGATCCGTTGCTGTTCGCCGCCACTCAACTCAAAAGGCATCTTGAATCCCTTTGACTTAAGTCCCACCTTATCGAGCACATCTGCTATCTTTTCGTTCATCAGCCGTTCATCGGTCCAACCGGTAGCGCGCAACACAAATTTGAGATTATCATTGACATTCCGATCGGTCAGTAGTTGAAAATCCTGAAAGACCACTCCCAGGTTGCGACGCAGATAAGGTACTTTCTTCCAATCTAACCCCTTCAATGAAAAACCCGCTACGGTAGCCTCCCCCTCGGCCAATGGTAATTCACCATATAAGGTTTTGAGTAAACTGGATTTCCCCGTACCGGTCTTTCCTACCAAGTATACGAACTCTCCTTTGTTGACCTGCAGATTCACATCGGCCAATACCAATCCGGAGCCCTGGTAGATGTTTACGTGTCGAAGATCGATTATAGCGTCAGACATAGAGAGGTTTTATGCAAAATACTATCATTTACTGGCAAAAGATCAAAATTGAAGTCGTTGCGAGCCTGCCACAATTTCGAGCGATTTATCCGTAGCTGACTCTACCCTGCCAATGACCTGCGCCTCGACGCCAAAGCTACGGGCTAACGCTATCAGCTGGTCGGCCTGGGCCTCGCTCGTATATATCTCCATTCGCGTACCCATATTGAATACTTGGTACATCTCGCGAGCATCTGCCCCACTGGCCTTTTGTATCAGCTCAAACACAGGAGGCGGCGCAAATAAATTATCCTTGATCACCTTTAATGGGCCGGGCAGGTACTTAAGGCATTTAGTCTGCCCGCCACCGCTGCAATGCACAAGCCCATGGATGGCTTCGAAATGATCCGTGATCATAGCCGCAAGCACAGGAGCGAAGGTGCGCGTAGGGCTCAGCAATAGATGACCTACTGACACAGACTGGTCACCGATAGCGATCGTGTCGCTAAGTTGGTGTGGCCCGATATAAACGACCGATTCATCTAGTCCATTATCATAAGACTCCGGAAAACGGGCGCCATAGGTCTTGTGCAAGCTATCATGCCGGGCGCTGGTCAGCCCATTGCTGGCCAGGCCGCTATTATAAGCTGATTCGTAGTTGGCTTTTCCATAACCTGCCAAGCCAATGATCACATCACCGGGAGCGATCTTTTGATTGGTGATCAATTTTGACTTTGGCCAACGGGCCGTCATGGTTCCATTTACCGTAATAGTTCGGACCAGATCACCTACATCGGCAGTCTCTCCACCCAGGTAATGTATGTCGATGCCATAGGAGTGCATCAATTCAAAAAAAGACCTTGTGCCCTCAATGATAGCGGCGAGTACTTCGCCCGGTATCAGCCGTTTGTTACGATCGATGGTAGAAGAAAAAAGCAAGGGAGAAGTGACCCCGACACAGAGAAGATCATCCAGGTTCATCACGATGGCATCTTGCGCTATTCCTTTCCAGACAGAAAGGTCTCCTGTCTCGCGCCAGTACAAATAAGCCAGGATACTTTTGGTTCCGGCTCCGTCGGCATGCATAATGTTGACCCAATCTTTGTCGTTGCACAGATAGTCTGGATAGATCTTACAAAACGCATCAGGGTATAACCCGGGATCGAGCCCTCGGGTGGCTTGGTGCACCTCTTCTTTTTGAGCTGATACGCCGCGTTTAGAGTAGAGTGACATGCTGAGTTGTAACCGTGAGTTTGAGAGGCAAACTTACTGATTAATGCCCGTTCGGTCAACTCAAAACAGACAGCTATCTTTGCGACCCATGAAGGTTCATATCGACATAGAGAAACTGCCAGTCTTTACCCGTGCTGTTGTGACGATCGGAACATTTGATGGCGTGCATCACGGACACCGCCAGGTGCTCGCAAAACTTACCGAAAAGGCCAAGGAGGTGGGCGGCGAGTCAGTCATCATCACCTTTCATCCCCATCCCCGAAAAGTGGTGGCATCCGCCATTTTGGGTATTCGGCTGATCAATACCCTTGAGGAGAGAATTAAGCTGCTGTCGTCACTATCGGTCGATCATGTGGTGGTGGTTCCCTTTACGGATGCCTTTGCTAACCTTACGGCCGATCAATACATCGTCGATTTTCTAGTCAAGCGATTCCAACCGCATACCATCATTACCGGATATGATCATCAATTTGGAAGAGACCGTTCAGGTAACTTTCAACTGCTGCAGCAAATGGCTGCCACGCATGGTTACCAGCTGGAAGAAATCCCCAAGCATGTGCTGGAACATATCTCGATCAGCTCTACCCGCATCAGGGAGGCCTTGCTCCATAGTGAGATCGAAAAGGCCAACCGATTATTGGGCTACGCTTTCTTCTTTACGGGTATTGTGGTACATGGTAATAAAATCGGGCGCACGATTGGCTACCCTACCGCCAATCTTCGGGTGGAAGACAGTGAAAAGATAGTGCCCGGTAACGGCATTTATGCCGTCTACGCGCAACCCCAACACTACGATCGGGCGCTAAAGGGCATGATGAGTATAGGATTCAGACCCACCGTGGATGGTAAAAACAGGGTCATAGAGGTAAATCTGTTTGGCTTTGATGAGGACATTTATGACCAGCAGCTTACGGTCTATGTGCATCGTTACCTACGGTCAGAAAAAAAATTCGAGAATCTGCCGGCACTCGTAGAGCAATTACATATCGACAAGGCCAACAGCCTGCAGTTGCTCTGATCAAAATTCGATCAGGTATTGTAATTTCTCAGGCTCATCAAAAAAATCATCGATATCAACACTCAGCGTGACTCTTTTTCTATCATCGGACAGCTTTACCGACTTACCCTCTGCCTTCGTGGCCGGGCGTGGTAAATTGATCACATAAGTGGATTTCATTGAGAGACCCATTCCCGAAAGCTCACGCATGGCTTTTAAAAATTCATCATTCTGGGCCAGCGCATATCGTTCTTTATTGATGACCCGTTTTATACTTCCGGATGAGATCGAAAGATCGTAATAATCCTCAAAACTGCTTGGAGAAGGCATTTGCCGACCGCCGGTAGGTAGCTTATCACCTAATTGACGACGAGCGGCATCGCCCAGTATTTTACCAGCCAAAGGTTGCATACGGGTTGCCTGGCCATATGTATCGAAAGGCAGGCGAATGGCAGTCTTCATCTGGTCGGCACTGGTGTTCATCGTAATGGAAAGACTAGCCCGGGCTACCAACGCCTTTTCTTCGGCAGAGAGTCCATCTAAACTATCAGCAGCACTGGCGAGGGCAATAACAGTATCCATTTTTCGATTATCCAGTTCTGCCAGACTTTGGGCGGCCCCCATTTGACGGGCCAGTCCCAGCAGATCACCCATGTCGGTAGACGATGCATATACGCCTCCCCCATTTTCGTTGAGGGTAATCTCTTGACTATTCTCTAAACATCCCGTAAGAAAAAAAGCCAGACATCCGATCCATAAAAAGTTACTGCGCATAAAAAAGAATTAAAATGAACTAAAAGAAATAAGTCAATTTATTATAATAAAATTTTCATGACCAACTCCCTGAGCAGTGAGGCATCAGAGGCGCCCGCCGTACCAATACCAACCGATCTTAAATTATAATGATGCAGCAAAAGCAGGACTTTTTCTGTGGCCGCATAATCGAAGTTACGAGCAGCCGCCTTATAATCTTTTAGGAAAAAAGGAGGTACGCCTAACGTGGCTGCGATCGTCTTGTCATCGCCTCCACTTACACCGTAGAGCATAAATACCTTTGAGAAAAATCCATACAGGGAAGGTAAAATCAGTTGAATGGGGCCCGCCTTGGGATTGCCCTCAAAGTAGCTGATGATACGAAGACAACGAGACGTGTCTTTTTGGGCCAGCGCCGTTTGCAATTCAAAGACATTATACTCCTTACTGATGCCCACATATCGTTCGACATCCTCCGCCGTGATGGCTTTTCGTTGCCCCAAATTAACAGCCAGTTTCTCGAGCTCATTTTCGATCCGCTGCATATCCGAACCAATATGATCGACCAGTAAACGCAAGGCCACGGGATCTATCGACAATCCCTTATCACTGACAACTGATTCGGCAAAAGCACGAAGATCTTGCTCATAAAGCTTTTTAGTGCTGACCAGTACTCCCTTTTCTTTGATCAGCTTGGCGAACTTACGCCGGCTGTCGAGTTTCTTTTCCTTATAGCCGATGACCAGCACCGTAGAGTCCAGCGGCTGCTCCAGATAGGACTCCAGCTTATCGATATCACGCATATGCTGCGCCTCTTTGATCAACACAACCTGTCTTTCGGCGAACATCGGATATCGCTTACAAGCATTGATTACGTCGGGCCATACCGCATCACGCCCATAAAAAACAGTCAGATTAAAAGAAGCCTCCGCCTCGGAAAGCAAGCCTTGTTCTGCATAGCTCAATACCTGGTCTATGTAATAGTCTTCCTCCCCCTCGATCCAATAAACGGGTTTATACCTTCCCTTTTTCCAGTCGGCTATAATGGCGGCGGCACTCATAAAACACTAATATACAACGATTCAAAAATCTATCAGTAGACCGTTGATCAAGATCAGGGTTTATTTTAAGATTACTTTCACACTCCACTGCATTGCATTTGCTATTTTGCAGATGCCTTCACGCTTCTTTTACCCCAAAATTATTTTTTATGCAAGAAACCGTTTCGGGCGGCCCCGGCGATAAACAGCTATCGGACGCCCTTAAAAAAAAGAACAACATCATTTTTGTATTATTGATTGCGCTAGTGGGCACCTGGGCCTATCTGTTGTGGGATAAAAGTCGAAGCCGCGATACCATCGAGCTGCAGGCTGTTCAAATAGAGAACCTCGATGCAGACAAAGCGGCCATTCAAAAGGATTTTGAATTAGCCGTAGTTCGGCTTGATTCTATTACCAATAGCAACACTACGCTATCGAATCAGGTGGCTGAGCAGCAGCGCGATATCGACTCGCAGAAAGCAGCGATCAAAAAAATACTTAACGACCGCAAGGCGACCCGGGCCTCGCTGGAGCAAGCGCGCGGGATGGTCAACGAATTAAGTGGTAAGATCGCCGCCCTCGAAAACCAAATTGCCATGCTAAAGCAAGAAAACCAGGAGCTGAGCGACGCAAATACCACCTTGCAGGGAGAAAAACAGGGGCTAGAACAAGACCTCTCTAAAAGTGCAGCACAAAACGCAGCCCTTGCCAAAACCGTAGAGATCGGCTCTACTTTTTCGGCTTCCTCCATACAGATCTCTTCAATCGACGTAAGGCCCAGCGGAAAAGAAAAAATTACGGCCAGCGCCAAACGCGTTGATAAGTTGCTGGTAAGATTTGATGTTGAAAATAGAATTGCCCCCTCGGGTCCGGCCGATATGTACCTGATTGTAACCGATCCGGCCGGTAAGGTGATTACGGAAAAAGGATTGGTGCTGTCCACCCGCGAAGAGGGAGACAGACCCTATACTGCACTGATTCCGGTCAATTACGAAAGAGGCACAAGACAGAAAGTGGAGTTTCCCATAAGAGCCGGACAATACAACAAAGGGAACTATCGTCTCGAGATCTACCACAACGGATTCAAGATCGGCGAGAGAAACTGCCCTCTCAAGTAAGCACCGGAGTCCGCAGCGATACGCCACGTTCCAGGGTAAGAGCTGGCGCAAAGAAGCCACATGTAAACAGCTTTTTAAAAGAAAGGTCCCGCCAATCGGCGGGACCTTATACTTATTACCCGATATCTTATGGCTGGCCAGTCAGGCCGGCACGATTAGAACAGATTGTATCCGTAGCTCACGTAGTACAGGCCACCCACAGAAGGGCTTCCGAAACCAGTGCGCTGGTAATTGTTGGCGATATTGGTGCCGCCCACACGGAACGTACTTTTGGGGTTCTTGGCAGGACGGTAAGTAACCTGCGCATCCCACCAGCCAAAGGCAGGCAGTGTACCCGTTACGAAAGTACCCTCGTAGTAGTTGCGATCTTGCCATTTATAGACAACGTTGAATCCAACATTCTTGTACACATTGTCGTTGCGAAGACCAATATTGGTGCGATAGCGGGGCGCGTTAAAGTAGGTTACAACGTTAGGGTCAACCTCACTAAGTCTGTCAGAGAAGACGTTTCCATAGAGCACATAACGCTTGATCCACTGGTATTCGAATCCGACGCCCCAACCGGTGGTAGTGACCACATCGGCAGAATTCTGTACATACGAGAGATTTGTGCTGCTGAATGGAGAATAAAGATCTGAGTTAGCACCAGTACGAGACTGAACCAAGGCCACACCCACCAAGAAATCTTGGTAGCGGCTGTAGTACACATAACCGTCGATCAGCAATTTCTTGCCAATTACTCCCTTATACCCCAATTCATACGACTTTACCGTCTCGGGTTTTACTTCTTGATACTTGGCTCTTACCAAACGAGAAGAGTCACCCAACGATCCTGCACGGTAGGCCAATACACTGGCAGCCGTATAGCCGGGACGTGTTGAATTAAGACGGTAGTAGTCTTGGAACTGAGGCAGACAGCCCATCAGTACACCCGAACCAGTCACTAAGCTGATATACTGGTTTTGGTTGGTGGGGAAACGGTAGGAAGTTTGATAAGAAAGACGAAGGAAGTTTTCTTTGGCCACTTTGATAACAGCTGACAACCGAGGCGTAAAACGACCTTTGAAGTTAGTTTGCTTATCGTAGCGACCCGATGCAGAAAGAGTTAGTCCATCGTCGAAGAATTTCTTCTTAAGCTGCATGTATCCGCCGTATTCGTTGATACGGATCAGCTGGGCTGTATCAGCAAACAGCGTACCCTGAGAGTTAAGAACAAAATGCTTCCAGTTGGTACCCACCATCATTTCAACCTTGTCGGAGAAGCCGGCCATATCTGAAATATTGAATTGGGTCTCGGCACTCCAGAGGTCGGTTTTATCTAAGAAAAGGGCACCTCCCTTACTGATGGGAGTTCTCTTGATCTGATTCATAGCATCGTTATACGCCTTCGTGCCAGGCACTAAACGTGTGGCATCGGCTGAAGCACGAGCGGCCTGGTGAAGCTGAAAATCGCTAGCCTGAACACCGCTCAACCGGCGACCTTCAGAAAAGGTTCCAATGTAAAGAGGGAACCACTGTGAACTGGGACGCGCTGTTTCGTTGAGGAAAGCACCCAAAGCTGTGGCGTTGTAAGACTCACCCGCATTTTCTTGTGTGGTGTAAGCGCGAACAAACCAGTTCTTATGGCGCAGCTCCAATTTATGTTGCCCCATGCTGAGGTTACGCAGTGAGTAGCGGTCAGCACCGGTATACACGGTAGTACCGAATCCGATATAACTGTTAAAAGACAATTCGAGGTTATCGGTAAACTTGTAATGAATACCGCCGTTCACACGCACGTTGAGGGTTCCGTAGTCAACCAGCTGCTGCTCTTCGTAACCCGTACGGCTAACCGTAGCTCTGTTAAAATAGTTATTACGAAGCCCGATGTAAAAGGGCATCATGTTTTGAATGGTAGGTTGCAACGGTGCAGGAAAAAGACCCAGAAACCCGCCGATCTGTGCATTGGAAGGGTACATGGGATTACCGATCGCAGTGAAGTAGTTGTTGGCAGCGGCCACAACGTCGAGCATGCCACCGGTGGCAGCCAGAATACCGTTACGAGTAGATTGCTGCACAAAGAAGGCAAAGGCATTCATATCGGCAGCGGTTTCATCACCATACATATTGATCCCATTATAGCCGGGGTCACTAGTGCGGTTACCGGGGGCCACGGCACTGAGAATACCGATCTGGGACTTGTTACGATAATCCTCGGCTTCCCAATCCGATCCTTTTACCATAGAGGCAGCCAGCTTAATGGCCAGTTTATTCTTGTAAGCCTTCGCCCAGCGGAACGACCAATCGTAGAAAGGAGAGGCAGTGCGTTGCTTTTGGTCAACGTGCATCATACCCTGCTTGATGTTGTAGCTGAGCCCCTGGTATTTGAAGGGGTTTTTGGTATTGATCAGAACGGTACCGTTCATACCACCCGAACCATAGAGAGCAGAAGAAGCTCCGGAAAGAACTTCTACACTTTCCACATCGAGATCAGAGGGCCCCACCATGCTACCGACGGCAAAGTTCAGACCGGGTGCCTGGTTATCCATGCCATCCATCAACTGGTTCAAGCGGGTGTTACCGCTGCTGACAAATCCGCGGGTAGTAACCGTACGGAATGTGAGCGAAGCAGTGTGAACATCTACCCCTTTCAGGTTACCCAGTGCCTCATAAAAGTTAGGGGCGGCCACGTTGCGAAGCGCCGTATTACTGAGACGCTCAACCGTTACGGGAGATTCCAGCAAGCGGGTGGGAGTACGGGTGGCAGCCACCACTACTTCCTGACCCAATGCATTATTGACCTTGAAGTCAACCACAAGGGCTTGGGCCGCATTAGATACGGTAACCTCGGCATCCAGGTAGCCGACAGAGGTGAACACAAGCACGGCAGGTAGTTTCGACACACTGATCGAGAAGACTCCGTCAGCGTTGGTATAAGTACCCTGCGAGGTTCCCTTAACGGCAACCGATACGGCAGGCACAGCCTCTTTTGAATCGCTGTTACGAACAGTTCCTTTTAACGTAACTGTCTGAGCATAAGCGGAAAACACAAAAAGGAGGGCCGTAAGCGAAGAAGCTAAATAAAGGTAGCTTTTTCTCATAATTGGGAATTTTGGTTTTGAATAGAATGGAAAATTACAATATGTATCGGTTCTGTAAAAATTTAATTTTTAACGAGAAACGGTAGGCTTTCAACGAGTTCAAACCCTTATTTTCGGGCTATGGCAAGCTTTGCATTTCCAGATCAAACGGGCTTCTACAGCGGTAAGGTCAGAGATGTCTATAGTATTGGTGAAAAATGGCTGGTAATGATCGCCTCTGACCGCATTTCAGCCTTTGATGTAATACTCCCCCGCCCCATCCCTTTTAAAGGGCAGGTGCTAAATCAAATTGCGGCGTATATGCTGGAGGCTACCCGCGATATTTGCCCTAACTGGCTGATTTCGACACCGGCTCCCAATGCCTCGATCGGCAAACGGTGCGAGCCCTTCAAGATCGAGATGGTAGTCAGAGGCCACCTGACCGGCCATGCCTGGAGAACTTATGCCTCCGGCAAAAGGGTCCTTTGCGGAGTTCCCCTTCCAGAGGGATTGCGAGAGAATGATGCCTTCGAAAAGCCGATCATAACACCCAGCACCAAAGCCGCCGAGGGACATGATGAGGATATAAGTCAAGCAGAAATTATTGCACAAGGGCTGGCCAGTTTCGAAGAATGGCAGCAATTAACAGATTACGCGCTTCGACTCTTTGCACGAGGACAGGCTATTGCCCGACAACAAGGACTTATTTTGGTCGATACCAAATATGAATTCGGAAAGATCGGCAACACGATCTATTTAATGGACGAGGTGCACACGCCAGACAGTTCGAGGTATTTTTTCTTGGATGGATTCGAGCAGCGACAGCAAAAGGGTGAGCGACAACCGCAGCTCAGCAAAGAATTTGTACGCGAATGGCTTATTGCTAACAATTTTATGGGAAAAGAAGGACAAGTGGTACCTCCCATGACTGATGAGTGGGTGGAAACAATCTCTCATCGCTATATTGCCCTTTACGAAAAAGTCATCGGGAAACCCTTTGTTCCCTCCCCTGTTTCCGAGCAGGAACTATATAGCCGGGTCAGCGCTGCGCTGGAGACATTACTTCACTAAAAAGGCGGCTCTTCTGAGGACCGCTCGTTTTTTTGCAACAATGGCAACCGGCTTCTGGATTTATTGAAGATGTGCTGCCCTTTGTCTACTCCCTTACGAAGCTTCTTTCTTTCCTCTTCGGGTAAAGCAAGGGTGTCCTTGCAAGCGGGCGTACAACACCCGTTCATGGCTTCAGCACAACGCTCGCATTGAATAAAAAGGAGATGACAACCTTCGTTCGCACAATTAGTATGCGTATCGGCCGGGGCACCACACTGGTGACAGTGAGCGATCACATCGTCGGTGATTCGTTCGGAGAGGCGTTCATCAAAAACAAAGTTCTTACCGATAAATAAATTATCGAGTTGTTTTTCTTTTACCTCGCGGGCATAGTTGATGATACCGCCTTCCAGATGATACACATTCTTAAACCCCTTATGGAGCATATACGCCGAGGCCTTCTCACAGCGAATGCCGCCGGTGCAATACATCAGGATCGTTGCCTCTTTCTTGTCTTTCATCAGTTCGGCCGCCATAGGCAGCTGCTGGCGAAAAGTATCTGAGGGCACTTCGATGGCTTCGCGAAAATGTCCCACTTCGTACTCGTAATAATTACGCATGTCGATAATCACCGTATTGGGATCCTTTGCCATGGCATTGAATTGTTCCGCCGTCGCATAGCGCCCTTTACGTTGCATATCAAAATCCGGATCAGTGATGCCATCGGCCACAATCTTGTCTCTGACTTTGATATCGAGCACGAAAAATGAGGAGCCCTGGCTATCGACTGCTATATTCAGTCTGATTCCTTGCAGCGGCGGTATCGCATATAAGGTTTCTCGAAAAAGGGTGAGCTGCTCAGTAGGTACACTGATCTGTGCATTGATGCCCTCGCGAGCCACATAGATCCGGCCCAGAACGCCCACGGGCTCGAGCGCCGTATAGAAACTGTTACGGAAATCGGCCGGATCGGAAATAGGAAAATAATGATAAAAAGAAACGGTGGTGCGAGGCGTAGGATCGTTTGCAATACGTTCCTTTAGCTCCTTGCGGGAGATACGGTTGTGTAAGGCCTTCATAACTCGAATTTTAGTTCGCTTTGAACCCCAATGGCAGGTTGGGCAAAATCCTAAAGCAAGGCAAAGATACAACGACGAATCTTACCGAATGAGGTTACCGGTAACACCCAACCGGAGTGCAGACTGCATCGGACGCCCGGGCAGGTAGGAGAAAATATAGTCGACCCTGAAAATTTTAAACAGGTTATCGACGCCCACAAACCACTCGAAATAACGAAGGTCTTGATTAACATAGCAGGTATTCAGTCCGGTCAACAGATAAAGGTTTAATTTTTTAATGCCCGGAATTTTATTAGTAATAAACCCTTTGAGATTGTACTCGACATGCGCCAACCCGTAGAGCGGACGCGTGTTACTTAGCTGGTACATGGGCAGCAATTGAAAACTATTGAGATTGCTGGTACCGAATTGCCAGTTATTACCATTAAAGTGTGTAAAGTCCGGCAGCTGCACTTGCTTGTCATTGATAAAGCCACCCCCTCCAATGCGGTATCTAAAAACTCCTTTTAACTTAAGGTTAATTTGATCGGTCATATCGAGCCGCCATTTTAAAAAAGAACCATCACTGCCGGCGATCCCTTTTACCGATTTCGTAAGCTGCAATGCAAAAATCGGAGACTTACCCCCGATATTGATCGTTCGCTGCGGAAATTGAATATAGCGGGCCCCCGGCTGCCAGCGCAAACCAGCGCTCAACAAAAAGACCTGGTGCGGCGTCATATTCACACTACTGATTTCAACAGGATAATTAGGAGAATAGGTTTTGTCGGGGCGGTCTCGCAAGGTAAAATCCGTGATATTATCCAGCGGTGTGCGGTCGGCGTATTGCAGCGCCATAGAAAAAGAGAAACCGGCCCCGATACCCGATGCAAATCCCAACCGGGCAGAAGAAGACAAGTAGGTCTTTATCACATTGTCTTCGTAGAACAGGCAAGCAATGGTATTATTTCTTTCGTCAATGGGGCTCTGGCTATTAAACTGTAACACTTGCCTGCCAAACGACAACGAAAGCGATCTCGACAACTTTGATCCGAAGGCATAGGTCACAGTGGCCCGAGGGTTGAATTTCTTATTGCCAAATCCATAACGCAGCCCGACCAGCCCGCTCAGGGAGCGGCGCGAGCCCGTTGTATCGAGGTCTCGCCTCCAGCTGAACTCGGGTTGCACTACCCAACCCTCGGCCGGATTAAAATTTACTTGCTGAAGAACCGGGTTGAGGGACAGCGAACTGATCTCGCCCCTGGCATAGAGCGGCTGCCCCAGTAAAAACAACTTAGAGAGCGTGAACTTATTACGGATCTTATTGAGCGAATCAAGATAGCGGGGATCTTTTTGCACACGCTCCAAACTGTCTTTAGTGGCATAATCTTTTTTCTCGTCAGGCATCAGCGGAACGGGCCGCATTGACTCCCAATACGCTGCATCACGCTTATTGGCGCTATCGGCGTAGCGAAGCAGCGTTCGATCGAAAAACTTTTTGACATACTGCGGACGGGTGTTATATTCTGTATATACATTCACAAAACTACCATACGCATCAAACCCAAATTTCTTGGTAGCAGGGTAAAGCACCTGGCTGTAGATCAGCCAATCTCCCCGTTTGTCTTGCTGGTACAATTGCACCAGACGCAGGGTATCCAGCAATTCCATTTGCTGTTGCTTGGTAATCATCAGATCAACCGAATAAAGCTGCCAGTCATCCTCTACAATGGTGATCTGTCCGCTAAAAAGGGGTTCCATTTTTCTGCGCGGAGTTACCTCAATACGACTGATAGCCTTTCCATTCTCGTAAAAGGTGCCCAGTAACTTGTAACGATAAAAATTAAGCGCTGTAGCGGCTAGGGGCGAAACGAATCCGCGGGGATTGATACGGGTAGAGATCATCACGTTATTTTGATAGAGCCCGTATTGATCAGGAACAGCCAACCCATAGCCGTCGCTGCTGCCGCTGACTTTCGACGAAACAACCTCTACCTTACGTTTCGAAGGTCCCTCTATCGCAAACCGCGATACAGTCTCCGATAAATAAATAATCTTTTGCTGGCTTGAATCACCGTCCTCAAAATCTACTTTCTCTCCCATGAACTTCTTGGGATAAGATCGGAGTCGAAGTTGTCCTTTTGAATAAACCTGACACGAGTAGGTACGAATACGCTCCAGGTTGTCTTGTTGTTTGGCAATGGTGCTTCTGATAATCTCGTAAGCCGGATCTTCCCCCTTGATCAGCACCACATCGGGCAAAACTAAGGCCTGTCGCTCCATCACAAAATTGACCTCAAGGTCTTCCTGCTGCACCAACACCGAAACTTTTTGTTGAGCATATCCTACATACTGGCAAAGAAGTGTGTAGTAGCCGGCCTCCAGGCTTAGTTCATACCGCCCCTGGCTATTGGCAATGGCACCTTTAGATTTGCCCACGATAAGTATAGAGGCATAAGGCAACGGCTTACCGTCAGCATCGGACACCAACCCCCGTACAGAGGTTGCAAAAGAAAACAGCGGGATGAACCATAAAAAAACAAACGAAAAGACGGTACGCATAGTAGTAGGTGAGACATCGACACTAAGATGATTGAACACGTGCTCTCGCAAAATGCCCACATAGGGCGGCGACGCCCGAAAGTAATCCCCCCATTAATCCGGTTATAAAAAGTAAGGCCGCAGCAGAGCCTCCCAACGGAAACACCAATGCGATTTTCTGAGAAAGTAAACTTTGATTTTGCCAATCGATCCACCAAGCCAAACCTCCCCATGCCATGAACATACCCAAAAAACCGGCGGCAAATGTTTTGGTGGCGGTCTGATGGACGGTGGCTCCTACCAAGGCAGCCGCAACAACAAAACCCCACCAGGGCAACTGCCCCAGGGTGCCTAAGCCGAGACCGGTAACAAAAGTGAGCAGCAGGGCGACACTGAATTTCATACAGAATTATTTACGATTTTTTAAATTGAAAAACCCCCTTAACCCGCACATCGTT
>JBIIDB010000110.1:0-5944 GCA_044238505.1 Chitinophagaceae bacterium | reverse complement strand
AGCTGAAAAGGGGTTGCTTTTTTTCTTTAAAAAATTGTTCGCCTGCATCGAGCAGACCGCTGACCCAGGGCAACCACTTTTTGGCTGCATGGTCGGTATGTAGCACCACCGGCACACCATAGTATTTAGCCACATTGTGTATGTGCAAGGCGCCGGAGATGCCGCCTTGAATATTTCCCTGGAGTTGATCATTAGGCATCCCTTTTCCGGCAATGAATTGAGCTCCGCCGTTAGAGAATTGAATGATTACAGGAGAATTGACTTTGGCGGCTGTTTCGAGGGTGGCATTGATGCTGTTGGTGCCGATCGTATTTACAGCCGGCAGGGCAAATTGATTGTCTTTGGCATCTTGGTAAAGTGCGGCCAGTTCTTCTCCGAACAGTACGCCGGCTGAGTATTTTTTCATGGTAGTTGTTTTTACATTGCTAGGGTCGCAAGTTAGAAAAAAGGGGAGTAAAGTAATTAATTGCCCAGTGCGGCTATCACATCATATTTGGTGATGATATGATAACTCCCGGCCTCGTCTTTTGCCATCAACGCTCCATTTTCTTTGGTAATGTATAATCGAAGCTTCTCAGCCGGAGTATCGAAAGCAGCTACCGGAAAGGCCGGTTCTATTACCGTGGCAACTGTCGCGGTCTTAAGACCCGGATCATCAAAGATCTTTTTGAAAAGACCCTGCTGGCTGATCGATCCGATGGGTTCGCCTGCTTGCATTACCGGGATCTGCTCTATATCATATTTTTTCATCAGTTCTACACAATCTGCCACCGTATGTTCCGGGGTAGCACTGATTAGCTTTTTAGCGCCTCTTGCGCTTACAATATCACGAATGGTCTTTACGTCCAAGAATCCTCTTTCCATCATCCATTGGTCATTGTAGATCTTACCTACATAGCGGCTGCCATGGTCATGCAGAATACAGACCACCAGATCGTCTTTTTTTAAGGTGGCCTTTAATTGTAATAAGCCCTGCAGGCAGCTACCCGCACTGTAACCGCAAAAAAGTCCTTCTTCTTTGGCCAGTTTTCTGGCCATCACCGCGCCGTCGCGGTCGGTTACCTGTTCGAAATGATCGATATAGCGCATATCGTAGTTCTTGGGTACGAAGTCTTCGCCAAAACCTTCACTGATGTAGGGCTTTACCTCGTTCATATCGATCTCCCCGGTACGAAAGTATTTCGTGAGCAGCGATCCGTAGACGTCAATGGCCCAGATTTTGATATTGGGGTTCTGCTCTTTCAGGTACATGGCCGTTCCGGTGATGGTTCCCCCGGTGCCTGCAGTACAGACCAGGTGTGTGATCTTGCCGTCGGTTTGCCGCCAGATCTCGGGACCTGTGGTTTCGTAATGCGCCTGCCGATTGGCCAAATTATCATATTGGTTCATGTGGCAGGAATTGGGAATCTCCTTGGCCAGTCGGGCAGCCACACTATAATAGCTACGGGGATCTTCCGGGAGTACATTGGTGGGGCATACGATCACCTCGGCTCCAACGGCTTTAAGAATATCGGCTTTTTCTTTGGATTGTTTGTCGGTGGTAACAAAGATGCATTTATAACCTTTGACCACGGCAGCCAAGGCTAGTCCCATGCCCGTATTGCCACTGGTGCCCTCTATGATGGTTCCACCGGGTTTGAGTCGACCCTCTTGCTCGGCCACTTCGACCATCTTAAGTGCCATCCTGTCTTTGATCGAATTGCCCGGATTAAAATAGTCCACTTTGGCCAGCACCGGACAAACGACATCTTTTGCCAGTTTATTGATTCTGATGAGCGGCGTATTGCCGATCGTCTCTAGAATGTTGTTTTTAATATCCATAGCGGCAACTGTTTATCGAGATAGATGTATTCGTGCACTTTCAATAACCGGGTCTTGCCGGTTGACGATCTGGTAGTACCCGATGTTGCCCCATCGGTAACGGGCTAGCCTTGCCATCGGGAAGACTAGTATTTCGCCAGGCAAGGGACCGCTCTGGGGCGCATACGTTTTCCATTCACGGGTAAACTGATCAAGCAGCGCTTTTGTATTCAGTAAGGCCTCGGGGGAACTCATTGCTTTTATCTCTTTTCGATGGCGGATGTAATATTCAAGTGTGAAATCTTCCAGTAAGCTGCCACTGGTTAATAAGAGCCACTCTCTGCTATCGGGTCTAAAACGGGGACCGGCCAGTACATGGGGCATGATGCCTACACCTCCATAGAGAGTATCGCCACAAGCGGTATAGAATTTTTTTTGTTCACGTACGTTATCTGTATCATTGATTACAACCGGTAGCGGGTGTAACGACCTGTTTACAGCCGCCTCGTGATAGGCCTCATTTCCTTCTTGGTAGGAGCGCTGAATACTTCGCCCCAGTGGGCTGTAGTACCGAGCTACAGTCAGTCGAATGGCCGATCGGTTGCTGAGCTCGAATTGCTCTTGCACCAGTCCTTTACCGAAGGTGGGCATGCCTACTACGGTGGCTCTGCACCAGTCTTGTAAGGCTCCTGCCAGCACTTCGCTGGCGCTGGCAGAGTTCTCATCGACCAACACCATCAGTTTTCCTTTCTCAAATAAACCGGGTCTTTTACAGCGGTATTCTTTTTTGGGGTAATGAGCTCCTTGCGTATAAACGATCAGTTTATCGGCGTCTAAAAATTCATCGGCTATATCGACGGCTTCGTTCATAAAACCACCTCCATTGCCGCGCAGGTCCAAGAGTAATTGAAGCATCCCTTTTTGAAGCAGCTCTTCGAGAGCTTCCATGAACTCTTCGTAGCTGTTCTCTGAAAAGCGATTTAGTTTTATGTATCCCGTGGTATCATCGATCAGATACGCGGCATCCACGGCTGCTAAGGGGATCTCTCCGCGAATGATTGTTTTTTCGATCTTTCTTCCCTCTCTGACCAGTTGGAGCCTGATGCTGGATTGCTTGGGCCCTCTTATCAATTCTCTGACCCGATCGGCTGACAGCTCTTTTTGTACCAACGAGGAGTCGCCCGCTCTTATGATGCGATCACCGGGCTCCAGTCCGGCTTTGCTGCTGGGTCCGTTCGGAATTACGTGGGTGATGATAACAGCGTCTTTTCGTACGGTAAACTCAACGCCGATACCCTCGAAATTTCCGGATAGTTCTTCGTTGGCTGCCTGCAACGCTTGCGGAGCCAGGTATACCGAGTGTGGATCGAGGTGATCCATTAATTGCTCAATGGAAAGTTGTTCGATGCTGTCGATCTTGAGCGTATCCACGTAGTGAAGCCGCATCAGATCTAGGGTCTCTTGCAACGCGCTTCCTTTATTTTTTTGAAATAGTCCCAGCCCCGATTTGAGCGTTAGGCGATGTCCCAGCCACATACCTGCTATCAACACACCGGAAAAAAGCAGTGGAAGGACCCAATCCCATTTTTTATTGCTCATTATTGCGCTTATTCTGTAATTTGACGCAAATTACTGGATTTGAGGCTAACCCCTCGCTGTACTTACTAAGATTTCTATATGGCGGTTGTTACATTGATTGCAGATAGCGGGGCTACGAAAACCGAGTGGTGCGTGCTTGAAAAGGGCAAGAAAAAAACGGTATTTACCCAGGGGATCAGCCCCTATTTTCTTTCGACCGATCAGATTGTTTCGTTGCTGAAAAAAGAATTGTGGCCCTCGGTTCGTACCCGGGGAATTACCGATATTTTTTATTACGGAACCGGCTGCGCCAATGCTGATAATGTTCGCTCGGTGAAAAAAGCATTACGGCAGGTATTTCCGGAGGCTAGGGCCACTGTTACCCACGATCTCATGGCGGCGGCTCGGGCGCTGTGCGGAACAGATAAGGGTATTGCCTGTATTTTGGGTACGGGTTCCAATTCTTGTTATTACGATGGAAAAAAGATAGCTCGTAACAGTCCAGGGTTGGGGTATGTGCTGGGGGATGAAGGAAGTGGGGCCTACTTGGGAAAAAAGGTCATTCAGTACTATCTCTATAACACCTTTGATGAAGACCTGCGGGCTCGCTTCGATGCCACCTTTGTTACTACCTCATCGGAAATCCTGGAGAGTGTATACAAAAAGCCGTTACCGAATCGTTATCTGGCCGGGTACACTCGTTTTCTTGCCGAGAACCGCGGACATTACATGATCGAAAATATCATCGAGGACGGACTCAACGATTTCTTTTTTCAACACTTGTGTAAATACAAGGAAGTCTGGAAATACCCCGTTCATTTTACGGGTGGGGTGGCATTTGGATTTCGGGATATAATCCAGCAACTTTGCCACGCATACGAATTTGAACTAGGGCAGGTCCTGCAGCATCCCATGCAGGGGCTTGTCCGGTATCATTCATAAAACCTGCTATGTCCTTCGAAAGAATAACAGAGAGATCTAGTTCGTACCACCATCTCGAAAAGATGTCGGTCTCCGAGTTGCTGATGCATATCAATAACGAGGATAATACGGTGGCCGGGGCCGTTAAGAAGGCCATTCCACAGATCGAAAAGCTCATTGAGGCGATCAGCGATAAAATGCTGATGGGGGGGCGACTTTTTTATATTGGAGCCGGCACCAGTGGTCGTCTCGGCATCGTGGATGCCAGTGAGTGTCCTCCCACATTTGGTGTACCCTATGGGTTGGTCATAGGGCTTATCGCAGGCGGCGAGAAGGCCATCACAACGGCTGTAGAGTTTGCCGAAGACAGTAAAGAGCAAGGTTGGAAAGATCTGCTCCAACACGAAGTGTCTGACCGCGATGTAGTGGTCGGTATTGCGGCTAGTGGCACAACGCCTTATGTGATCGGGGCACTAGAGACTTGTCGGCAGAAAGGAATTGTAACGGGAAGTATTTCTTGCAATCCAAACGCTCCGGTAAGTGCAGCCGCCGATTTTCCTATTGAGGTTGTGGTGGGGCCTGAGTTTGTGACCGGCAGCACTCGCATGAAAAGTGGTACCGCGCAGAAATTAGTACTCAATATGATCTCCACCGCTGTTATGATACAGCTGGGGCGTGTTGAGGACAACAAGATGGTCAATATGCAGCTCAGTAATGATAAACTGGTTGACCGGGGTACCAAGATGCTGATGGAAAGGTCGGGACTTACACAATACGAGGAGGCCAGAAAGTTACTGTTGAGCAAGGGAAGTGTTAAAAAAGCGCTTCAATTCTTAGAAGGAAAGTGAGCCGCAATGCATACGCTGGAGCCTTACTACAACTGGCAACATATTTACGTGAGCGAAGAAGATGCCCGCTCGCCTTTCTTTGGTAAGATCTACTCGGAGTTCGAGTTTTCTCAAACTATTTACAATTACTACATCCACCCGCAATGGGATGAATTTGGAAGCCGGACCCTGTATTGTAAAGTGCTCCTGGCCGATTACGAGGAGCGTTACGCGATCATTGAGTTGATGGGGGAGTGGAATGATGCGCTTGAAAACGATATTATGCTTTTAAAGCGAGGGGTCTTGGAGCGCTTTGCCGACGGGTCTGTCCACAAGTTTATTTTGATCGCTGAGAACGTGCTTAATTTTCATAGTGACGGCGCTGATTATTACGAAGAATTGGCGCAGGAGCTGCGCGAGTCGGGTGGCTGGGTTGTTTGTTTAAATATGCCCTTTCAGTCAGAAAATGAGTTTAAACAGGCCGATCTTCATCACTTTATAGAACTTTTTAATATCCCCGAGTGGCGTTCGTACCGACCTTTCCATTTGCTGCGAAAAGTGGAGGCTTTACTGGGTCCGAATCTATTGCGCTAGCTAAATTCACCGTTCTCTCATTTACATAAATCTTTTAGCTGATTTTCGGCTTCGCGGTGTTAATTTTGCACCACGAACGATTGCAGTGACGACCCGAGCCTGTAGCTAAATTTTTTAAATTTTATTCTGATGAAATGGTCTGAGTTATTTACTTCTTCCGTAGGCAAAAAGTGGATAATGGGGCTTACCGGTATCTTCTTGATCCTTTTTCTGATCGTGCACGT
>JBIIDB010000109.1:0-6021 GCA_044238505.1 Chitinophagaceae bacterium | reverse complement strand
TGGGCGTACCACTCAAAAACACAGGAGAAGAATTCAGGCACACGGGCCCATAGCATCCCGCATTAACCACAGGCTTATTTTTTACAACAATCGACGTTGCAGCCGACGCAGTACATCCATTCTCGTCGGTGTACGTGTAGGTGACAGAATAGACACCCGCCTCGGCAGGATCGAATGAACTACCACTTACACCCGCACCTGACCAACTACCCCCCGCAGGCGTACCACTCAAGCTTATCACCGCTCCACCCGCACAAAGAGGACCATATGAACCCGTGCTTACTAGTGGAAGCTGATTAACAGTAACAGGATAGGTACATACCAAATCAGCAAGTAGTGGATTGAGATAATCAAGAGTTAAAGCAAGATCGAACGAGAGCGACCCTGCATTTACATCGATCGACTGAAGGCCATTGGCAGATTGCAAGGAGGCACCATTATTCACAGACCAATTATAACTAACATCGGTAGCAGCGGGGGAAGCAGCCGTATAGGTTAGTCCGGCTGTTTGTGCACAAATAGGCTGCGTGGCAACAGTGGGGCAAGCTTGCGCTGGAGCAACGACAACTGTAACCTGCGCAGAGTCGATACAAAAAGGAGCAGACTGCTGAGTAGCCCTTACTTTAAACACATAGGTGCCAGCCACAGCGGCCGTAAATGTAGGGGTGCGGGACTCGCTCGAAGAAAGAGTACCCCCTTGTAAACCTCCGGCACTCTCAACGGACCAACTGTAACTAAAACTACTGTTAGCCGGCTGCCCACTTAACAACGCAGAAGCACTTAGTATACTTTGACTGGTTGTATTCAAAGAAATAGAACTGGGGCTGGCTTCTGCAGCTACAGAAGCATTATTAACACTTACCACGCTCCCCGGAGCGGTGGCCGAATTAAGGTAACAGACGCCAGTTACTCCGTTACGCTCCACTTGTAGTTGCAACAAGTAGGTACCGCCCGGCGTGAAATTAGGCGAGGCCGGAACTACCGACCCCGAAATTGTACCAGTACTGGTAGTGCCGGAAACGGTTCCGGTGAGTGCCGCATCGGCCGATAGATTTTGGTTGGTGAGGACCCAGCGATAAGATACGGGGCCGTTTTGAGCTGCATCCAGGGTTGCCGTGTAGGTAACCGGATAAATACCCGGACAGATCAACGTGGGGCCCGTAATTGAACAAGTGGGGGCAGGCGTTACGGCATCGGCGGCCAACTGGCAGTCCATATTACCATTACAAACAAGAGTGTTATCACTCACCTTTTGTACGTTTTCAATAAACATATGATAAGGAGATCCGGGAATCATAGAGGCAGAATTCCCCTGCCCCCAATCTTTTAAAGAGGCTATATGTCCGCCCCAAGCCAGTACCACTTTTCGAGCGTTGTTAGCTTTTGTAAAAACTACTTCGATACTGGCAGTCACATCCTGCCGCGTCATATTGACCCCTCCGATATACGTTATGCTATTAAGCGTACCGTTCCAAAGGGCCATATTCCCCTTGTCACGAACAACGGCAGATAAGGTAGATACCGGATCGGTGGTCTCCGGATTAAAAGAAGCGGCCGTCTTTAGGGTAGCAAAACTCGAAGAAGCGGTAGCATTAAAAACACTACTTGCTGAAAAAACAGGGGCCGGTATGGCAAGTGTGCTGATGGTCAACCCAGCGACTGCTTCTAGGCTGGTGCCGCGCAATGGATTGACAAATTCCGGCAATTGACTACTATTAGCCTTAAGGTTCTGGAAACCGGTAATGTAATCAAGTGCATACTTGCCACTTTTTTTGACATCAAAAGAGATCAACACACGGTAACGGGTGTTGGGCTGCAAATTATCGATCTCAATACGATAGGGCACAGAATTACCCTCCGAAAAATGAGATTTTGAGGAATTGCTATTACCCCGCGCAAAATCGACAGGGCTTTTTCTCGGCAATCCCACACCACCGTTTTGACCTTGCTCAAAATCACAGGTCTGCGCAAAAGAAACAGAACTGAAGAAAGATGCAGCTACCCAAAAAAAGATCTTTAGATAGCCATACTGCTGAAGTAACATTTTTTTCATACATAAAATTTTTTGTGAACAGTGAAAATAAACTGGCGGCATAGTCCAGTATAAGAAGCGCCGGCAACTACTTAGTAATGCTATACAGACTCGTATTGATGGCGAACAATGGCCTATTGACTGCCGTAAGTATTTTCTTGCTTCCTAGGCGAAGAAGGGCAACTCTCCAACAGCTAACAACTCGGCCGCAAGTGACCGCTGTGCCTGGTAACGAGAGGCCCCCATTGGAAGATGCAAGGCGCGTCGAAGCGCAAAGACGATGAAACAAAACGACCCAGAAAAGGGTTGCCCAAGCGGACCTGTATAGCCGTTGATTAAAAAATCATTTCTGCCCAGCTTACCTCGTTGCTCCCCTGACCGTATTTCCTGCAGCGGGGGAAGATCCCAGCAAAGCCAATGGGTTCTGGGGGCAATAGGCGCGTTGCGATGTTCCAGTACGACCAATAACGATCGTGTCGTACGTGGCAAGCCCTTTATGCACAACGACGGATTGATATTAGCAGCGCTATACGTGTATGTCGAGGGTAACAAACCGCCTTCAGGAAAGGCATTGCTGCTAATCCGGAGAGATGCAGTTCTTTCCCAGCCGTATGCATGACACCATGAAGGTGAAAAAGGAAGAGTCGATGATGACAGATCCCGCTGCCCTGCTTTTAAAAAAAGTCCTGTCATCACCATACAGGAAATCTACAAGAACGAATGTGGTAGTACAATGACTGCAATCGGGTGATAAGTGACCACTGTCAATGGAAGCCGCTAACGTAGCGATTATCATTGCATAAGACAAATCAATAACGATGAAAAAAAATAACCAGGGCTGGGAGCAGCTACTTTTTTACGACATCAGACGACTCGAAGCCACAGAAGAAGAAATGAAAGTTTTACTACCGGATCTGTTGTCTAAAACGCATTCACTTCGACTCATCACAATCATACAGAAGTATATCATATTCATCGATGACAGTATCAGCAAACTAAATGCACTCATAAAAGAGGGCGGCATCGGCGTATTACTGCAAGCCAATAGCATGGCTACCATTCTCTGGAGAGATACCAAAGAAAAAATACATTATTGTAATACGTTGGCTGAAACTGATCACTGCATTGTTACGTCACTACTACAAATGACAGCATTGAAAATATACCAGTGTCAGCAAGCAGCCCTGCTTAGCGAAAAACTGGGACACACGTCGATCAAAAATTCACTTCAACACATGGCAGAAAACGAGCAGCGTATTCTAACGTGGCTCACAGAGCTGCAAGAAAAAGAGAAGATCGAGCAAGAAGAAATCACACCCAGCTCATCGCTGCTACGCCAGGCCTATTGGATTTTATAAGATAGGGGAATAACAACCCCTAGCTCCCCGAAGGCATGCGGCGCTGCTTGCTCAAATTCTCGCTGGTACAGATACTGCGCAAAATGAACAGCCGTCTTCTTTAATCTGAGCCGAAGCCCAAACTCAAATCCGGCAATCTGTTCGCTCAAGATCCTTTCCTTAATGGAAAAGAGATGTTCCTGCGGTTGCAGCAGGCGATTTTTAAATACACGTGTAAAAGTAGGCGTTAGAAAGACTGCCAACGAGCGTTTTTGTTGGTCGGGCTGCTCGACAGAAAACAGAGAGAGAGAGCCCACAGGCATTTCAGTAGAACCAAGAATGAACGTCAGCCCCCACCGTACACGTTGGATCAACGAGCCGATCTCGATGGTCTGTCCACCCAGCACGGCGATCTGTGAACCGGTTAGCAATGGCTGTTCAAGCAACAGCTCGAACTGCGCAAATAAACCTTGTTCTACAATGTGATCCCATCCAAGCGGTATTTCATCCCCAATGACACGATGCAGAAACTGTTGGGTTTGTCGGGCTCCCGAACGCCTTCCGGAATATCCATAAGAAGAAGAAAAACGCCACCGTGTTTTTGAAGCCAGGGCTCGATGCTGTAGTTGATAGGTTGCAAATAGCAGTCCGGCATAGGGATAATCCAAGCATCGAAGCGTCGTGTCTTGCAGATTATCGGGCGTATACAGTTGCTGGGTAACAGAAATTTGATGATGCGTAAATCTCGCCGACTTTTTATAAAAAAGAAGTGCGGCCTGGTGTCCACCCGTATAGTAACGATCGGTGCCATGCCCTCTGTAATTTAAAAAATCATTTTGCGCTGTAATGCTCAAAAACAGATCGACTTGCGCCCACACTGACACAACGCTGTACAGAAGAAATATAAAAAACACAAATCGCATACCGAATCTCAGTTAACTCCCGTGGTATTGTCGGGCGGAGACGCAAGCGCGGGCTGCTTGACCAGCTCCCGTATAGTGTGGGGAAGCAAGGCAAGAATGTCGTTCATTTCACCCGGTGAAACATACTCGTACAAGGCCGAAAAGACTACCTGTACAGCCCGCAGGGCCTGTCTATTGTTTCCGAAATCGCATGCGGAGAGTTTTTCATCGGCCTGGCGAATAGCCTCTAAAAACTCATCGAGGTGTCTGATCCGCAGCAACGATGTCCGGTACGTCCAGCCATCCACATATAGCCCTTTTATAGCCATCGGCAATTGAGCCATCAACTGAAAGGACTCCTCGTATGGCAAGCGATCACGGAGGGCATGGAGCACTGCCCGAACGATACGAGCAGCTTTATCGCGTGGCACCTCAAGCTCGAGTGCAACAAACCGAATAAACTCATTTCCTTTCAGTGCATACTTTTCAAAATCAATAACCATAGTAGATATACATTGTAATATGCGGATGAAGTTGATAAAAAAGACATGCGCTATCAATGACAAGGATCAGGAAATTCGTGAGGATCATCATTTAAATAGTAACTGCGAGCGTCGTTCTTTGTATCTGTCAAAAATTAATCAGCAGACACCGAAAAAAAATTTTATGAAAAAAATTGTACTTGCGCTACTCCCTCTTTTTGTCCTGGTCCAGACACAGGCACAAGACCTCGAAGAGAAAAAGAATAGCACCCTCAAAAACTTCCTTTCATTGCAACTGGGACCCTCGCTGCCCACCGGAGACTATGCCAGAAAAGACATCAACAGCGATGAAGCTGGATTCGCCAAGACAGGACTGGCGGTCGACTTGAACTACCTTTATGCTTTTAACGAAAATATCGGGCTCACGGCCAGTGCTTTCTTTAATATCAATAGCCTGACTATTAAAAAAATCAGAGAGCTCACAGGCGTAAGTACGCTCAAAACAGACCATTGGCAATCCATTGGGCTGGTCGTTGGCCCGGCATTTTCGTACCCGTTCAGCGATAAAGTCAGAGGGGATCTGAAGATTATGGGAGGCATTACATCGGCCAATTCTCCCGACATCAGAACCAATGGATTTCTACTGGCCGATGAAGACTGGGTAACAGCTGCCCTTTTTCAGACCGGTTGTGGCATAAGAGTTGATTTGGGCAAACAGGCATTCTTTGCCAGCAATCTCGACTTCAGGTACATGAATCCCCGTTTTGAAATTACACTAAGCAGCGGCGGACAAGAAATTAGAAGACAACAAATGTCGACTCTTAACCTCACCTGTGGTGTGGGGGTAAGATTCTGATGCCTGGGGGATGATGACGTATGCGTATTAACCGAGTGAGTGAGATGGATCATCGACAATAGTTGAGCGTATACCAAAAAAGCCTCTTGTAATAATCATAAAATTGGCTGTACTTTTGCCGAAAATAATTTTCGGCCATGATCGACGCGTTAATCCCTCTTGTATCGCTGATCGCCTTAGAAGTCATCTTGGGCATTGATAATATCATCTTTATTTCGATACTGGCCGACAAGCTCCCGGAAGCGCAACGTAATAAGTTACGCTACTGGGGGCTTTCGCTGGCTATGATCATGCGACTGGTCTTATTGGCCTTTATCTCGTGGATCTTAAAGCTCGACAAAGAATTGTTTCGATTCCAGGATATCTCCTTTAGCGGCAAAGCGATCATACTCATGGTGGGTGGTCTTTTCCT
>JBIIDB010000079.1:0-8284 GCA_044238505.1 Chitinophagaceae bacterium | reverse complement strand
TTACATTCTCAATGGCAAACAATGAACTTGTTGTGGCACCTGATCTAACAGTAATCGTATTATTGTTTATGGTAGCCGCAGCTGAAGTACCAGCCTGAGCATAAATCCCTCTCAATGTGTTAGCATGATTTACCCCAGAACCATTGTTATTATCAATAGTGTTATATGAGATATTTACACTCCACTGATTATTGGCTCGTATACCCACAGCAGGGTTTGAACTAGCTCCGCCACCAAAGTTTAAAATAGTATTACCAGTAGAAGAAGATGCGCCGCCAACATCATTGCCGATATCGCCCAGAAAAGTTGTAGCCGTGGGGTTTGGTCCGACACCGGATGTAGCAGCAAGCCCACCCAGGTGAATGCCGGTATTACCGCCATTGATCTGATTAGTATAGAATTTATTATTAGAATTTGTGCCGTTAGTAGCTAAAGTACCTCCATTTGTAACAGAAGCAAGAGCCAAAGATGTAGATGCAGCTGAAGGAACTGAGTTTGCAACTAAAATACCAATTGAACCATCCCCCATTGGTCCCGAACCATTAGCGTTATTAATGCGCTGCATGTTAATAATACAATTCTGAATAGTATTATTGTTGGAGCCATCACCCCCAGCGCGTTTAAAGAGAGCAATACCAAACTCCATTGCTACAGTTGCCGAAGCAGTATTACCATCTGTAAAAGTCAGACCATCTATCGTTACAAAATCCGCTCCATTTAAATACAGCATTCCATCTGGTGTAGCAGAGGCTCCGTTTGATGTCCCAACTCCGGCGTTGATGGTAGTAGCTGCGCCTGTTGCCTTGATAATGGTAATAGTATTTGAAGAACTCAACACTGGGTTCAACGTAGCACTACCTATCGCAAAACCTTTTACCGGGGCTGTCTCAGAAGCTCCGGCCTGCAGTGTAAAAACAACCGGGCCAGTCATTGCTGTTACACCGTTTAATGCCGTGACCGCACTAGCAAAACTTGTGTAACTCGCAGCAAGGTTTGGCGTTGTGTTGGTATTTCCTGTGACTGTTACACCAATCTGCTGAGCATTTAACACAGTGGACAACATCAATCCGGCAAAACCAATAAATAACTTACTAAGCCTAGCCGTTGAGCTGATGGCTTTTAAAACTTTTTGACTTTTAATAGCAGAAACAAACAGAGAAGAAATCTTCCTCATAAAGCAGTGTTTAGAATAAATAAGTTGCTCATCCCCGTTGGGGAAGAGGCTTGGAAATTATTAAAATTTCTTTAACAAAAATCAGCCCCCCTTTAAAAAATGAAAATCAGCCCTGCGAGAGGGGTCAGATCACCACATTGATCATCTTCCCCGCCACATAGATGATCTTTTTTGGGGGCTTGCCTTCGAGCCACTTAACTACAACAGGATCAACGGCTACGATAGCCTCCACCTCGGCGGGGGTAATGCTCAAGGGCAATTCCAGTTGGGTGCGGGTTTTCCCGTTGATGGCCACAGGGTATTGCTTGGTACTTTCGACCACATACTGTTCTTCAAAAACCGGGTACGAGGCCCCGTTGAGGCCGGGTCCTTCGGGCAAGGCCCGGGCGGGTTCGAGCCGGGCATACAGTTCCTCTGTAACATGAGGGGCATAGGGCTGCAGTAAGACCAACAGGGGCAGCAAAATGTCACGGGCATGGCAGCCCAGATCGGTCAGCTCGTTAACGGCGATCATAAAACCACTCACCGCAGTATTAAAACTGAACCGCTCGGTATCTTGCTCGATCTTTTTGATAGTCCGGTGTAGTACTTTCAATTCAGCCGGGGTGGCACCCTGATCGGTTACCCGCAGCTTCCCATCCTCTGACATATAAAGCCGCCAAAACTTTTTTAAGAACCGGTGCACCCCCTCGATCCCCTTAGTATCCCAGGGCTTGCTTAACTCTACCGGACCCAAAAACATCTCATACATCCTAAAAGTATCGGCGCCGTATTTTTCAACGAGCAGGTCGGGGTTAACGGTGTTGAACTTGCTCTTGCTCATCTTTTCGACCTCTGTTCCGCAGACATACTTTCCATTTTCCAGCTCAAATTGAGCGGAAGAATACTCGGGTCTCCAAGCCTTAAAAGCATCTAAATCAAGTTCTGTACCCTCTACAATGTTAACGTCAACATGTATGGCATCTGTATCATAATTATCTTTTAACCCGTAACTTACGAAATTATTCGTATCTCTTTTTCGATAAACAAATCGAGAAGATCCCTGAATCATCCCCTGATTCAGCAGCCGCTTAAAGGGCTCGTCAAAGCCGATCAGCCCCAGATCGAAAAGGGCCTTGGTCCACATGCGGCTGTACAGCAAATGACCGACGGCATGTTCGGTTCCGCCCACGTACAGATCGACCTGGTTCCAGTAGTCCGACACGGCCCGGTTGCAAAACTCAGCCGAGTTACCGGGGTCCATAAACCGCAGAAAGTACCAGGATGACCCGGCGTATCCGGGCATGGTGTTGGTCTCGAGTTTTCGGCCCACCCAGTCGGGGATATTGGCCAGCGGACCCTGGGCGTCGGGGCCGGGTCCGTACGAATCGACTTTGGGCAGCTCCAGCGGTAACGAGTCGGCGGGCAGCGGATGGGCTCCTTCCTCATCCCAAAAAATCGGGAAGGGCTCACCCCAGTAACGCTGTCGGCTAAACGCGGCGTCGCGCATCTTATAGTTCACTTTGCGCAGGCCGATGCCCTTTTCTTCGACCGCCCGAATGGCTACTTCGATGGCCTCTTGCATACGAAGACCGGTCAAAAATCCGGAATTGGTCAGCACCCCCTCTTTAGTGGTCACGGCCTCCTGGCCGGTGTAGAGCGCGCCGACAATATTGGTGATGGGGATATTAAAATGGCTGGCAAAGCGGTGGTCGCGCTCATCACCGCAAGGCACTCCCATGATGGCGCCGGTGCCATAACCGGCCAGCACATACTCGGCGATCCAGACGGGAACGCGCCGTTCGGGGTCAAAGGGGTGGATGGCATAGTGGCCGGTAAACACCCCGGAGATCTTTTTTTCGGCCATGCGCTCGCGCTCACTGCGGCTTTTGACCCAGGCGATATACTGCTCCACCTCGGCCTTCTGGTCGGGGGTGGCCAACTGCACTGCCAGTTCATGTTCCGGTGCGATCACCATAAAATCGACCCCGAAAAGGGTATCGGGGCGGGTGGTGTATACACGAATTTTTTGGCCAGATAAGGCCTGGTTTTGGGCCGCGATTTCAAAATCGACTTCGGCGCCGCTCGACTTACCGATCCAGTTGGTCTGCATCTCCTTCATGGCATCAGAGAAGTCTACCCGGCCGAGTCCTTCGAGCAGCCGGTCGGCGTAGGCAGTTATGCGCAGGTACCACTGACGGAGTTTCTTTTTTTCGACCGGATGACCGCCCCGTTCACTCACACCGTTGACCACCTCGTCGTTGGCCAGCACGGTGCCCAGGGCCTCACACCAGTTGACTTCACCATAGCCGCAATAGGCCAGGCGGTAATGCATGAGCACCTCGAGCTTTCGTTGCTGATCGAACCCGGCCCAGTCCGCCGCGGTAAAGTGCAGTTCGGGCATTCCGGGGCATGGATGATGGGCATTGCCTGCTGCTTCCAAGGCCGCGATCAGTTCGGCAATAGGGCGGGCCTTGTTTTGCCGGGTGCAGTAAAAAGACTCATAGAGCTGCAAAAAGATCCATTGGGTCCATTTATAATATGCAGGATCGCTGGTGCGCACTTCGCGCTCCCAGTCGTAGCAAAATCCGATATGATCGAGCTGTGATTTAAACGTAGCGATGTTTCGCTCGGTGGTCACGGCCGGATGTTGGCCGGTATCGAGCGCATACTGCTCGGCAGGAAGACCGAAACTGTCAAAACCCATCGGATGCAGTACGTTAAATCCTTTCAGCTTTTTATAACGAGAATAGATATCCGAAGCAATATACCCGAGTGGATGTCCTACGTGCAAACCGGCACCACTGGGATACGGAAACATATCGAGCACGTAGCATTTGGGGCGCGAAGGATCGTTGCTGACCTTGTAAACGCCATGCGCTTTCCACAACTGTTGCCACTTTGTTTCTATCTTCTTAAAATCGTATTCCATCGAGCGCCAAAAATACGGTTTGTAGCGCTAAACTTTTATATTTGCTGATACTCGCATAAGCCCAATTATCTCTATGACACAACCCGGAAAAGCCTCTATCAAACGCGGTAAACCTTCTTACTTTATGTCGATTCTGGGGGTCACACTCGTGTTGCTGCTGCTGGGCATCATCGGATGGCTGGTCATCAATGCCTCCAAGCTAGGCGATTATTTTAAGGAGAGTGTAGAAGTGCGTGCCGAACTCAGAGGCGACCTGAATCCTGCCGACAGTGCCACCCTTTACAACTACATCGCATCGCAACCCTTCGTTAAATCGATCCAGTTTGTCAATAAAGAAAAGGCCAAGCAGATCTTTTTGGCCGATGGCAATAATTCTTGGGATGGGGTGCTCGATGCGAATCCTCTGCCCAACAGCATCAATTTTAAAATGAAGCAGGAGTATATGAATGCCGACTCGCTGGCCAAGATACAGACCCTGCTCCTCAAACAAACCTATATTACCGAAGTAGCCTACCCCAAAGCACTGGTCGATAATCTCAACAAGAACATCCGCAAGATCAGTGGTATTCTCCTGGGTATTGCCTTGCTGTTGTCGGCGGTGGTGATCGCCCTTATCGACAACACCATTCGGCTCGCCATGTTCAGCAATCGGTTTTTGATCAAGACCATGCAGATGGTGGGCGCTACGCGCTGGTTTATTGCCTGGCCTATCAATAAAAGAGCCATCATCAACGGAGCGGTCAGTGGTCTTATTGCCGTGGTCGCTGTGTTCGCCTTTATTATGCTGGCAGAAGGTATCTTACCCGAATTAAAAGCTATTCACGACACGGGCAGTCTGCTGCTGCTGTTTTCGGGGCTGATCGTGCTCGGTATCGGCATTACCTTATTCAGTACACACAGAAGTGTTATCAAGTATCTTAAAATGAAACTTGACGACCTCTATTAATTTTTAGTGCGCTTATTTAAAAATGGCTATATGAAAACTTCTACCGGATCGCTGTTCGAAAAGAAAAACCTTACGTGGATGCTGCTGGGTCTGGTACTGATCGCCCTTGGCATGTTCTTGATGTCAGGCGGAAAAAGCAATACCGATCCCGCTGTATTTAACAGAGCCGAGGTATACAGCAGTATGCGCATTACAGTGGCGCCCTTGCTCATTTTAGCCGGATTGGTCATTGAGATCGTGGCTATTTTCAAAAAATAAGCATGGGTCTTCTCGAAGCTATCCTGATCGCCATTGTAGAGGGCCTCACCGAATTTCTCCCGATCTCCTCTACCGGACACATGATCATTACCGAAAAGTTATTGGGTGTTCCCGATACCGATTTTACCAAACTCTTCACTGTAGGTATTCAGCTGGGGGCTATCATGGCGGTGGTGGTTTTGTACTGGAAAAAATTTATGGCTCCGCTTCAGCAGCTATCTCGAGGTATTCAGTTCTATTTAAAACTCCTGGTCGCTGTATCGCCTGCACTTGGCTTGGGCTTTTTACTTTCTGACTATATCGATTCGCTGCTGGAAAGCACGCTGACCGTGGCTATTTCGATGATAGCAGGCGGTATCGTGTTGCTTTTTATTGACCGCGTGTTTACTAAAGAGGCTATTCAAGAAGAAGAACAAATTGATTTTTGGAGAGCCTTTAAGATCGGCTGCTGGCAATGTATTGCCATGATACCGGGTGTCAGTCGCAGTGCTTCGAGCATTATTGGCGGGATGCAACAGCAACTCAGCCGCAAACTGGCTGCTGAATTCTCTTTTTTTCTGGCCGTGCCCACTATGGCGGCCGCTACCGGCTATAAACTATTAAAGGGATACCAACAGATCACGCCGGCTGATTTGCAGCTGTTTGCCATCGGCAATATCGTGGCGTTTGTGGTAGCCCTGTTCGCCATTAAATTCTTTATTCAATTCTTGCAGCGTAACGGCTTTAGATTATTTGCCTATTACCGCATTGTGGCGGGCACCTTGCTGTTGGCCTTGCTTTTCTCGGGCTATGTAAAGGCATAAAGCCGATTTGCTTATATTTATCAAAACCAACCAATGCAAACCGCTCCCAAAAAAGTGGTGAATGCCTGGGCTATGTACGACTGGGCCAACTCCGCTTACAACCTGGTCATTACCTCCACCATTTTTCCGGCTTACTTCGAGGCGATAGCAGTCGATGATCGCGCCCAGTCTGCAACAGCCGTTACTTTTTTAGGCAGAACCTTTCAAAATTCCGCCCTCTACAATTACACGATCGCTGTTGCACTCTTGATCGTAGCTTGCCTGTCGCCCCTCCTCTCTGCCATTGCCGACTTTAAAGGCAACAAGAAATCGTTTATGCGGTTCTTTTTAACCTTGGGTAGTCTGGGCTGCAGCGGACTCTTCTTTTTTGAAAGAGACACCTTGGGCTGGGGACTTGTTTGCATGATACTGGCCTGCGTGGGATTTTGGGCGAGCTGGGTGTATTATAATTCATTCTTGCCCGAGATCGCCGCCCCCGAAGACCGCGACCGCATCAGTGCGCGGGGGTATGCCTATGGCTACGTGGGCTCGGTACTTTTACAATTGATCTGCTTTGTGTTCGTTTTTATGCCGTCTATCGTTGGCGGTAGTGACGACACCACTATCCAATTTAGAATTTGCTTTTTACTGGTGGGGCTCTGGTGGTTCGGGTTTGGGACCTATTCACTCAATCGTATGCCCGGCCGTGCAGCTGTTACGCAGCCGGGGCTTCAACAACAACTTTTATTAAAGGGATACCATGAACTAAAAGCGGTGTGGCAACAGTTGAAAGGTCAATACAAACTGCGTCGCTTTCTGTCTGCGTTCTTTTGCTACAATATGGGCGTACAAACGGTGATGTTAGTGGCCGCCATCTACGGCAAAAGTGAACTGCAAATTCCCACCACTAATCTGATCGGCGCCATATTGATCATCCAGCTGATTGCCATTCCTGGCGCCTTTACTATTGCAAGAGTCTCTGCCAAATTAGGCAACCTTCGCACCCTGCAGATATTAGTGGCCCTTTGGTGCGGAGGATGCGTGATCGGCTATACCCTGCCCGTAGGAGGCATCAATGAGTTTTATGGCCTGGCCGCCCTCGTGGGTTTTATGATGGGAGGCATTCAATCACTCAGCCGCTCCACCTATGCCAAGCTGATGCCGTCGACCAAAGACACCGCCTCGTATTTTAGTTTTTATGATGTGACCGAAAAGATCGCCACCGTGATCGGCATGTTCGGTTTCGGTTACATTACCGAACTGACCGGCTCACAGCGCAGTTCGGTGCTGGCCCTGATGGTGTTCTTTGTACTTGGATTTTTTCTGTTGATCTTTACAAAAGCAGAAAAAACAGAATCGCATGCGCTTGTATAGCATCAACACCGGATTTTTTAAATTAGACGGGGGCGCCATGTTCGGCGTCGTGCCTAAAAGTATTTGGAACAAGATCAATCCGGCCGATGAAAACAATTTATGCTCGTGGGCGCTGCGTTGTTTATTAATAGAAGACGGAGATCAGCTTATTTTAATCGATACCGGACTCGGCACTAAACAAGACGCCAAATTTTTTGGCCATTACGGATTACATGGCAGCGATTCCCTGGACGGTTCGCTGGCGCATTATGGTTTTTCGCGCACCGATATTACCGATGTGATCTTAACGCACTTGCATTTCGATCACTGCGGCGGCACTATTGCCAAAGAGGGCGACCGCTTGGTAGCTGCTTTTCCAAAAGCGCGTGTATGGAGTAACCCCGAACATTGGAACTGGGCTGTTCAACCCAATGATCGCGAGAAAGCCTCGTTCTTAAAAGAAAATATTTTGCCCATCAAAGAATTGGGGCAGCTATCTATGATCGATGTGCCGGATGAGGTGCCCTTTGGCACGCATAACGATAAGCTACACGAAAAAACTGCCGCAGACACCAACAACTCTCCGGCGCTGAGCTCGCTGGGTACTACACCTTTCGTAAACAATGTCGACATCCGCTTTGCCAATGGCCATACCCGTGCTATGATGCTGCCGCAGATCCGTTATCGCGGGCATACAATCGTCTTTATGGCCGATCTGCTGCCATCGTCCGGGCATATTCCGTTGCCCTATGTAATGGCCTACGATATGTTTCCACTAACCAGCCTGCAAGAAAAAAGAATATTCTTAGAAGAAGCGGTCACTAATAACTATGTGCTGTTCTTTGAACACGACCGCGAAC
>JBIIDB010000108.1:0-6163 GCA_044238505.1 Chitinophagaceae bacterium | reverse complement strand
CGTGCCAGTCTGGGCAGAGGCAATAATATCGCGCCCTTCCAGAATGGGAGGGATCACTTTTTCTTGAACGGGAGTAGCGGTTTCGTAGTGAGAGGCTTCAATTCCTTCCAGTAAGGAAGGATGAAAATTAAAATCAGTAAAACGCAAAACAAAGGTGCATTAATTCAGAATAAAATCATTCGCTAACGAAGATAACGATTTTAGCGCATATTCAGATCAAGATAAGGCAACACACTCAAGCACAAACAGTAAGCAACAAGACAAAAAAAACAAGCATCGATCGATCACATGTTTCTTCGATACTGCCCGCCCACTTGATACAGCGCATGCGTGATCTGCCCTAACGAGCAATACTTGACGGTCTCCATCAGCTCAGCAAACAGGTTACCGTTATCGATGGCTACTTGCTGTAATTGCTGCAACTTGCTGTTCGATACGGCGGCATGGCGGGCATGAAAAGCACGAAGATTACTGATCTGCTGCTCCTTTTCCTGCTCATTACTTCTAATGACCTCACCGGGAATAATGGTAGGTGATCCTTTTTTATTCAAGAAGGCGTTGACGCCAATAATAGGCAATTCACCCGTATGCTTTTGATGTTCGTAATAGAGACTTTCTTCCTGGATCTTATTGCGCTGGTACATTCTTTCCATGGCGCCTAATACGCCCCCTCGCTCGGTGAGGCGATCGAACTCGGCGAGTACCGCTTCTTCGACCAGCGCTGTCAACTCCTCCACAGCAAAAGAACCCTGTGTCATGTTCTCGGTTTTAGCAGAACCCAGCTCCCGATTGATGATCAGCTGAATGGCCATGGCGCGACGTACACTTTCTTCGGTCGGGGTCGTAATAGCTTCGTCGTAAGCATTGGTATGAAGCGAATTACAATTATCGTAAATGGCATAGAGCGCCTGTAATGTAGTTCGAATATCATTGAAATCGATCTCTTGCGCATGCAGTGAGCGGCCCGATGTTTGAATATGATACTTTAACATCTGACTGCGCTTGTTAGCCTTGTACTTGTACTTCATGGCCTTGGCCCAAATACGACGAGCCACCCTGCCGATCACACTATACTCCGGATCCATACCGTTACTGAAGAAAAAAGAAAGATTCGGCGCAAAGTCATCGATATTCATGCCGCGGCTCAAATAGTACTCCACGAACGTAAAGCCATTGGCAAGCGTAAATGCCAACTGGGTGATCGGATTGGCACCGGCCTCGGCTATATGATAGCCGCTGATCGAAACGGAATAAAAATTTCTTACCTGCTTTTCAATAAAATATTGCTGCACATCCCCCATCAGCTTCAATGCAAACTCGGTAGAGAAGATACATGTGTTTTGTGCCTGGTCCTCTTTTAAAATATCGGCTTGTACCGTACCCCGCACTTGTTGCAACGCAGCCATTTTACATTGCTGATAGACCTCGGCAGTCAGTACATCTTCACCACTTAATCCCAGCAGGGCAAGACCAAGACCATTATGCCCGTCAGGTAATCCGTCGGGAGACAGCGGATTACTATAGCAAGGCCGAGCAAGTCCGGGATATTTTTTTGCAAAGGCCTCGTCGATTTTGTGCTGCCATCCTAACTCGATGATCTTTTTTTCGCACTGTTGATCGATGGCCGCATTCATAAAGAAGGCCAGGATGATCGGTGCTGGCCCATTGATAGTCATCGATACAGAGGTCTTGGGATCACAAAGATCAAAACCACTGTATAGTTTTTTGGCATCATCTACGGTGGCAATACTCACTCCGCTATTACCTACCTTACCATAGATGTCGGGGCGATGATCGGGATCTTCGCCATATAACGTCACCGAATCAAAAGCGGTAGAAAGTCGTTTGGCGGGCTGATCGACACTCACATAATGAAAACGTTTGTTGGTTCGCTCGGGACCCCCTTCGCCGGCGAACATGCGCGTGGGATCCTCTCCTTCTCTCTTTAAAGGAAACACCCCCGCCGTAAAGGGAAAGTGCCCAGGCACGTTTTCTTGCGCTTGCCATTGCAACAGATCACCCCAGTCTTTGTACTTGGGTAATACTACCTTGGGTATCCGGGTGCCACTCAAACTGGTCGTGGTCATGGGCTGCTTGATCACCTTGTCGCGCACCGTGTACTCATAAAAATCTTTTTGATAGGCCGTTACCTTTTCTGGCCAGTTCTTGATGAGTTTTCGGCTAACGGGGGTCAGCTGCTCGGTGAGTTGATCGATCTGCGCTTGCAATGCGGTGGTCAGCTCGGCATATACGTTTTTATCGGTAGTGCCCTTGAGCTCTTTGTTATCGAGCACCCCTTGTAATTGATAAAGCTTTGAAGCAATGGCCGCCTGTTCTCTAACTAATGCATCATACTCACGGTTACCGGCAGCGATCTCTGCTAAATAGCGAACCCGGCTCGACGGTATAATGGCCTGCGAGAGTTGTGCCGTGGCAGCAAACTGAGTAGTGCCGAATGTAATACCAGTCTTCTCCTTGATCTTTTTGAGTAAAAGTTGAAAGAGATGGTTAACCCCCTCATCATTGAACTTACTGGCCATGGTACCCACGACCGGGATCTCCTCGTCCTTAGCCGAAAAGAGTTGGTGATTGCGCTTGTATTGCTTGCGAATATCATTGAGCGCATCGAGAGCGCCGGCTTTATCGAACTTATTAAGACAGATCAGGTCGGCATAATCCAGCATGTTGATCTTCTCCAATTGCGTAGCCGCTCCGTACTCGGGTGTCATCACATACATACTCACCTGACAGTGATCCAGAATACTGGCGTCACTTTGTCCGACACCGGCGGTTTCGATAATGATCAGATCAAAAGCGGCTTGCTGGCAAATAGCCACCGCATCGCGCAGTGCAGCGCTGAGAGCCGTATTATCATCGCGGGTGGCCAGCGAACGCATATAGGCCCGGGGATGATTGATGGCATTCATGCGAATGCGATCGCCCAATAGGGCCCCTCCGGTTTTTTTACGCGAAGGATCGACCGAGATCACCGCAATAGTCTTGTCGGTAAAATTATTCAGATATCGTCTGACGATCTCGTCGGTAACACTGCTCTTACCGGCCCCACCTGTTCCCGTAATACCGAACACAGGAGCCGCGAAACTGCCTGCCGGCTGGCCGGCACTATCTTGTTGCGTGCTGCGAGTGGTTTCGGCAAGCGAAGCCGTAACGGCAACAGCCCCTACAAAACGTTTGTCGCTCATCACGGACTGATAAGACTCTCCGCGTTCGGCTAAACTAATGGCGCGGGCAATATGAATAACAGGTCGTTGTTCTCCAAGGGGGTTTACGGGGCAATCGGTCAGCGAACCTGCTTGCGCTTGTTTACAGATGTCGATCACAGCTGCGATCATTCCCTCTAATCCCAAACGTCGCCCATCGTCGGGCGAAAAGATCCGGTCAATACCATAGGCCTGCAATTCTTCGATCTCCTCGGGCAAAATAGTGCCGCCGCCGCCGCCAACGATCTTGATATGCCCACAACCGTTTTGCACCAGCAGGTCTTTCATGTACTTAAAGAATTCCACATGGCCGCCCTGGTAACTGGTAATGGCAATACCTTGCACATCTTCTTCGATTGCAGTCTCCACAATTTCTTTAACAGAACGGTTATGCCCCAGATGAATGATCTCGGCACCCTGCTGCTGCAAGATGCGACGCATGATGTTGATAGCCGCATCATGGCCATCGAATAAACTGGCGGCTGTTACGATTCTTATCTTGGTAACCTCAGGTTGAGCCATACGTATTGCGCTGATCCGGAAAGATGGGGCTGAAAAGCATGGGCCGGACCAAGACGCTGCAAAATTAACAAAAAACGAATGAGTGTTAGTACCCAAACCCGTCAGAAATCAAAGGGGTTACCTACTTTTGTTACATGCAGCATTGGATCGATGCCGTTACAGCCCTGTATACCCGTTACAAAGGGGTGGCCCCCGCCTCACTTGATGTGCTTCCGCAAAGCGGCAGCGAGCGCAGGTATTTTCGGTTGCGGGGCACTGAAAACGGAACGCAACACTCAGTGATCGGCACCTACGGCAATAACCTCAAAGAGAACGAGACCTTCTTTTACTTCAGCGATCATTTTAAGAAAAAAGGATTGGCCGTTCCGGAGATCTTGGCGATCAGCGACGACCGTCAATTCTATCTGCAAGAAGATCTGGGTGATGTATCCTTACTTCATCATCTCGAAAGCAAGGGTTTTACCGATGAGGTCTATCAACTTTTTGCCAATACTACAGCCGCACTCGCCGAATTACAGGTAAAAGGTGATGAAGGAATTAATTACAACAAGTGTCTTACCAATAAGGAATTCGGCAAGCAAGCCATCTTGGCCGATCTGCTTTATTTTAAGTATTACTTTTTAGATGCCCTGCGCAGGCCCTACGACAAACAAAAATTGATCGACGACTTTGAAGCCCTCAGCAATTACCTGACGCATACCGAATATCAATACTTTTTATTCCGCGATTTTCAGAGCCGCAACATCATGGTGGGCGAAAATCGCCAGGTGCACTTTATCGATTATCAGGGCGGCATGAAAGGAGCTCCCCAGTACGACCTGGCCTCTTTGCTCTGGCAAGCGCGTGCCAACCTGTCGGCAGACTGGAAGCTGCGCTTGCTCGAAGACTACATGGATGCCTTCGAAAAAACGATCGACAGCAAGATAGACAGAAAACTATTCAAGAGCCAGTACAACGGCTATGTACTGATCCGCTTGCTGCAAGTGCTGGGTGCGTACGGATTTAGGGGGCTCTTTGAACGAAAAGCTCAGTTTCTGACCAGTATTCCGCTGGCCCTGCGTAACCTCAAAGAATTTTTGAGCCAACACAGCGTTGGTATCGCCGTTCCCGAGTTCAGAAAAGTATTAGAACTCTGCACCAGCCACGAAGTGATCGCGGAGTTCACCCCCACGCAAGCCACCGAATCTACGCCGCTTGAGGTAACAGTATACAGCTTCTCGTACCGACAGGGCCATCCACCCGATACATCGGGTAACGGCGGTGGCTTTATGTTCGATTGCCGCGGTATTTTAAACCCCGGTCGTATAGAAAACATGAAGACGCTGACCGGTCGTGATAAACCGGTGCGCGATTTCTTAGAGCAACAAACTAATATGCCCTCGTTCCTAAACTCCGTCTTTGATATCGTAGACATGACAGTCGAGGACTATATGAAACGAGGCTTCGAAAGTCTGATCGTGGGTTTTGGCTGTACAGGTGGGCAACACCGCAGCGTCTACGCCGCCGACGAAATGGCCAGACACCTGCGCAATAAATTCAAGGTAAAAGTAAAATTGCATCACGTGGTGCAAGACGAAAAAAACTGGATCAACACCCCGGCAGCCGAGTAACATCTATGATCACACGTGCCATGATATTTTGTGCCGGGCTGGGGACGCGCTTTAAACCCTGGACCGATAAGCATCCCAAAGCGCTGGCCTTGGTCAATGGCAAGAGTTTACTGCAACGCAACATCGAATACCTGCAAGGCTTCGGCATATATGATATCGTGATCAACGTGCACCATTTTGCCGATCAGATCGAAGAGGCGGTCGAACAAAATCGAGGCTGGGGATCCGCTATTCTGATCAGCGACGAAAGAGCCGAACTGCTGGATACAGGAGGAGGCCTTTTAAAAGCAAAGCCGCTGTTCGAAGAAGACCAGCCCTTTTTAACCTGTAACGCCGATATTCTCACCAATTTACATATCGGCAAGCTGATCGAGTTTCATGACCAGCACCAGCCGGTCATCTCCTTTGGCATCACACGCCGAGAAAGTTCGCGCTCCTTGCTGATGGATCCCGCTCACCGCCTCTGTGGTTGGCGCAATAATAAAACCGGCGAGGAAAAGATCGTGATCGCTCACCCCTCGTTGCAACCCTTTGCTTACAGCTGCGTAGCGCTCTTCGATTACAGCATCTTTAATCTGATGCAAGGCTATGGCTTTGCAAAAAAGTTCTCACTCACCGATGTCTACCTGAAACTGGCCGCCGATTATCCGATTTATGGATTTGAACACAGCAAAGACCATGTAATAGATGTAGGCAAACCCGAAAGTGTTGCGTTGGCCGAAAAGTTATTTAGTTAGCTATACCCGGATTCTTCTTTTAACTGTAAAAAATCTGATCATGCTTACTCGTTTTGCATCGTTGATGGCCATT
>JBIIDB010000140.1:0-4878 GCA_044238505.1 Chitinophagaceae bacterium | reverse complement strand
GAAAAAAACGGACTCTATGCAGACGAGGTATTGCAGCTTAATCAACTGGCCCGGCTGTTTCGAGCAGCGCGTTTTAAACAAGGAGCCATTAATTTTTCTTCGCAGGAGGTTCGCTTTAAGCTCAACGAAAAGGGAGATCCCATCGGAATAATGGTCAAAGAGAGCAAAGAGTCACACCAGTTGATCGAGGAATTTATGCTCCTGGCTAATCGAACCGTAGCGGCATTTATTGCCGGGCAGAAAGTAGATCAAAAGCCCATTCCTTTTCCTTACCGTATTCACGATGATCCCGACGAAGAGAAACTCATTCCTTTTGTGGATTTTGCCAGGAAGTTTGGACATTCCTTCGATCGCTCCAGCCCCGAGGCCATCGCAGCTTCGTTCAATCAGTTATTACAAGATGTAAAAGGTCGTCCCGAGCAACATGTATTGGAGCAATTGGGTATTCGTACCATGGCCAAGGCCCGCTATACAGCAGAGAATGTAGGGCACTATGGACTGGGATTCGAAAATTACTGTCACTTTACCTCACCGATCCGCCGATATCCCGATGTGCAGGCTCATCGGATCTTGTTTGATGTGTTGCAAAACAGGGTCGTGCCCGATAAAAAACTAGAGGAAAAATGTAAGCATACCAGTGAACGCGAACGTGCAGCCATGGAAGCTGAACGGGCGGCTAACAAATACAAGCAGGTACAATACATGAAGAATTATCTGGGAGAGGAGTTCGAAGGCATCATTAGTGGCGTGGCTCATTTTGGTTTTTGGGTAGAGACCATCGAACATAAATGCGAGGGATTGGTCAGTGTGGTATCATTGTCGGATTACGATGATTTTCGCCATATAGAAACCGATTACTGCTTGCTGGGTATGCGGACAGGAAGAAAGTTCCGGATGGGCGATAAAGTATGGATCAAAGTGATAGCAGCCAATCTTACCAAGCGCCAGCTCGATTATGAGTGGGTAGTGGCAGGAGAGCTGTCGGCCAAAAAATCGGCTGCCAAATTGCCTAAAACCAAGAAATGAGTCTTATTTTGGGCTATGCATTCCTTTAGCGATCTGTCGGCTCTTTTTAATGAAAGATTCTCGGGGAAACAGTTTCCGGCCCAACCGGCTGCTTTATACGAGGCTACTGACTATTTTTTACAGATCGGTGGTAAACGCATCAGGCCTGTACTCTGTTTGCTGGGTAACGAGTTATTCGAAGACATCAAACCCGATGCTTGGTCGGCGGCCACGGCTATTGAGCTTTTTCACAACTTTACCCTTATTCACGATGACATGATGGATAAAGCCCCGCTACGTAGGGGGGTGGCAACTGTTCATACCCGTTTTGGGGATAATACCGCATTATTGGCCGGCGATGTGATGATGATACAAGCCTATCACTGGCTCAGTAAGGTTAGCGCAGCCTATCAGCCATCGTTACTGCCACTGTTTAATCGTACAGCTACCGAGGTCTGTGAAGGGCAACAGCTCGATATGGATTTTGAGCAGCGCACAGAGGTGCAGCTCGATGAATACCTGCACATGATCAAGTTAAAAACCTCGGTACTTTTAGCCTGCGCATTGCAAATGGGAGCCATGATCGGGGGAGCCGGACAGCGTAACCAGGAATTGATCTATTCTTTCGGATTACAGCTGGGGCTCGCCTTTCAAGTGCAGGATGATTATTTGGATGCGTTCGGAGATCCGGAGAAATTCGGAAAGCAGGTCGGTGGCGATATTTTGGCCAATAAGAAAACCTTTTTGTTAATACACGCCCTGCAAACAGCTTCCCCATCCGATAAACAAAAACTGTTATCGCTGTTGCAGTCTAACCCACCAGATAAAGTGGCGCAGGTACTGGCGATATACAGAAATTGTGGCGTGGACCAGTGGGCGCTCTCTTTAAAACAGCAATTCTTAGATAATGCCCTCGATAATCTGGAACAAATAGCCGTACTGTCTTCCCGGAAGGCACCTCTACGGGAATTGGCAGCCTATCTAATACAGCGCGACGTTTAATCCTACACTTAATCAATGCTTATGTGGTCTTCCTTACTGCGAAAAAAATCAATTGAATCTATTCGTGCCACTCACGAAAGGGATACCGACCAGGGTTCTTCGTTAAAAAAAGTGCTGGGTGTAAAAGATCTTACGTTTTTAGGCATTGCTGCTGTAATCGGAGCCGGTGTTTTCTCTACGATCGGGGGCGCGGCTTATCATGGCGGGCCCGGCATCTCTTTACTATTTATTATTACAGCTATCACTTGTGGCTTCTCGGCACTGTGTTATGCAGAGTTCTCCAGCCGCGTGCCGGTAGCGGGCAGTGCCTATACCTACTCTTATGTAACATTCGGAGAATTGGTTGCCTGGATTATCGGTTGGGCGTTGATTCTCGAATATGCCATCGGAAATATTGTAGTAGCCATCTCGTGGAGCGGGTATTTTAATAATCTTCTTGTGCATATTTTTAATATTCATCTTCCGGATTGGATGCTGGTAGACCCTGTTACAGCAGCCAATGCTTACCGAGAGGCCACTCAAGCACTGCAGAGCGGAATGGTTACCGAGCCTGCCATGATAAATTCTTATCGGTTTGCTATTGAGGCCTACCAACAAGCCCCTGCCATTGGTTCAATGAAAGTTTTTTTTAATCTCCCTGCTTTTATAATAGTAGTTCTTATTACCTGGTTGGCTTACACCGGCATTAGCCAGAGTAAAAAATCGGCCAACGCCATGGTGATTTTTAAGGTGTTGGTCATCTTATTCGTTATCGGTGCGGGTGCTTTTTACGTTGATACCAACAACTGGGTGCCTTTTATGCCCAATGGTTTCTCGGGCGTTCTAAAGGGAGTGTCCGCTGTCTTTTATGCCTACATTGGGTTTGATGCCATCTCCACTACCGCCGAAGAATGTAAGAATCCACAACGGGATATGCCAAGAGGTATGATTTATTCGCTCTTGAGCTGTACCGTGCTCTACATTTTGATTGCGCTGGTGCTGACCGGTATGGAAAACTATGCTTCCTTCAAGGGGATCAGCGATCCGCTCGCCTTTGTTTTTGAAAACCGTGCACCCTGGATCGAAAATATAGTATCTATCAGTGCCGTAGTGGCTACTACCTCTGTTTTATTAGTGTTCCAAATCGGACAACCTCGCATTTGGATGAGTATGAGCCGGGATGGGTTACTGCCGCAGCGATTTGGTAAAATCAATACTCGTTATCAAACACCGGGCTTTGCCACTGTGCTGACAGGCGTTATTGTGGGAGTGGGGGCACTATTTTTACAAAGCGGGTTGGTGACAGATCTGACCAGCATTGGCACGCTCTTTGCTTTTGTACTGGTATCGGGTGGTGTTTTATTATTGCCAAGTATTCAGAAAGCGCCTGGACAATTTAGTCTTCCCTATATCAATGGACGTTTTTGGATACCTGTTTTGGTACTCCTTTTCTTTTACTTGACCAGCGACCGATTGGTGAGCGCTTTTTCGAATATACTCAACGAAGGTTATCAGGAAATACTTTTTGTCGGCTACTTTGTTGCGGCCGTAGTGCTTGCTGTATTTTCTTTTTTTAAAAACTGGTCGCTCATTCCGGTTCTTGGCATGTTGTCTTGTATGTATCTGATGATCGAAATACCGGCCATCAGCTGGAGCTGGTTTTTTGCATGGATGGGCTTTGGGCTTCTTTTATATTTCAGCTACGGCTATCGGAACAGCAAGTTGCGAAATAACAAATAGCCACTTAGGGGCTTTGTCTTATTTTATTGTAGTTCAAATACTACAATAAAATCAATATTATTCTACAATCAATTTTAGAGAGCTAAGGGAACTTTGAGGAGCAAAAAAAAGCTTGAATTTTTTACATAAGATTCAAGTTTTGAAGGCTCTAAAATACTAACCTATGCTGCTTTGGCTTAAGCGAATCGACAGATTCAATCTCTTCTATAGTCTGGGGGCTATCGTAATTCTAACAGGAGTAATTGCTAAGTTTTTAGAGTGGGAATACGAAGACGAAATCCTGATTGCCGGACTTGGTACCGAGATATTGGTTTTTGCTCTCTCAGCCTTTCAAGTTAAGAAAAGACCCTTCTATTACAAGTGGGAACGTATTTTCCCTGATCTACTCGATACGGCATCCGATAATCCGCAAGATACGGTTGCGGTGCATGACCGGATAGAGCAGGTTACTACCGGGTATATCGATACGCTGCAAACTCATATTGTGCGTCTGGACAAACTCAATTATGATTATTATAAGCTGAGCGATATGATCCGAGACAGCATGAACGAGATTGCCACTAATGCCCAGCAGGTGTCTGCCAGTTTGGGTGAGGTTAAGACTGGCACCAGTTTAATGATATCGGGTATTTCTGAATTTGAGACACTTGGGCGAAGTTCGGCCGAGCTCGATTTGCAGATTACCAAAATGAAAAATGCGACCGAGCTCAATAGTGATCGCCTGCTAAAACTAGAACAAGAATTGCAGGCTACCGCCCGGTCTATTCAGGAGCTGGGAGTCCTCTCCAATAATATACTGCAGTCTATCAAAAGTCGGTAACACCAGTGGCTGCACCCATTAATACCAATCGTTATCGCCTGATACTTCTGTTGTATCTGGTTTTTATCTGTCTTTCGTTGCTCAGCGTTCCGGCCAGTCTCCTAGAGAGTAATCTCTATGTTATCAGGACACTGTCATACCAAGAACAACTCATTAAAAAGCAGCTGGACAGGTCTGGTTCATTGGTCAAAGAAGCCGATTCGATTATACTGGGGGAACAGCCTCAGATTAAGGTTTTTATGAGGCTGCAGCAGTCCATCAATCGTTCTTTTTATTTTCTGGACAGCATAGAAAGCAAGCTCTTGTCTTCACTTCGATCACAAGGTACTTCG